>DASSLQ010000123.1:0-9841 GCA_035689325.1 Burkholderiales bacterium | reverse complement strand
AATTGATGCATCGGTCTGCGTCAATTCAAGACCTGACCCCCGCTTCAATGGAGTTTCTCGACCTGCGGCAGGTTGGTGGCCAGGATGCTCTTCCTCAGCGCCTCGACCGCCTCGGGACGCGGGAAGCTGCGCCGCCAGGCAAGCCCGACCCGGCGCGAGGGCACCGGGCGCGCGAAGGGCAGGATGCGGATCAGGTCGCCGGGCGCACTGTTGGCGCTGACCGACGTCGCGGGAAGCACCGTCACGCCGACGCCGCTCGCCACCATCTGGCGGATGGTCTCGAGCGAGCCGCCTTCGATCGCTCGGGCGCGCGTGGTATGGCAGAACTCCATGACCTGGTCGCGGAAGCAGTGCCCCTCGCCAAGGAGCAGCAGGCTCTCCTTCGTCAGCTCTTCCGAGGTGATGCGCTTGCGCGCCTCCCACGCGTGGCCCTTGGGGATGGCGACGAAGAACGGCTCGTCGTACAACGCGGCCGTCTCCACGCCGGGCTCGACGAACGGCAGCGCGATCAGGATCACGTCCACCTCGCCGCTCTTCAGCGCCTCGGCGAGCCGGTGGGTGAAGTTCTCCTGGATGTGGAGCTGCATCGCCGGCGCCTGGCGCCGCAGGATCGGAATCAGCTTGGGCAGCAGATAGGGCCCGATGGTGTAAATCGCGCCCAGCCGCAACGGCCCGGCGAGCGGGTCGCGGCCGGCGGCGGCGAGCTCCTTGATGCGCGAGGCCTCCTCGAGCACGCGCTGCGCCTGCTCGACGATCTTCTGCCCCGCCGGCGTGACGGAGACTTCCCCCGGGCCGCGCTCGAAGAGCGTGACGCCGAGCTCCTCCTCGAGCTTCTTCACCGCCACCGACAGCGTCGGCTGCGACACGAAGCACGCCTCGGCCGCGTGCCCGAAGTGGCGCTCGCGCGCCACCGCGACGATGTAGCGCAGCTCGGTCAGCGTCACCGCGAGCGCAGCATGAAGTAGAGGGGCACGCCGGCCGCCATGACGATGAGGCCGGCGAACACCGCCGCGCCGAAGCTCGGCCCGAATTGGGGGTTGCGGATGTAGTCGACGCTCGAATAGAGCATGTAGGCGCACATCACGGTGAACGCGATCGGGATATGCGGATAGAGCGGCGTGCGGAACGCGGGTCGCTCGAGCGTGCGCTCGCGGAAGAGAAAGAGCGTCGTGCCACTCAGGTAGAAGAACGTCCAGAACACCGGCGCCGTATAAGCCACCATGGCGCTGAAGCCGTCGGGCGTGAGCGAGCCCGCCCCCACGAGGACGAGCGTGATCGCTCCCTGCAGGAGGAGCGCATTCGCCGGCGTGCTGCCCGCTTCGCGCCACGCGCCCAGACGCGCGAACAGCGCGAAATCGCGCCCGAACGCGTAGCTCGTGCGCGCGCCCGTGAAGATCGCGGCGTTCATGGTGGTGAGCGCGGCAAGGCAGACGATGAGCGCCAGGAGTACCGCGACCTTGTCGCCGCCGAAAGTACGCACGACGTCCGCAGCGACCGCCTTCGACGAGCGCATGCCGTCCATGCCGAGCGCCGCAAGATAGCCGAGGTTCACAAGGAGATAGAGCACCGTCACCGTGAGGATGCCGCCCACCAGCACGCGCGTCATGTTGCGCCGCGCATCGCGCACTTCGCCGGCGAGGTACGCCGCTTCGTTCCAGCCGCCGTACGTGAGCAGGACAAAGATCATCGCCAGGCCGAAGGAGCTGCCGCTCGCGGCTGCGCTCGCTGGCGGGGGCGAGCCGGCGAATAGGCCGGCTAAAGCGATGAAGAGCAGCCCGCCGAACAGCGCGACCTGCATCGCCCGCTGCAGGAGCTTCGACTGCAGCGTGCCGGCGATGTTGAGCGCGGTGAGGCCGGCTACCCCGAGCGCCGCATAGATCGCCGAGCTCTTTTCGCCGAGGCGAAAGATCTCGGAAGCGTAATCGCCGAAGACGAACGACACCGCGGCGATGGCGCCGGTCTGGATCACCGTCATGCGGGCCCAGGCGAACACGAACGCCACGCCCCGGCCCCAGCCGCGCGAAAGGAAGGCGTATTCGCCGCCCGTTTCCGGGTAGCGCGCGGCGAGCTCGGCGTAGACGAGCGCGCCGCACAGCGATACCACGCCGCCCAGGACCCAGGCGAACACGAATTGCGTCGGAGTCGAAGTGTTGGCCGCGACGATCGAGGGTGCCTTGAAGATGCCGGCGCCGATCACCATGCCGCAGATGAGCACGATGCCGTCGAAGACGGTGAGCTGCTCTACCGGGCGCGTGTCGCGTGCCATGGATAGACGGTCTGCGCGCTGCCATCGGAGACGGTGACGTTGCCGTCGATCGCATCGCCGTGCGCGGTGCCGACGAAGTAGTGGTGCCAGGGCCGGGTGCCGACGAGGCCGGTGACGATGAGCTTCACCTCCTCGCCGCGCAGGCGCGTGTTGCGCACGACGAGCTCGCGCCCTCCCGCCGCTGCCTTCACGTCCAGCAGCTGGTAATGCTGGCCGACCTGGAAGCGCCAGCTGCCGCCATGCGACGGCAGCTCGCTCGTCCACGCGCCGTGCACGTCTGCCGGCACGATCCAGAGCTCGATCCTCGACATGCCGCCCAGGCCCACCGGCTTTTCCGGCGTGCGCATCTCGTGCGTCTCGTCCGCCGGCCAGTCGCCGATGCTGCCGTCGTGGGACACGATGCGCGTGCCGGGCTTGAGCGCAAGCAGGCGCTCTTTCAGCTTCACGTTGAACTCGGGAAGCAGGTACATCGTGATCACGCTCGCGCGCGAGAGATCCGTGTCGAAGATGTCCTTCACCTCGAAGCGCGCGCGATCGGCCACCCCGGCCTCGCGCGCGTTGCGCGTCGCGAGCTTGACGAGCGCCGGATCGAGATCGACGCCGAGGCCGCGCGCGCCGCGCTTCGCCGCCGCGATGACGATGCGGCCGTCGCCCGAGCCGAGATCGATGACGTAGTCGCCGGGATGCACTTCCGCCATGCGCAGCATGCGCTCGACGACTTCCGTCGGCGTGTTGACGTAGGGCACCGTGCCGTCGTCCCAGCCCCACGACTGGGACTGTGCGTACGCCGGAAGCGCAGAAAGCCATGACATAAGCAGCAAGCGTCTCAGGAACAGCAAGCGCGGAATCCTTCGGCAGTTAAAATGCGCGGGCACGCGCCCCGGTAGCTCAGTGGATAGAGCAGCCCCCTCCTAAGGGGCAGGTCGCACGTTCGATTCGTGTCCGGGGTGCCAACCCGCTAAGTATAAGAGACCGATGATCAAAACATTTGCGCTGGCGCTGGTGCTGGTCGCGGCGAATGCCGCCGCCGAGGAAACGCAGGACCGCTGGAACCTCGCCGACCTTTATCCAACCGTGAAGGCGTGGCAGGACGACGCGGCGAAGCTGCGCACCGAGCTGAAAACCATCGCCGCGTGCCGCGGCCACCTGGGCGAGTCGGCGCAGCGCCTGCAGTCGTGCCTCGATCGCTACGCCGACGCGGGCAAGCGCTTCGCGCGGCTCGAGGTCTACGCCGAGGAGCTGCTTGCGGAGGATACCGGCGTGCCGGAGAGCCTCGAGCTCAGCCAGCAGGCGCGCGTGCTCGGCGCCGAGCTCTCGCAAACCGTGGCGTTCATGCGGCCCGAGCTGCTGCGCGCGGGGCCCGCTCGCATTCATGAGCTGTTCGCGGCCGACAAGGCGCTCGGCATCTACCGCCACCACGTCGACAATATCCTGCGCATGGCGCCGCACACGCTCGATGCCAGGGGCGAGAGCCTGGTCGCTACGTTCGATCTTTCGCGAGACGCGGCGGGCTCGGTGTACCAGATCCTCGCGAACGCCGACATGCCGTGGCCGACGGTGCGGCTTTCGGATGGACGCGATCTCAAGCTCGACCCGTCCGGCTATGAAGTCGGCCGCGAGGCGCCTAACCGCGCCGATCGCAAGCTCGTGTTCGACACGTTCTGGGGCCAGTGGAAGGAGTTCGAGCGCACCTGCGGCGTCATGTTCCAGGAGAGCCTGAAGAAGGACACGGTGTACGCGCGCGTGCGCAAGTATCCGAGCACGCTCGCGCGCTCGCTCGACGGCGAGCGGCTGCCGGTCGCGGTGTACGACACGCTGATCGCGGAAACCGACAAAGGCCTGCCGACGCTGCACCGCTACTTCCGGCTGCGCGCCCGGCTGCTCGGCATCGCGCCGGGCGAAATGCGCTATTACGACATCTATCCGCCGCTCGTGGTCTCCGAGCCGAGCTACCCGCTGGCGCAGGGCAAGCGCATGGTGCTCGAGGCGGTGAAGCCGCTCGGCGAGCGCTACGTCTCCGCCATGGCAACCGGCTTCGAGCACCGCTGGATGGACACCTACCCGCGGCCGCATAAGCAATCGGGCGCCCACATGGCGGGCGACGCCTACGACGTGCACCCCTTTGTGCTGATGAACTACACCGGCAACTACGAGTCGGTGTCGACCATCGCGCACGAATGGGGCCACGCGATGCACTCGTACTTCTCGAATGCGGCGCAGCCGTACATCAATGCGGACTACGCCACCTTCGTCGCCGAAATCGCCTCGACGTTCAACGAAGCGCTGCTCCTCGAGCATGCGCTCGCGAGCGCCAGGAGCGACGACGAGCGCCTGCTCTACCTCGGCTCGGCGCTGGAAGGGCTGCGCGCGACGTTCTTCCGCCAGGCGATGTTCGCCGACTTCGAGCGCGACGTGCACGCGCGGGTCGACCGCGGCGAACCGCTCTCCGGCAAGCGCCTCTCCGAGATCTACGGCCAGATTCTGCGCCGCTACCACGGCGAGCGCGAGGGCGTGGTGAAGATCGACGACCTCTACACCGTGGAATGGGCCTACATCCCGCACTTCTATAGGGCGTTCTACGTCTTCCAGTACGCGACCTCGATCGCGGCGAGCTCGCTTTTCGCCGAGCGTGTGCTGAAAGGCGAGCCCGGAGCGCGCGAGCGCTACCTGCAGCTCATCAGCGCCGGCGGCTCGGACTATCCCTACGAGCTTGTCAAGCGCGCGGGCGTCGATCTCGCGACCCCGGCGCCTTACCGGGCGGTGATCGCGCGGATGGATCGCATCATGGATGAGATAGAGGCTATCGAAGCGCGCCGCGGGCACAAGTAGGGGGACTGATTCCGTACCAAGTACGAAATAGTTGTTTCGTACTTGGTACGGAATTGCGTCAGTCTTTGTACTGGCGTAGAGTCGCGCGACAGATGAACACACTAATAAGAACTGCGCTCATCCTTGCCCTGGGCGGCTGCACCGCAATCGAGACGAAGCCGCTCGCGCGCGAAGAGCTGCGCAACGCGCAGGGTCACGTCATTGGCTACAAGGACATGATGCGCGACGAGCGCAGCGGGGAAGAACTCGCGCAGATCACGCTCTTTGTGCCTCGCCTTGACGAGCGCGGCCAGATCGTCGGCTACGAGGAGCGCGTGAACGGCGGCACCGTGCTGCGCGACGTGAACGGCAAGCGCATCGGCGCGCGCTGGCTCGACGTGCGCAGCCGCGGCACCAACCCGCAGAACAAGGGCCTGCTCATCACGGTGCGCGGCAAGGAGACCGAGCACGCCGCGCTCGCGCAGGCGCCCTCCATCGAAGAGCTGATTCAGCTGGCTCGCCTAGGCAACTAAGCGTCGCCCCCGCGAAAGCGGGGGTCCAAAGTTTTTCTGAAGAAATTCTGGGTCCCGCTTTTGCGGGGACGACAGTCATTTCTTCTCCAAAGACTCCTTGGGCTTGAGCTTTTCGCCGCGCAGGCGCGCCATCCAGCGCCGGTCGATCCAGTTCTTCCACCACCAGACCCAGCGCCCCTGGGCGCTCCAGCCGCCGCGTGCAGCGATCGCGTAGCGCGCACCGCAGGTCAGCAACAGCAGCGCGTGAGGCCGGGGCTCGTAAGGCACGAGCGGCGTGTTCCTGACGAGCGCGCGCACGTTGTGCGCCAGCACCTCGCCCTGGCGCACGGCGTGTACCCCTGACTTCGCCTCCCCGGTGGCTGCGCAATCGCCGACGGCAAAAACCTCGGGATGCGACACGCTGCGCAGGCTCTCGTCGACGCGCACGAAGCCCTGCTCGTCGCGCGCGAGCCCCGAGCGCTCGAGCCAGCCAAACGGCGCCGGTCCGGCGGCCCACAGTACGAGGTCGAACTGCTGGTGCGCCTGCCCGGCGATCACCACCGGCCCGGGCTCGACGGCATCGGCGCGCATGCCCGGGCGGTAATCGACGCCGCGGCGGCGCAATGCGCGCTCGATGCGTCGCGCGAGCTTCGGCGGGAAAGGGCTGGCGTCCGCGTAGAGCGTCACCACCGCGCCGCGGTGGCGCAGCGCCATGGCGAGCTCGGCGCCGGCCGCACCGCCGCCCGCGATGGCGATATGCGCGTCGTAGCGCAGCCGCTCGACCAGGCGCTCGTAAGGCTTGAGCGCTAGCGCATGCTCGTGCGCGCCGGGCGTCTCGTCCTCGGTGCGCGAGCCCACGTTCAGCGACGCGATGTCATAGGGCAGCTGGCGGCCATCGGCCAGCAGCGCCACGCGTCGCGCGGCATCGAGCCGCACGAGCGATCCGGGCACGAACTCGGCAAAGGCACGCTCGGCCATCGCGGCGAGGTCCAACTCCGCTTCCTGGCGCTCGTAGTGGCCGGCAATGACACCGGGCAGCATCGCCGAGTAGAGCTGGCGCGCGTACGGCGAGACGAGCGTGATGCGCGCGCCGTAGAGCGGCTCTTGTGCCAGGGAATCAAGGAGGACGGCGTGCGCGTGGCCCGCGCCTGCAAGCAGCACGCGCTTCACGTGCTACGCCGCTTCGCTTCTTCTCGCCTGCGCAATTCCTTGCGCTGGACCTTGCCGGTGGTAGTCATCGGCAGCGCGTCGATGAACTCGATCTCGCGCGGATACTCGTAGGGCGCAAGCCGCCCGCGCACGTGCGCCTGGATCTCTTCGATGAGAGCAGAGGAGGCGGTTTCGCCCGGCTGCAGCACGATGTACGCCTTGACGATCGCGCCGCGCGCCTCGTCGGGCTTGCCGATCACCGCGGCGTTCATCACCGCCCGGTGCTTCACCAGGCAGTTCTCGATCTCCGCCGGGCCGATGCGGTAGCCCGCGCTCTTGATGACGTCGTCGGAGCGCCCCTGGTACCAGAGGTAGCCATCCTCGTCCCTCTTGCCCTGGTCGCCGGTGCAGCCCCAGTCGCCGATGAACTTCTCGCGCGTGGCCTGCGGGTTCTTCCAGTACTCGAGGAAGAACACCGGATCCGACTGTCCGTTGCAATTGCGGTTCACCGCGATCTCGCCGAGCTCGCCCGCCGTCAGCTCATTGCCCTGCTCGTCGATCACTGCGACGCGATGTCCGGGATAAGGCCGGCCGATCGCGCCCGGCTTCACCGGCCATGCCGCCTGGCAGTTGCCCACCACGTAATTGATCTCCGTCTGGCCGAACATTTCGTTGATCGTCACGCCGAGCTGCTCGCGCGCCCACTCGATCAGCGTCACACCGACCGATTCGCCGGCGCTCATGATCGAGCGCATATTGAGCTCGTACTTGCGCCGCGGCTCGGGCACCGCCTTCATCATCAGCTTGAGCGCGGTGGGAAAAAGAAATGCGTTGCGGATGCCGTACTTCTCCAGCAAGTAGTAGGCCTTTTCGGCATCGAAGCGGCCGCGATAGCCGAGGATCGGCATGCCGTAGTACCAGGCGGGGAGCAGCGCGTCGAACAGACCGCCCGCCCACGCCCAGTCCGCGGGCGACCAGAACATGTCGCCCTTCTGCGGATAGAAGTCGTGCGAGTGTACGAAGCCCGAGATGTTGCCGATGATGAGCCGGTGCGCCTCGAGCGCGCCTTTCGGCGCGCCGGTGGTGCCGCTCGTATAGATGATGACCGCCGGGTCGTCGGCGCTCGTATCCGCACAGCGGTAGTTGCGACTCGCCTTGGCGAGTAGCGCTTCCCACCCATGCACGCCGGTCTCGCGGGCGCCGCCGACGCCGATCACATGGCGCAGCGTGGGAACCCGGTCCTTCACCGCCCAGAGGTTGGCGATGGTGGTGGGCTCGACCAGCGCGACGCTCGCCTGCGCGTTGTTCATGCGGTACTCGATGGCGTCCGGGCCGAAGAGATGCGAGAGCGGCAGCGCGATCGCGCCGAGCTGGAAGATCGCGATGTAGGCGATCGCCGTCTCGGGGCGCTGCGGCAGCATCAGGGCGACGCGATCGCCGCGCTGCACACCGAGCGCGGCCAGCGCGTTGGACAGCCGATTAGCGGCGAGCTGGATGTCCCAGAAGGAATAGGCGGCGCTCGCGCCCGACTCGTCCTCCCAGTAGAGCGCGAAGCGGCTGCGCTCGGCCGCCCACTGGCCGCAGCAGGCGTGCGCGATGTTGTAGCGCGCAGGCACCTGCCAGCGATAGCTGCGATAGAGCTCGGCGTAACGGTCGAGCATGGTTTAATTCAGTTTACATGAGGGTGGAGGCGCTGGTCTTTGATGCGTATGGGACGCTCTACGACGTCCACTCGGTGGTGCGGCGCTGCGAGACCTGCTTTCCCGGCAAAGGCACCGCGCTCTCGCAGCTCTGGCGCGCAAAGCAGCTCGAGTACACCTGGCAGCGCAGCCTCATGCAGCGCTACGCGCCGTTTTCGCAGGTCACCCGCGAGGCGCTGGCCTATAGCTGCGCCGCGCTCGGCTTGCCGCTCGGCGAGCACGAGCGCGCGCTGATGGAGGAATACCTGCACCTCGCGCCATTCCCAGAAGTGCGCGCGGCGCTCGCGCGCCTGCCGGGCAAGAAGGCGATCCTGTCCAATGGCTCTCCCGATCTCCTGGAGCCGCTGGTGCGCAATTCCAGGTTGCATTTCGACGCGGTGCTGAGCGTGGATGAGCTGCGCGTCTACAAGCCCGCGCCGCAGGTCTACGAGCTCGCGCTGCAGCGTCTGCGCGTCGCCAGGGAGCGGATCGGCTTCGTGTCGTCGAACTGCTGGGACGCGCTCGGCGCCAAGTCCTACGGCTTCACCGTGTACTGGATCAACCGCAGCGGCGCGCCGCTCGATGCGCTCGGTTTCAAGCCGGACGCGCAATTCGAGTCGCTCAGCGGCCTGGTGGATGAAGTTCTGCGCTAACTGCGGCGCGCCGGTGGTGCAGCGCGTGCCGCCCGGCGATACGCTCACGCGCTGGGTATGCGAGCACTGCGGCGAGATCCATTACCAGAACCCGAAGCTCGTGATCGGCACCGTGCCCGAGCACGAAGGCAAAGTGCTGCTCTGCCGCCGCGCGATCGAGCCGCGCTACGGCTACTGGACGCTGCCGGCCGGCTTCATGGAGAACGACGAGACCACCGCCCAGGCGGCGCTGCGCGAGACGCTGGAGGAAGCGGGCGCGGCGGTCGAGCTGCAGGAGCCTTTCACGCTCATCTCGGTGCCGCGCGTCAACCAGGTGCATCTTTTCTACCGCGCACGGCTGCGCAGCATGGAATTCAAGCCCGGCGAGGAAACGCTCGAAGTGGCGCTCGTCGAGGAAGCCGGCATTCCGTGGCAGGAGATCGCTTTCCGCACGGTGGCCTATACGCTCAAGTGCTGGTTCGAGGACCGGTCACGCGGCAACTACCAATTCCACGCCGCGGACCTTCAATGAGGAGGAGCCATCGAATGGAGAAACATAAGAACGTCGCCCCCGCTTTCGCGGGAACGACGATGTTATGGGCACCGCTCGCGTTCGCGGCCGAGCCGCCGAAGCTCGATCCCGCGAATACGGCATGGATGATCGTCGCCGCGGCGCTGGTGCTCTTCATGACGTTGCCCGGTCTCGCGCTCTTCTATGCCGGCCTGGTGCGCGCGAAGAACGCACTCTCGGTGCTGATGCAGTGCTTCTCCATAACCTGCATCGTCACGCTCGCC
>DASSLQ010000122.1:0-51167 GCA_035689325.1 Burkholderiales bacterium | reverse complement strand
CGCCCTCGCTCGTGCGGCCGAGCTCGCGCACGACATGAAAGGCACTGCCGAAATCCATCGCCTGGCCGCGGCAGAGCGGCAGCTCGGGACAGGCAAGCGCCGCGTAATTCGCGCTCACCCAGCCGCCGAGCACGATCTGCACACCGAGCAGTGCGAGCGCCACCGCAGCCGTTGCGCGCAGCGCGCGGCGCTCTGGCGCCGGACGATGGTCCCACTGCGAGAGCGCGAGCCATGCCAGCAGGGCGAGCGTCGTCATTCCGCCGAGCAGGTGCGCGGTGACGATCGCCGGCGTCAGCAGCATGCTGACGGTCCACTTGCCGAGGGTCGCCTGCAGCGCGACGAGGAGCACGAGGGCCGTCGCGAGCGCCGCATCGCGGCGGCGCCGCCAGGCGCCGATGACGAGCAGCACGATGGCGACGCCGAGCGCGCCGGCAAGGTAGCGGTGGCCCATTTCCTTCCACGCCTTGGCAAACGCGTCGCGATCGGCGATCTCCGCGGGCAGCGGCTTTCCGTAGCAGAACGGCCAGTCCGGGCAGCCGAGGCCCGCGTCGGAGAGGCGCACGTAGGCGCCCATGACCACCACGATGAACGCGAGCACTACCGCTGCGGTGGCGAGCGCGCGATAAGCGCTCATCCGAAGCTCGAGTACTTCAGCAGGCGCTCGAGGTCCTGGATCATGCGCTTGGGCTCCGGTTCGGCGGGAAAGCGCATCATCAGGTTGCCGAGCGGGTCGACGAGATAGATGTAAGCGCCGGGGAACACGCTTGCGAGCGCGGTATCGGCGGTTGCGACGCGGCTGCCGTCGAGCGCGCCGACCAGTTCGGGACGCGGCGTGCCGCCATCGCTCACCAGCCAGAGCCGTTCGACGCGCTCGGCGTTACTGCCTTGCGCGCGTCGCACCTGGCGCACGATGTAGAGCTTGCGCTCGCAGCGCGGGCCGCAGGCCGCCGGATCGAGCGTGACCAGGACCCACTTGCCGCGCAGCGGGGCAAGCGGCCCGGCGAGCGGCCGGGGCGTGAGGAGCTCGCCGTAGTTCGCGGCTCGGCCGGAAATCCAGCGCTCCTTGGACGCAAGCCAGCCCAGTGCGAGGGGCGCGGCGCACACGACGAAGATCGCGGCAACCTTAAGCGTGGGGCGCACGACGGAAGGAAAACAGTGCCGCGAGCACGACGGCGAGCGCTGCGAACGTATACCACTGCAGCGCGTAGCTTTCGTTCTTCTCGATGCCAAGATCGGCGCGCGGCCAATCGCGTGCGAGACCGTCGTCGCTCGGCGAGTGCTGCTCGAGGACCAATGGCTGGAGGGCGAGCCCGGTCTCGGCGGCGTACGCGGTGATGTCGAGGTTCTGGCGCACGTTGCCGACCGGCGACGCGCCGGTCTCCAGCGCCCGCGGCAGCCGCTCGAGCGCGATGCCGTCGACGTGCTGCACGCCGCTCGGCGTGCGTACTTGCGGCGCCGCGCCCGCGGTGGCGGGCGCCGCGATCCAGCCGCGGTCGACGAGCACGTGCCAGGTCGAATCGCCGAGCTTGAGCGGCGTCACCACCTCGAAGCCCGCGCGCGCCTGGCGCATGCGGTTCGCGAGCAGCACTGTGCGCTCGGGCACGAACACGCCGCTCGCGGCCACGTGCCGATGAAAGAGCGGCACGGCATCGACCGGTGCCGCGGGCAGCTCGATCGGCGCGGCGCGCGCGGCCTGCTCGAGCTCGCGGGCAAGCGCGCGCTTCGTGTCGGCGCGGCGCGACTGCCAGTTGCCGAGCGCGATGAACGCGACGCATGCCAGCGCGGCGAGCGCGAGCGTCCCGTATCTCAGACTGCGGCGCGGGCGGACAGAGTATCCTCGGCGCATGCGCTACCTGGTGATCGCCGTGTTCGTGATGATCGTGGCGAGCCTGTTCTCGGCGCTGTTCTTCGTCTACCGCGACCGCGGCCAGTCGACGCGCGCGCTCAAGGCGCTCGCCGTGCGCGTGGGGCTCTCCGTGGGGCTCTTCGCGTTCCTGATGCTCGCCTATTACTTCGGCTGGATTCGCGACCGCTTATAACCAGTAGACGAAGATAAAGAGGCCGAGCCAGACCACGTCGACGAAGTGCCAGTACCAGGCGACGCCCTCGAAGCCGAAGTGGTGGTCCGCCGTGAAATGCCCGGCGATGCAGCGGCCGAGAATCACCGAGAGCATGATCGCGCCACACGTCACGTGAAAGCCGTGGAAGCCGGTGAGCATGAAGAACGTGGAGCCGTAGGCGCCGGTCGAGAGCTTGAGGTTGAGCTCGCTGTAGGCGTGGGCGTACTCGAAGATCTGGCAGCCGAGGAACGTGAGGCCAAGGGCGATGGTGAGCGCCAGGAAGAGGATCAGCTGGCCGCGGCGGTTTTCCTTCAGCGCCCAGTGCGCGATCGTCACCGTCACGCCCGATGAGAGCAGGAGCAGCGTGTTGATCGCGGGGATGCCCCACGCCGCCATCGGCGAGAACTGTTCCATGAAGCCCGGGCCGGCCGAGGGCCAGTGCGAGCTGAACCCGGGCCAGAGCAGCGCATTGCTCTCGATGCTCGCGAGATCGGGCACCGAGTACTGCCGCACCCAGAACAGCGCGCCGAAGAAGGCGCCGAAGAACATCACCTCGGAGAAGATGAACCAGCTCATTCCCCAGCGGAACGAGACGTCCTCCCAGCGGCCGTACTTGCCGCCCTCCGACTCGCGGATGACGTCGCCGAACCAGCGCACCATCATGTAGAGCAGGATGAGGAAACCGGCGCCGATCGACACCCAGCCGCCGCGATTTCCGTTGAACAGGAACACGGCGCCAACCGCCATCAGGAAAAGCGCCGCCGCACCCATGATCGGCCACGGCATGGGCGAAGGCACCGCGTAGTGGGCCTGCCGCTGCGGGGTGGTGGTTGCGCTTTGCGCCATGTTGTTCTCCCTTTGACTCAGCCTTTGGTTCCGCGCCCCGCGACCTCGAAGAACGTGTACGAGATGGCAATGCTCGTCACATCCTTCGGCAGCTTGGGATCGACTACGAATACGACGGGCATGCGGCGGCTCTCGCCCGGGCCGAGCGTCTGTTGCGTGAAGCAGAAGCACTCGATCTTCTTGAAGTACTCGCCGGCAAGCGCCGGGCCATAGCTCGGCACCGCCTGCGCCGTGACGGCGACCGGCTGGTCGTTCCTCACCTCGTACTCGACAGTGGCGAGCTCGCCCGGATGCACGTCGACATGGTTTACCAGCGGCCGGAACCGGAAAGCGAGGCCGTGCGCATTGGCGTCGAACTCGATCGTCACCTTGCGCGCAGCATCCACCTGGCTATTGCCCGGCTGCGCCGCGACCTCGCCCAACGCATTGAGGCCGAGCGCCTCGCACACGCGGTAATAGAGCGGCACCAGCGCGTAGCCGAAGCCGAACATCGCGAGCGCGACGATCGCGAGGCGCGCGAAGAGCTTGCGGTTTTGCTCGCGCAGCGTCATCGCCCCATGAGCCAGAACTTGGCGATGATGCCGAGGAAGAAGGCGAGGGCCACGGTGGCGAGGATGAGCGCGGTGCGGGTGTTTTTGCTCACTTCAATACCGGCTGCTTCTCCCAGGTGTGATAAGGCACGGGCGTCGGCAGATCCGTCCAGTCGAGCGAGTCGGCGCCTTCCCAGGGCTTCTGTGGCGCGGTTGCGCCGCTCTTCAGCGTAGTGAACAGGTTGTAGAGGAAAAGGAGCTGCGACACCGCGAAGCCGAAGGCGCCGATCGAGGAGATCTTGTTCCAGGTCTCGAACATCAGCGGGTAGTCGGGGATGCGCCGCGGCATGCCCGCCATGCCGAGGAAGTGCTGCACGAAGAAGATCATGTTGAAGAAGACGAGCGTCAGCCAGAAGTGCCACTGGCCGAGCGTCTCGTTGTACATCTTGCCGGTCCACTTCGGCAGCCAGAAATAGATGCCGGCGAAGGCCGAGAACATGGCGCCGGCCACCATCACGTAATGGAAATGCGCCACGACGTAATAGGTGTCCTGGAGCTGGATGTCGATCGGCACCAGCGAAAGCACCAGCCCGGTGAAGCCCCCGAGCGTGAAGAGGAACAGGAAGCCGATCGCAAAGAGCATCGGCGTCTCGAACGAGAGCGAGCCCCTCCACATCGTCGACACCCAGTTGAACACTTTGACGCCGGTGGGAACGGCGATCAGCGTCGTCGCGTACATGAAGAACAGCTGCCCGGTGACCGGCATGCCCACCGTATACATATGGTGCGCCCAGACGATGAACGAGAGGATCGCGATCGCGGCGGTGGCGTACACCATGGAGGCGTAGCCGAAAAGCGGTTTTCTTGAAAACGCGGGGATCACCTGCGAGATGACGCCGAACGCCGGCAGCGCGATGACGTACACCTCGGGATGGCCGAAGAACCAGAAGATGTGCTGGTAGAGCACCGGGTCGCCGCCGCCCGCGGCGTTGAAGAACGTGGTGCCGAAGTGCCGGTCGGTGAGGGTCATGGTCACCGCGCCCGCGAGCACCGGCATGACGGCGACCAGCAGGTAGGCGGTGATGAGCCAGGTCCAGCAGAACATCGGCATCTTCATCAGCGTCATGCCCGGCGCGCGCATGTTGAGGATCGTGGTGATAATGTTGATCGAGCCGAGGATCGAGCTCATGCCGAGGATGTGCACGGCGAAGATCGTGAAATCCATGCCGATGCCCTGCTGCACCGTGAGCGGCGCGTACAACGTCCAGCCGGTGCCGGGCGCGCCGCCCGGCATGAAGAACGACAGCATGAGCAGCGTCGCCGCGAACGGCAGCAGCCAGAACGACCAGTTGTTCAGGCGCGCGAACGCCATGTCGGGCGCGCCGATCATCATCGGAATCTGCCAGTTCGCGAAGCCGACGAACGCCGGCATGATCGCGCCGAAGATCATGATCAGGCCGTGCATGGTCGTCATCTGGTTGAAGAAGTCCGGATTGACGAGCTGCAGGCCCGGCTCGTAGAGCTCGGCGCGGATGACGAGCGCCATCATGCCGCCGGCAAAGAACATGATGCCCGCGAACCACAGGTAGAGCGTGCCGATGTCCTTGTGGTTCGTCGTGGTGATCCAGCGCATGATGCCGCTGTAGCCACCATGGTGATCGTGATGCTCGTGGCCGTGATCGTGGTCGTGGGTGTCGATGACTGCGCTCATGCTGGCCCCTCTATTTATGCCGTGCTCGTACTTCGGCAGGCTGGACGATGCCCGCCTTGTTGCCGAATGAATTGCGCTCGTAGCTGATCACCGCCGCGATGTCGGTGTCGGAGAGCTGCTTGCCGAACGCCTGCATCGCCGTGCCGGCCTTGCCGTTCAGCACGATGTCCATGTGGCCTTCCTTCGGCCCGTTGACGACTTTCGAGCCCGCGAGCGGCGGGAACGCGGGCGGATTGCCCTTGCCGTTGGCCTGGTGGCAGGCGACGCAGGTCGACGAGTACACCTTCTCGCCCTGCGCGACGAGCTCCTTCGGGTCCCATTTCTTGTTGATGTCCTCGGCCTGCGCCTTCGCCGCCTGCTGCTGCTGCGCGACCCACTTGGTGTAGTCGTCCTGGGAGACGACGCGCACCACGATCGGCATGAAGCCGTGCTCCTTGCCGCAGAGCTCGGCGCACTGCCCGCGGAAGGTGCCGGTCCTGTCGGCGCGGAACCAGGTATCGCGGATGAAGCCGGGAATCGCGTCCTGCTTCACGCCGAAGGCGGGCACCCACCAGGCGTGGATCACGTCGGCGGCGGTGGTGAGGATGCGCACCTTCTTGTCGACCGGCACGACCAGCTCGCGGTCGACTTCCAGCAGATAGTTCTCGTCCTTCTGCCCGCCGGCGTCGATCTGCTCGCGCGGCGTGGCTAGCATCGAGACGAAGCTGATGCCCTCGCCTTCCCCCTTGATGTAGTCGTAGCCCCATTTCCACTGGTAACCGGTCGCTTTGATCGTCAGATCCGGACTCGAGGTGTCCTTCTGCGCGATCACGGTCTTGGTCACCGGCCAGGCGATGACGATCAGGATGAGCGACGGGATGACGGTCCAGAGAATCTCGACCGTGGTGTTCTCGTGAAATTGCTCCGCCGGATGGCCGCGCGACTTGCGGTGGGCGAAGCAGGCATAGAACATGAATCCGAACACGCCCACGAAGATGACGATGATCAGCCACATCACGTACTGATGCAGGTGATCGATCTCCTGGGCGATGGACGACGCCGGCCCCTGGAAGTACCAGGCGATGGCGTGCGCGCTGGAGGCGCCGAGCGCGCTGGCTGAGCCGGCGAGCGCGCAGAACAGCTTCGAAACCTTCATCGTTGTTCTTTCCCCGAGCTAGATCCGCAGTCTTTTCTGGAGCTCCGCCGCAAACGCCGCGCGCGACTCGTTGTCGAGGTGCCGCCCGAGCAACAGCGCCGCGCGCGGGCCCCGCACCACCACATGCTGCCCTTCGTTCTCGACGCGCAGCGCGCGTGCGTCGAGCTCATAGCGCGCGACACGCTCGGCCTCGGCGACTTCGACCGTGAGACGCCCGCCGTCGAGCACCAGGCGCTCATAGTCGGTCGCATGGCGCGCCTGGAGCAAGAACGCCGCGCCGAGCAGCAGCACTTCCAGCCCGGCGAACGGCAGGATCAGCCACGCGCCGGCGAGCGCGAAGCCCGCGGCGATCGCGAGCGCCGCGATCGCGAGCGCCGCGAACACACACGCGAGACCGGCCGGAGAAATCGAGCAATTGCGCTTGAGAGTCAGGGTGAAGCCGCACGTCTCCTCCCGGAACGCCAGCTCGCGCCCGGGGAGTTCAAAGCTCGGCGTGCTCACTAGGCCGCGTAAATTACCACAGGAGAATGCGCGCTCTCAAGAAAAACGCTTGAAAACACGCACCGTTTTCAGCTCTGGTTCGCTCGGCGCGCGCTTCCAGGCGTGGCCGTAGACCACTTCGTACGTCGCGCTGAGCGGCGCGGCGCGAAACGCCTTCAGGTATCCATGCCCGGCGAGCCCGCGCGGCCTGTCGGCGCGCGCGTTGGTCTGTCCGCTCGCGCGCAAGTCGTCGAGGAGCCGCGCCCCCGCGGCGTATTCGATGCGCAGGAGCTCCATGTCCATCACCGGCGCGCCGTAGCCGGCGGCGACCAGCATGTCGCCAAGATCGTGCATGTCGATGAACTCGTGAACGCGCGCTGCGCCCGCCGCGGCGCGCAGCTCCTTGAGCGTGTCGGGCCCGAGCGTGCTGAACATCAGCAGCCCTTCGGGCGCCAGCACGCGCGCGAACTCGCGAAGCGCGGCGAGTGGCTCGCGCACCCAGTGCAGCCCCATGTTGCACCACACGAGCTCCACGCTTTGCGTCGCGAGCGGCAGGCGCGCAATGTCGCCGCACAGGGGCAGCAGGCGGCGTTTGAACCAGCGGCGCGGCCGCGGCAGCATGGCGAGCGCGTAGTCGAGCGCGATGATCTCGGCGCCGCGATAGCGCGCCGCCAGCGCCGGCGCATCGCGCGCCGGTCCGCTGCCGGCATCGAGGACACGGTGAGGCGCGAGCTTTACGTAGTCGAGCCGCTCCAGCATGCGCGTGGCGACCTCCGACTCGAGGCGCGCGGCGCCGGCGTAGCTGCGGGCCGCGCGCTCGAAGCGCCGGCGCGCCGCGCGCTCGTCAATGGCGCTCGAGCGCGCGCTCAAGCGCTGCGGCCACCGCGAGCGTGTGCCGGTCGGTGTTCGCCGTGCCGCAGACCGTGAGCCCGACCGGCGCGCTGCCCGGCTCGTGGCACGGCAGGCTCGCAGCGCAGCCGTCGAGGAAGTTGACGAGCCCGGTATTGCGCAGGATGCGCATGTTCCAGCGCACATAATCGTCCATGCTCGCCTCGGTCTGCGCGATGGTCGGCGCCACGCACGGCACGGTGGGCATGACGATGGCGTCGTAGGGCGCCGCGAGGGCGGCGATTTCCCGCATGTAGGCGGCGCGCAGCGCTCCGAGCGCGACATAGTCCGGACCGCTGATGTCCTTGCCGAGGAGCAGGCGCTGGCCGACGCGCGGGTCGTACTCGCCCAGGCGCTCGAGATAGGGCCGATGGATCTGGTAGGCCTCGGCACCGGCATAGCCGCCGCCCTTGAAATACTCCGCCTGGCGATCGAATGCCGGCACCGCTCGCTCGTCGATCAGCGCGCCGCGCTCGGAAAACCGGCGCAGCGCGGCATCGAAGGCGTGCCCTACCTCACGGTCGAGATCCGCCAGCGCCGTAGAGCGCGGCAGCAGCAGCCGCAGCCCGCGCACGTCGAGCGCCGGCAGCTCGGCGTCCGGCTCGGCAGCGAGCACCGTGTCGTAGGCCGCGCAGCACGCAACCGTATTGGCGAGCGGCCCCACCGAGTCGAGCGTGTACGAGAGCGGGAACGCGCCGTCGCGCGGCACGCGGCGCGCGGTGGGCTTCCAGCCGACGATGCCGCAGAGCGCGGCGGGCGCGCGGATCGAGCCGCGCGTGTCGGTGCCGAGCGCCATCACGCACATGCCCTCGGCCTGCGCCACGGCCGCGCCCGAGGACGAGCCGCCGGGCACGCGTGCCGCGGCGCGATCCCAGGGGTTGCGCGGCGTGCCGTAATGCGGATTGAGCCCGACGCCGCCGAAGGCGAACTCCACCATGTTCGTGCGCCCGATGAAGATCGACCCCGCCGCGCGCAAGCGGGCGACAGCGCCCGCATCGTGCTTTGCCTGCAGCGCGAGCACTTTGGACCCGGCGCGCGTCACATCGCCGGCGACGTCGAACAAGTCCTTGAGCGATACCGGCAGTCCATCGATCGGCGAGCGGCGCACGCCGCGGCTGCGCAATGCGTCGGCGTGATCCGCGTCGGTGCGCGCCGCCTCCTCGTAGACCTTGAGGAAGGCGCGCGGCCCTTCGCCATAGGCGGCGGCGATGCGTGCGAGCGCGCGCTCGACAAGCTCGCGGCTCGTAGTGCGCCCGGCGGCGAGGTCGCGCGCGAGCTGGGCTACAGTCCACATGGGGCGAGAATATTATGCGTTGGAACATCCCGGCCGCGCTCTTTCGCGGCACATCGTATTTGTTCGGCGGCAGCTGCTTTCTCTGCCGCGGCGCGGCGCGCGAGCTCCTTTGCCGTGCCTGTGACGCCGACCTGCCGCGCCTCACGCGGGAGCTTTGCCCGCGCTGCGCGCTGCAATCGCCGCGCGGCGAGCTCTGTGGGCGCTGCCTGAGCGAGGCGCCGGCGTACGACGCGACGCAGGCGGCCCTCGCCTACGAATTCCCCGCCGACGCGCTGGTGCAGGCGCTCAAGTTCCGCGGCGAGCTCGCGCTCGCGCCGCTCCTCGCGGCGCTGCTCGCCGAGCGGATGCGCGCCGAGCGCGTCGACGCGGTGGTGCCGGTGCCGCTCGCCGCCGAGCGATTGCGCCGCCGCGGCTACAACCAGGCGGTCGAGATCGCACGCCACCTGCCCGGCGGCAGGCTCGAGCTCGCGCTGTGCGAGCGCACGCGCGACGTGCCGCCGCAGATGGAGCTGCCGTACGAGGCGCGCCAGCGCAACGTGCGCGGCGCCTTTCGCTGCAGCCGGCGCCTCGATGGCGCCACGATCGCCGTGGTCGACGACGTCATGACGACCGGCGCCACGCTCAACGAAATCGCGCGTACGCTCAAAGGCGCGGGCGCCGGCCGGGTCGTCAACTGGGTCGTGGCGCGAACCATGCCGCATGCTTGACATCGTCCTGGTCCATCCCGAGATTCCGCCCAACACCGGCAACGTGATCCGTCTCGCCGCGAATACCGGCGCGCGCCTGCATCTCGTGCGGCCGCTCGGCTTTACGCTCGACGACAAGCAGCTGAAGCGCGCGGGCCTGGACTACCACGAGTACGCGAGCGTGCAGGTGCATGCGTCGTGGGCCTTGCTCACCGAGGCGCTTAAGGGCAGACGCATGTTTGCGTTCGCGACCAGCGCGGGGCGTCTTTTCACCGACGTGCACTACGCGGCCGATGACGTGCTGGTGTTCGGCCGCGAGGCCGATGGCCTGCCGCCGGAAATCCTCGGCCAGTTTGCGCCGGAGGCGCGCCTGCGCCTGCCGATGCGGCCTGGCAATCGCAGCCTCAACCTGTCGAATGCCGTCGCGGTCGCCGTGTTCGAAGCCTGGCGCCAGCTGGGTTTCGCCGGAGGTCGTTAGGGCGGCAAACCGTCGTTCCCGCGCAGGCGGGAACCCAGAATTTCTAGAAAAACTGGGCCCCCGCTTTCGCGGGGGCGACGTTCAGCGCTCCATCTTCGACTCGCGCGCGAGCAGGCGCTCGACCGCGGCGGCCGCCGTGATGCGCGCGTCGAGCACGGCGCACACCGCGTCGCTCACCGGCATCTCGACGCGATGCTGCGCGGCCAGCTTCGCCACCTCGCGCGCCGAATGCACGCCTTCGGCGACGTGGCCGAGGGTGGCGACGATGTCCTTGAGCGAGCGGCCGCGCGCGAGCTCGAGGCCGACCCGGCGGTTGCGCGAAAGGTCGCCGGTAGCGGTGAGGATGAGATCACCGGCGCCGGCGAGGCCCATGAACGTCTCGGGCGCGCCGCCGAGCACCGCGCCAAGGCGAGTGATCTCCGCGAGCCCGCGCGTGATGAGCGCGGCGCGCGCGTTCATCCCGAGCCCCATGCCGTCGGAGATGCCGGCGGCGATCGCCATGACGTTCTTCACCGCGCCGGCGATCTCCACGCCGACCAGATCGGTGCTGTAGTAGATGCGCATCCGCCCGCCATGCAGCGTAGCCGCCGTGGCGCGGGCGAAGTCAGCGTCGTCCGAAGCGAGCGTCAGCGCGCACGGCAACCCGCGCGCCACTTCCTCGGCGAACGAAGGTCCCGAGAGCGCGCCAAAGCGCCCCTTCGCTCCGAGCGCGGCGCGCGCGATCTGGTGCGGGAGCTCGCCCGTGCCTTCCTCGAAGCCCTTGCACAGCCAGACGAGAGGCGCCGGCGCGCCGAGCGCGCCGAGCAGCGAGCGCAGGCCGGCGACCGGCGTCGCGGCAAGCAGCAGGCCGGCGTCGCGCGTCGCCTCGCCGAGATCGGCGCTGACGCGGACCGTGGTGGGAAGCTGGAAGCCGGGCAGGTAGCGCTCGTTGCGCCGTGTGGCGCCGATGGTCGCCGCCTGCGCGGCATCGCGCGCCCACAGCGACACTTCGAGGCGCGCGGCGAGCACGCAGCTGATCGCGGTGCCCCAGGCGCCAGCGCCGAGCACCGCAACGCGCATCAGTTGCGCGCTGCTTGTATCGGTCCGGCGCCCTGCGCCGCCTGCTGTTGCTGCTGCAGGTACAGCGCCTCGAACGAGAGCGGCGCGAGGATCACCGGCGGGAAACCGCCGCGCGCGACCATGTCCTGGATCGTCTCGCGGAGATACGGATAGAGCACCGTCGGGCATGCAATGCCGAGCAGCGGCGGCAGCTCTTGCTGCGAGACACCGCGCACCTGGAAGATGCCGGCCTGGCGCGCTTCGGCGAGAAATAGCGTGCGCTCGCCCATGCGCGCGGTCACCGTGGCCGTGACCGTCACCTCGTAGTAACCGTCGGCGAAGCTCTCGGCGCCGGTGTTGATCTGCACCTCGAGCTGCGGCTGGATCTGCTCGAGGAACACCTTGGGTGCGTGCGGAATCTCGAGCGAGCTGTCCTTGAGGTAGACCTTCTCGATCTGGAACGTGGGTTGCTGCTGCTGGGCATCGCGTCCCTGCTGCTGTTCTGTCATGGTGCGGCCTTGAGAAGTGGGTCGAGCCCGCCCTGGCGCTCGAGGTCGTAGAGATCGTCGCAGCCGCCGACATGGCGCTCGCCGATCCAGATCTGCGGCACGGTGCGCCGGCCGCCGCTCTTTTGCATCATCTCGGCGCGCCGTTCGGGCTCGAGGTCGACGCGGACCTTGTCGATGGCGACGCCTTTTTGCGCGAGCAGCCGCTCCGCCGCCTGGCAGAACGGGCAGGCCGCGGTGCAATACATCAGCACCCTCGGCAATTCATTTCTCCAGCGGCAGCCCGGCGTCCTGCCACGCCTTGATGCCGCCCGAGAGGTTGGTGACGCGCGTGAAGCCCGCCTTTTTCAGCGCCGCGGCCGCCTTGCCCGCGCGATCGCCGCGGCCGTCACAGTACACGATCACCGGGCGCTCCTTGCGCTTGAGCAGATCGGGCGTCGGCGCATCGAGGCGCGCGAGCGGCACATTCTTTGCCCCCAGCACGTGCCCGGCGGCGAACTCCGCCGGCTCGCGCACGTCGATGATCACCGCGTCCTCGCGATTGATCAGATGCGTGGCCTGCGCGGGGTTCACCCACGGGCCGCCGGTCGTGCGGCGCACGAGCGGCCAGAGCAGCATCGCGCCGGAAACCAACGCGGTGACGAACAGGAGGAGGTTATTGCGGACGAAATCCACGCGCAGCGCGACATTATAATTCAGCGCGATGGCGAAGCTTGTGCTCCTGCGCCATGGCGAGTCGACGTGGAACCGGGAAAACCGCTTCACCGGCTGGACCGACGTCGATCTCGCGCCGAGCGGCATCGAAGAAGCGCGCAATGCTGCCCGGCAGCTCAGATCCGGCGGCTACGAGTTCGACATCGCATACACATCGGTGCTCAAGCGCGCGATCCGCACGCTCTGGATTGCGCTCGACGGGCTCGATCGCATGTGGCTGCCGGTGGAGAATAGCTGGCGCCTGAACGAGCGCCACTACGGCGCGCTGCAGGGACTCAACAAGGCCGAGATGGCGGCCAAGTTCGGCGAAGCGCAGGTGCTCACCTGGCGGCGCAGCTACGACATCGCGCCGCCCGAGCTCGCACCCGCGGACGAGCGCTACGAGGGCAACGACCCGCGCTATGCCGGCGTCAAGGTGCCGCGCACCGAGTGTCTGAAGGACACCGTGGCGCGCGTGCTGCCTTATTGGAACGCTACCATCGCGCCCGCGGTGCGCGCGGGCAAGCGCGTGCTGATCGCGGCGCACGGCAATTCGCTGCGCGCGCTGGTGAAGCACCTCGACGGCATCGGCGACGCCGAGATCGTCGGGCTCAACATCCCGACCGGCATCCCGCTCGTCTACGAGCTCGACGAGCGGCTCGTGCCCCGCAAGCACTACTACCTCGGCGATGCCGCCGAGATCGAGCGGCGCATCGCCGCCGTGTCGGCGCAAGGCAAGGCCAAAGCCTGATCCGGCCGGCTGCGCTCGTGCTCGCCGTAGCAGTCAATGCGGCGGCACTTTTCGCGCAGGCGGCACCGGGCGAGCGCGATCTGGCGCAGCTGCGCGAGCGCATCGCCGAGCTGCAGCGCAGCCTCGACGAAAAGACCGCCGAGCGCGACGAGGCGCGCGATGCGCTGCGCGAGTCGGAGCGCGCGATTTCAGAAGCGAACCGGACGCTCGCCGCGCTCAGCCTGGAAAGCAATCAGCTCAAGGTGGAGAGCGCGCGGCTCGCCGAGCGCCGGCGCGTGCTCGAGCGCACGCTTGCCGGGCGCCGGGGAGCGGTGGAAGCCGTGCTGCGCGCGCGCCAGGGGCTCGCCGCGCCGGAACTCGTGCGCGCCGCGCTCTCGGGCGACGATCCGGGCCAGCTCGCGCGGCGCCTGCAATACATCGCCTATCTTTCGCGCGCGGCGGCCGAGCTCATCGCCACGCACCGCGCCGAGCTCGCGGCGCTCGCCGCGCTCGAGCGCGAGGCCGAAGTCAAGCGCGCGCGCCTCGCCGCAGTGGAGCAGGCGAGCCGCGACGACCGCGGCCGCATCCTGCGCGAGCGCGCGGCGCGACGGCGCGTACTCGGGCGCCTGGGGCAGGAACTGCGGGCGAGCCGCCGCCAGATCAGCGTCCTGCGCGCCGACGAAGGGCGCCTCGCGCGCCTGGTCGAGGGCCTGGGGCGCGCGCTGGCGCGCGTGGAGGCGGTACCTGATACAGCTTTACAAACGCAAGCGTTCTCCCGGCTGCGCGGCAAGCTGCGCCTGCCGGTGCGAGGGGAACTGACCGGGCGCTACGGCGCTCCAAGAGGTGCAAGCGGCATCGAGGCAAAGGGCGTCTTCATCCGCGCGCCGCAGGGCGCGCCGGTCAGGGCGGTGGCGGGCGGCCAAGTGGTCTACGCCGACTGGATGCGCGGCTTCGGCAACCTCATGATTGTGGACCATGGCGAGAACTATTTGTCCATCTATGCGAACGCTGACTCGCTGCTTAAGCAGGTGGGCGACGTAGTGCGTCCGGGCGAGCCGCTCGCCACGGCCGGCGCGAGCGGTGGCAACGAGGAAACCGGTCTATACTTTGAATTGCGGCACTTAGGCCGCGCCTTTGACCCGCTCGGCTGGGTCACGTTGAAATAAGCGATCCCCTGACCATGCAAAAGCTTCGTTCAATCGGATTCATCCTCGTCGGCGCGGTCGCCGGCGTGCTCATCAGCCTGAATTTCCAGGCGATCGCCGACCGCGCGACGCGCACGCCGCTGCCGATCGAAGAGCTGCGCGCCTTCACCGAGGTGGTGGACGCGATCAAGAAGAACTACGTCGAGCCGGTCGAGGACAAGAAGCTTTTCACCGAGGCGATCAACGGCATGCTGACCGGCCTCGATCCGCACTCCGCGTATCTCGACCAGGAGGCGTTCAAGGAGTTGCAGGTCGGCACGCAAGGCCAGTTCGGCGGCCTCGGCATCGAGGTCGGCATGGAAGACGGCTTCGTCAAGGTGATCTCGCCGATCGAGGACACGCCCGCGTTCAAGGCCGGCATCAAGCCCAACGACCTGATCGTCAAGCTCGACGACACCCCTGTGAAGGGCATGACGCTGAACGATGCGGTCAAGCGCATGCGCGGCAAGCCCAACACGCAGATCACTCTCACAATTACGCGCAAGGGCGAGAGCGCGCCGATCATCGTGACGCTGACGCGCGCCATCATCAAGGTGCAGAGCATCACCTCCAAGATGTACGAGCCGGGCTATGCGTGGGTGCGCGTGCGCGCCTTCCAGGAAGGCACGCCCGAGTCGCTGGTGAAGCATCTCAACGATCTCTACAAGCAGGGGCAGATCAAGGGGCTGGTGCTCGACCTGCGCAACGATCCGGGCGGCCTCCTGCACGGCGCAGTCGCCGTCAGCGCGGCATTCCTGCAGCCGAAGAGCCTCGTCGTCTCGACCGACGGCCGCGCGGACGACGCGAAGAAGAAGTTCTACGCCGCGCCCGACGACTACGCGCGCCGCAGCGAAGACGTGCTGAAGTCGCTGCCGGCCGCGGTGAAGACCGTGCCGATGGTGGTGCTGGTGAACGGCGGCTCCGCCTCCGCCTCGGAAATCGTCGCCGGCGCATTACAGGACCAGAAGCGCGCCGTCGTCATGGGCACGCAGAGTTTCGGCAAGGGCTCGGTGCAGACCATCATGCCGCTTGGCAACAACACCGCGATCAAGCTCACCACTGCGCGCTACTACACACCGAATGGCCGCTCGATCCAGGCGCTCGGCATCACGCCCGACGTCGTGGTCGAAGACCCGAGCGACACCGCGACGCGCGTGCGCGAAGCGGACCTGCAGCGCCATCTCGAGAACGGCAAGGCCGAAGCGAAGAAAGACGCGGACAAAGGCAAGGAAGCTGCGCCGCGCGCGCGCACCGTGCCATCGCCCACGCCGGCGGAACTGAAGCCGATCGACTTCGGCTCGAAGGACGACTTCCAGCTCACGCAAGCCATCGCCTACCTCAAGGGCGAGCCGGTGAAGAGCCAGGCGCCGACGGTCGCGCAGTCCACCAAGACGAATTAACGACCAGCAGCTTCTCCGCTACAGCCGCCACATCCTCCTCCCGGAAATCGGGATCGAGGGGCAGGAGAAGCTGCGCGCCGCCAGGGCGCTCGTGATCGGCGCCGGCGGCCTCGGCTGCCCCGCCGCGCTCTACCTCGCGGCCGCCGGCATCGGGCGGCTGACGCTCGCCGATTCCGACAAGGTCGACCTCACCAACCTGCAGCGCCAGATCCTCTACCGCACCGAATCGGTGGGCGCGCAAAAAGCCTTTGCCGCGCGCAGCGCGCTGCGCGCCCTGAACCCGGACGTCGACGTGGTGCCGCTCGCCGCGCGGGTGTCGGCCGACGAGCTTGATGAGCTCGCGCGCGACGCCGACGTGGTGCTCGACTGCACCGACAACTTCGCCACGCGGCATGCGGTCAATCGCGCGTGCGTCGCGCATCGGCGGCCGCTCGTGTCAGGCGCGGCGATCCGTTTCGACGCGCAGGTGATGGTGTTCGATCGGCGCCAGGCGGACGCGGCGTGCTACGCGTGCCTGTTCCCCGAGGATGCGGAAGTCGAGGAAGTGCAGTGCTCGCAGATGGGCGTCTTCGCGCCGCTCACCGGCATGGTCGGTGCGATCCAGGCGATGGAGGCGATCAAGCTGCTGGTCGGCACCGGCGAATCGCTGAGCGGCCGCTTGCTTCTCATCGACGCGCTCGCCGCCGACTGGCGCACCGTCAAGGTCTCCGCAGACCCCGCGTGCGCGGTCTGCGGCAACCGCTAGACCCTGATTTCGGTTCAGGCGAGCAGGTATTTACGCTGGGCCGAGAAGCTCTCGGTGGGCTTCTTCGAGAAGCCGCTCTTGCCGAACTGGTGCATGCAGCCGATCGCGTAGCGCAGGAGGGCGCTGGCGCGCGCCGCAGCCTCGCCGGCCTCGGCGGCGCGCAGCGACTGCTTGAGCGTCGCCTCGAAGCGGTCGAAGAACTGGTTCATGCGCGCCTGCAGGCGCTCGTGCTCGCCCACTAGCGCGTCGCCCGTCATGACACGCACCATGCCAGGGTTCTTTTCCGCGAACGCGAGCAGCATCTCGGTCAGCTGCTCCGCCTGCTTCCTGCCGTCGGACTCGTCCTGGGTGATGCGGTTGGCGAGGGTGAATACCGAGCTCTCGATGAAATCGATCAGGCCCTCGTACATCTGCGCCTTGGAGGCGAAGTGGCGGTAGAGCGCCGCCTCTGAGACGCCGAGCGACTCGGCGAGCGCGGCGGTAGTGATGCGTTCCCATTTCGGCGCCTCCAGCATCTGCGCGAGCGCCTTCAAAATCTCGAGCTTGCGTTCGCCTTTGGCTCGGGGCATGGGATGGAAAACCGGGGGGCAGAGATTCTAAGCCGAGCCTGTTCTGAAAACCAAGCGCGGCAGCTCGACCACCGAACGCACCCGCAAATCGACGTACGGCACGCGCCGGCGCTCGCGCGACACCCAGACGGTCGACATCCCCAGGCGATGCGCCGCGCGCAGGTTCTCGAGGGCGTCGTCGATGAACGCGCAGCGATGCGGATCGAGATCGTGCTTCCTAAGCAGCACGTGGAACCCGTGCAGCGCCGGCTTGCCGCGATAGCGCGCATCTTCAATGCTGTAGACGCCCTGAAAAGTGCGCGCGAAGCCCATGATGCGCAGCACCTCCTCGACATAGTGGCGCGGCGCGTTCGAGAACACGAGCTTCGTGCCGCCGAGGCGCGCCAGCGCGTGCTTGAGCGCATTCTCGTGCACCACCATCTCCGCGAGCTCCGGGAATACATGGGTCTCGCGCAGGAAGTGCCGGGGGTCGGCGCCATGGTGGCGCATCAGGCCGTTCAGCGTCGTGCCGTAAGTGCGCCAGAACCTGTCGCGGATCTCGTCCGCGCCCGCGGCGTCGACGCCGAAGTAGCGCCGCAGGTAGGCGTTGATCTGCTCGTGCATCGCGGGAAAGATGCGCGCGCGCGCGTCGTGCAGCGTGTTGTCGAGGTCGAAGATCCAGACGCGCCGCGAGGGCGGCAGCCGAGCGATGCGCACGGCTACTTGCTGCGGATGAGGGTTCCGACTCCCTGGTCGGTCAGTACTTCGAGGAGCAGGGCGTGCGGCACGCGCCCGTCGATGATGTGCACGCTCTTCACGCCGTTGCGGGCCGCATCGAGCGCCGAGCCGATCTTCGGCAGCATGCCGCCCGAGATCACGCCCTTGTGCACCAGATCGTCGATCTTCTTCGGCGTCAGCCCGGTGAGCAGCTTGCCCTGCTTGTCGAGCACCCCCGGCGTATTGGTCATGACGACGAGCTTCTCCGCCCCGAGTATCTCGGCCAGCTTGCCGGCGACAAGGTCGGAGTTGATGTTGTAGGTCGTGCCGTCGGCGCCGGTACCGATCGGCGCCACCACCGGAATGAAGCCGCCCGCCTCGAGCGCCTGGATGATCGCCGGATCGATTGACTGGACTTCGCCGACCTGGCCGAGGTCGACGTGGCCGTTTTCCTTGGAGGGCAGGAGCATCTTGCGGGCGCGGATGAAGGCGCCGTCCTGTCCCGTGAGGCCGACCGCCTTGCCGCCCGCCTGGTTGATGAGCTCGACGACCTCCTTGTTCACCTGACCGCCGAGCACCATCTCGACGATGTCCATGGTCTCCGCGTCGGTGACGCGCATACCCTGCACGAACTCGCCCTTCTTGCCGAGCTTGGTCAGGAGCTGCTCGATCTGCGGGCCGCCGCCGTGCACCACCACCGGATTCATGCCGACGAGCTTGAGGAGCACGACGTCGTAGGCGAAATCGCGCTTGAGGTCGTCCTCCGTCATGGCGTTGCCGCCGTACTTCACGACGATGGTCTTGCCGTGGAACCGCTGGATGTAGGGCAGCGCCTCGGCCAGCACGCGCGCCTTCTCCGCCGCCTGCGGGTTATGGATGAAGGGCGCGTTCATGCTCGCCGCATTCTACAAACTACAAACAAAAAGGCGAGCGCCGGTCGGGCGCCCGCCTTTCATGCTGGCTGAACCTGATTACTGGATCGAGATCGGCTTGCGCTGCGCGGCCGCCTTCTTGGGCAGCGTGAGTTCCAGCACGCCGTCACGGAACTTCGCTTCGGCCTTCGCCTCATCGACTTCCTGCGGCAGCGTGAAGCTGCGGCTCACCTTGCCGTACAGGCGCTCGGTGTGCAGCACGCGCTCGTCCTTGTTGGCTTCCTTCTCGCGCTTTACTTCGGCTTCCAGCGTCACCTGCGCGCCGTCGATGGTGACGTGGATGTCGTCCTTCCTCACACCGGGCAGCTCAGCGGTGACCAGATAGGCGCCGTTCTTCTCCGCCACGTCCACCTTGGCGCGCGGCAGCGTGCCGAACTCGGCACGGCCTTCGAAGCCGAGCGGCCGCACGAGGAAGCCCCTGAACAGATCGTCGACCAGGTCATTGAACGGGTCGAATCGCGTAACGTTTGCCATATGCATGTCTCCTTTGCCTTGGGCAGTACCAGGAAGATAGGGATGGCGCGCCGGATTTCAAGACCCCGGTAAACTTTGCCGATGAGGGACATCGCCTGCGCCCGGTGCGGCCAGCAGCTTCGTTGCGCGGCCGATGAGGAAGCCTGCTGGTGCGAGGAGCTCCCCGCCCTTCAGCCCGTCGCCGGGCGCGATTGCCTGTGCCGGCGCTGCCTCGAGGCCGAGCTCAAAGAACGTAGCGCGCCAGATCCTCGTCCTTAGCGAGGTCGCTGAGCCGCGCATCGACGTACGCGGCGTCGATCGTGACCTCGCCCGGGCCCTGGCGCCCGGCGTCGAACGAGATCTCCTCCAGCAGCTTCTCGAGCACGGTGTAAAGGCGCCGCGCACCGATGTTCTCGGTCTTCTCGTTCACCTGGTAGGCGATCTGCGCGAGGCGCCGGATCGCCTCCGGCTTGAAGTCGAGCTTCACGCCCTCGGTCCCGAGCAGCGCCTGGTATTGCTTCACCTGGCTCGCGTCGGTCGCGGTGAGGATGCGCTCGAAATCATCGACCGACAGCGAGTCGAGCTCCACCCGGATGGGGAAGCGCCCCTGCAGCTCCGGGATGAGGTCGGAGGGCTTGGCGAGATGGAAGGCGCCCGAGGCGATGAAGAGGATGTGGTCGGTCTTCACCATGCCGTAGCGCGTCGACACGGTCGTGCCCTCCACGAGCGGCAGCAGATCGCGCTGCACGCCCTGGCGCGAGACATCCGCGCCCTGCACTTCCGAACGGCTCGTGATCTTGTCGATCTCGTCGAGGAACACGATGCCGTTCTGCTCCGCGTTGCTGAGCGCGCGGCTCTTCAGCTCGTCGTCGTTCACCAGGCGCGCCGCCTCCTCCTCGGTGAGGATCCCGGCCGCCTCGCGGATCTTCATGCGCCGCAGCCGCCGGCGGCCGCCGCCCAGGTTCGAGAGCATGCCCTGGATCTGCGAGGTGAGCTCCTCCATGCCCGGCGGCGCGAGGATCTCCATGCTGGGGCTCGCCGCCGCCACCTCGATGTCGATCTCTTTGTCGTCGAGTTCGCCTTCGCGCAGCCGCTTCCTGAACTTCTGGCGCGTCGCGCTCTCCTCCGCCGTGCGCTCCTGGAAGCCCACCCCGCGCGCCGTCGGTATGAGCACGTCGAGGATGCGCTCCTCCGCCGCGTCCGCTGCACGCGCACGCACGCGCTTCATCGCCTGCTCGCGCGTCTGCTTCACGCTGATCTCCACCAGGTCGCGCACGATCGTGTCGACGTCTCGCCCGACGTAACCCACTTCAGTGAATTTCGTCGCCTCGACCTTGATGAACGGCGCATCGGCCAACCTTGCCAGGCGGCGCGCAATCTCCGTCTTGCCGACGCCCGTCGGTCCGATCATCAGGATGTTCTTCGGCGTGATCTCCTGGCGCAGCGGTTCTGCGACCTGCAGGCGCCGCCAGCGATTACGCAGCGCGATCGCCACCGCGCGCTTCGCTCTGCCCTGCCCGACGATGTACTTGTCCAGCTCGTGGACGATTTCCTGAGGTGTCATGCCGCTCATTCCAGCACCTCGATGGTCCGCTCGTGATTCGTGTAGATGCAGAGATCCGCGGCAATGGCGAGCGCCTTGTCGACGATGTCGCGCGCGCCGAGCTGCGTGTTCTGCAGCAACGCGAGCGCGGCGCTCTGCGCATACGGCCCGCCCGAGCCGATGGCCACGATGCCGAGCTCGGGCTCGAGCACATCGCCCGCGCCGGTGATGATGAGCGAATGCTCGCGATCGGCAACGGCGAGCATCGCTTCCAGCCGGCGCAGGATGCGGTCGGTGCGCCAGTCCTTGGCGAGCTCGACCGCCGAGCGCATCAGATTGCCCTGGTGCTTGTCGAGCTTCGCCTCGAAGCGCTCGAAGAGCGTGAAGGCGTCTGCCGTGCCGCCGGCGAAGCCGGCGAGGATCTGGTCGTTGTGCAGGCGCCGGACCTTCTTCGCGCCGGCCTTGACGACGACTTGGCCCAGCGTCACCTGCCCGTCGCCGCCGAGCGCGACGCTCGAGCCGCGGCGTACGGAAAGGATGGTGGTGCCGTGGAATTCAGGCATGGAGATGAGACTGCCTATGTTGAGGAGGGTGCGCGCAAATTCAACCCCGTCGCTATCAGCGCCATCGCGACGCCAACGCCGACCAGCGCGCAGACGATCATCGCGCCCGAGGGCAAGTCGGTGACGACGGAAAGCAGCAGCCCCAGAGCGTAACCCAATGCGCCCACGCAGTACGCCTTGAGAAGGCGGCGCTGACGCCAGTAGAACGTCGCGAGCGCCGGCACGACCAGCGTGGTAAAGACAAGATAGAGGCCGACGAGCTGCACCGACACCGTCACCGTACAGCCGAAAACCACGTAGAAACCGATCCGCCCAAGGCGCTGCCGAAGCTTGCTGAACCACAGCGCTAGCAGCACCCCGTAAATCAGCGCTACGTAGGCGAGCCGCGCCGGATTGACCCAGAGGATCTGTCCTGAAAGCAGATCCTTCAGGTTCTCGCTGCCGTGCGGATTCTTCGCGAGCACGAGGATCGCTGCGCTCGATGCCACTACGAACACGACCCCGATGACGGCTTCCTGCACCTGCGGCCAGCGCTGCTCGGTCCATGTCAGGAGCGCGGCGCACACCAGCGCAGCGCTCAGCGCCGCGACCTGCACCGCCACGCCGGTCGCCGACCAGCCGGCGTAATCGGCGATGATCACGCCAAGCCCGGCCACCTGCGCGATCGCGAGATCGATGAACACGATGCCGCGGTCGAGCACCTGCATGCCGAGCGGCACGTGCGTCGCGGTGACGAGCAGCCCGGCGACGAACGCCGGCCACAGGATGCCCCATTGCGCGCTGTCGATGATCACTTGGTCACGGCCACCAGCCGCTCGATGGTATCGTCGAAGAGGCCGAACAGATCCTTCGCCTTCGGCGTGCCGCCGACGGTGAAGGGCAGCGCCACCACCGGTATGCCCGTGCGCTCCGAAAGAAACTGCGCCGCGCCGGGATTGTTGTAAGGCGAATAGACGATCACTTTCGCGGGGCTGCGCTTCATCTGCCCGATGAGCTCCGCCAGATGCGCCGGGCTCGGCGGGATGCCGGGCTTCGGCTCGAGCGCTGCCGCTTCCTGCAGGCCGGCCCAGTTGATGAAGTAGGAGATGTCCTTGTGGTAGACGACGATCGGCATGCCCTTCAGGGGCCGCGCCTCGGCGCGCCACTTGTCCAATGCCTCCTGCCAGCGCTTGCCGAAATCTGCGGCGCGCGTGCGATAGGCATCGGCGTTGCGCGCGTCGAGCTGGACAAGTCGCGCCGTCACCACCTCCGCAATCTTGGCGATGTTGCGCGGATCGAGATGCACGTGAGGATTGCCCTGGGGATGGATATCGCCGAGCGCGCGGTCGATGACTTTCGGCACTTCGAGGCGCACGACGTACTGCGAAGCCTCGATGTAGCCGGGCGAGCCAGGCTGGATGCGAGCGTTGCCGCTCTGCGTGAAGAGCAGCGGCAGCCAGCCGACTTCGAGCTCCGAGCCCGCACAGATCAGCACATCGGCGTTGCGGAAGCGCGCGATGAGGCTGGGCCGCGCCTCCACGCGGTGCGGATCCTGCTGCGCGGTCGTGGCCGAGAACACCGAGACCTTGTCGCCGCCAAGCTCTTGTGCGAGCGAAGCCCATTCCGGTTCGCAGGTAAAGACGTTCAGCGCAAGCGCCGGCCACGCGAGCGCCACGCCGATGGCGCTGAGCAAGAGTTTCAGTGCAGTTTTCATGAGCGTCCTCAGAACGCGTGCGCGCCATGCGCGCCCAGGCTGACGATGTATTGGAGGAAGACCTGGTTGTCGGGCTCGTTCATGCGCGAGTAGTCGCGGGCGTACTGCAGCCGGATGCGGCTGAATTCGCTCGGGTTCCAGTCCACCATAAGGCTGTGCTTCTTCGGCTTGTAGGGCGCCAAGATCGGAAACGCCGCCGGCGTCAGGCCAGAGGTCGAGGTGTCGATGTTGACGGTGCCCGAGTCGAGCTGGTCGTAGCGATAGCCCGCGCGCCACATCGGCATGAACTGGTAGACGCCTTGCGCGTACCAACCAGACTGCTGCGAGTCGTAGCCGTTCGGGAGCGCCGCGCCGGGGCTGTCGAAGACGAGCGTGCCCTCTTCCTTGCGATGGAAGTATTCGCCCTGCAACTTGAAGTTCTTGTCCGTCGGGTTGCCGTTCGGCGACCACTTGAGGACGCCGCTTGCGACCCACAAGCGGCTCGTGCCGCTGAAGCCGTTGGTGACGCCGGCCGTGGGATCGTCGAAAGTACGGTCGCTCGGATCGGTGCGGAAATGCGAAAGCCCGGCTTGCCACGCGATGCTCTGACCGATGTCGCCGCCGACGTGCGTGAAGAAGTTGACCGAGCCCGCGCCGTTCTTGCCGCTCGCGCTCAAGCTCGCGGGGAACGCGCGGCCGCGGCCGAGCTCCGTGCCGAGGTCCCAATAAACCTCGGTTGGCGCGACCCAGCGCAACTGGATGCCGTCTTCGCCGAGCTGGCCGCCGAGGAACACACGCATTGCGAGTGGCGCATCGGTGAAGTCCCAGGCGTGCGCGTGGACCTGGTTCTGGTAGCCGATCGCCGAAAAAAAGCGTCCGGCCTTGAGGGTGAAGCCTCGCGGCAGCGCGAGCGTCTGGATGTAGCCCTCCTCCACACCAATCGAGTCGTTGTCGGGCGAGATCGAGGCGATGAGGGTGCCGCGGAACATGGGGTCGATGTTCGCCATGAACGCGATCTCGGATTCACCCAGGCTGAATCCGCGCGTCGGCGGCGCCACGTCGCCCATCGTCGGCGCGAAGCCGTTGATGCGATAGGTGGCGGGATCCTGCGAAAGGTTGGTGTACTTGCCGTTGAGGATCACGGAGATGCCGGGATTGAGCGCGCTTTCGGACTGCGGGCGCGCGGAAGCCTGCTGCGCGGCCTGCGTTGCCGTGCTTTCCGCCTCCTTCACGCGGCCTTCCAGCTCGTCGATGCGCTGCTGGAGCTTCTTCAGCTCCTCGCGCATCTCCGGCAGCGACTGCTGCTGCGCCTGCGCCACCGGCATCGCCATGGCCAGTGCCACGGCGCACAACGAAATGCGATGCATCGAATCTCCCTCCGTAGAGACAAGGTTGCGCGCCGCTTATTGAGTGCGGCGCGCGCCGTTGAACTCGTCAGGAGAGGAGCGGGGGATCCCGGGAGTGCGGAGCGAGGAGCGCCGCTTCGCGGATGATCGCGACGGCGGCGATGAAGCCCGGCTCGGAAAGCGCGAGCAGCGCAGGGGTTTGCGGCGCACCGCTCGCGACGCCGAGCACCGTGCCGAGCAGGTCGTGCAGGTCGCAGAGGCGATCGCCTTTCGGCGCCTTCTTGGCGTCGGCGCTGAGAGCGGGCTTGGTGGCGTGCCAGTACTGGTGCGCGAGCGCCGTCTGCTGCGCGAGCAGCACGGCACCGATGAGCAGCGCACGCCAGAACCGGCGGAGCATGGCGCCGGATTCTACGCTCAGGCCAGGCACTCCTGCAGCCCGGCAATGAAGAGATCGCGCGGCAGCTTCTTGCCGATGAAGACGAGCAGCGACTGCTTCTTCTCGGCCTTGGTCCAGGGCTTGCCCATGTCGCCGCCCATCATCATGTGCACGCCCTGGAACACGACGCGGCGCGGGTTGCCCTTCATCCACAGGATGCCCTTGTAGCGCAGCAGATCGGGCCCATAGACCTGGATCATCCCGGAGAGGAATTGCTCGAGCTTCTGGCCGTCGAACGGCTTATCCGCCCGGAAAACGAAGGACTCGACCTCATCGTGGTGCTCGTGCGCGATGTCGGTGAGGAAGTTCGGATCGAGCTCGAGGATCGCATTGAGGTTGAAGCCGCGGATGTCGAGCACTTCGCTGATCGGCGCGTTGCCGAAGTGCACGTGCTTGATCGGCGCGCGCGGATTCATCTTGCGGATGCGCTGCGAGAGCTGCTCCACGTCCTGCGGCGAAACCAGGTCGGTCTTCGACATCAGGATGCGGTCGGCGAAGCCGACCTGCTCCTGGGCCTCGTGGAACTCGTTGAGCTGCGTGGGCGCGTGCTTCGCGTCCACCAGCGTGATGATCGAGTCAAGCAGATAGTAGTTGCCGATTTCCTCGTCGGTAAAGAAGGTCTGCGCCACCGGTCCCGGGTCGGCCATGCCGGTCGTCTCGATCACCACGCGGTCGAACTCGAGCTCGCCGCCCTCGCGCTTCTCCTTGAGCGAGCCGAGGATGCGGATCAGATCGCCGCGCACCGTGCAGCAGATGCAGCCGTTATTCATCATCACGATCTGCTCGTCGGACTGCTCGATGATCGCGTTGTCGACGCCGACCTCGCCGTACTCGTTCTCAATCACCGCGATGCGCTGGCCGTGGTCTTCCTTGAGGATGCGGTTCAAGAGCGTCGTCTTGCCGCTGCCCAGGAATCCGGTCAGGATGGTGACCGGTACCATGTTCGCTTCTTGCATCGGGCGATTCTAGCAACGACGTTGTAGGGAAAAGCACTACATATAAGGAACGCGGAACTGGCTAGAATCGGCCGCCCATGGCCACAACGGTGCAGACAGACACCGAGCGAGCCCCTCAACGCGCACGGCGCACCCTCCGCGTCCTGATCGCCGACGATGAGCGCGACACCGTTCTGACGTTGACCGAGCTCCTGCGCGAGGAGGGCCACGAAACGCATGGGGTTTACGACGGCACTGACGTCATGGCGGCGGTGCGTGAATTCGACCCGGACGTCGTGCTGCTCGATATCGCGATGCCCGGAATGACCGGCTGGGACGCCGCACGCAAGATCCGCCAGCTGTGCGGGCAGGAGCGCCCGCTCTTGATCGCGATCAGCGGCGTCTATAAGCAGTCGGCCGACCAGATCCTTGGCAAGCTGGCCGGCTTCAACTACTACCTCGCGAAGCCCTACGACCCGAGCGTGCTGTTCGCCTTGCTGCGCGACGTGCGCTAGCTCAGGTCTTCAGCACCAGCAAGCCCTTCAGGTACTCGCCTTCGGGAAATTGCAGCGCCACCGGGTGATCGGCGGCCGCGCTGTAGCGCTCGACGATCTTGGCTTCCGCTCCGGCATCGAGCGCCGCGCCGGCGACGATCGACTGGAAGAGCGCGGCGTCCACACCGCCCGAGCACGAGAACGTGGCGAGCAGCCCGCCTGGTCTAAGCAATTTGAGCGCTAGCAGATTGATGTCCTTGTAGGCGCGCGCTGCGTTCTTCGCCTGCGCCGCGGTCGGCGCGAACTTCGGCGGATCGAGCACCACGAGGTCGAAATGCGCGCCGCGGTCGCGCAGCGTGCGCAGGTGAGTAAACGCATCGGCGTGCACAAATTCGACCTTGGACGGATCGAGCGCATTCGCGGCGAGGTTCTCGCGCGCCACCTCAAGTGATGGCGCGGAGCTTTCCACGGCGACAATGCGCGTTGCGCCGCCCGCGAGCGCGTTGATGGCGAAGCCGCCGGTATAGCAGAAGCCGTCGAGGACCTCGCGGCCCGCGGCGAGCGCGCGCACGTGCTGGCGGTTCTCGCGCTGGTCGAGGAAAAAGCCGGTCTTCTGCCCCTGCTCGACGTCCACCTTGAAGTTGAGCCCGTACTCGATGATCGGGCAGCGGGAGGCTTCGCGGTTGCCGCGCACGAAGCCGGCGCGCGCCTCCAGGCCTTCGAGCTTGCGCGTCTCGGCATCCGAGCGTTCGTAGATCGCGGAGCAGCCGGTGAGCTCGGCGAGCGCGTCGAGGATCGGCTCGCGCCATCGCTCCACGCCGGCCGCCAGGAATTGCGCGACCAGCACATCGGCATAGCGGTCGACCACCAGGCCGGGCAGGCCGTCGCTCTCCGCGTGCACGAGGCGCATGGCGTTGCCGTGCTTGGCGGCCGGCAAGCCCTCGCGCAGCGCGAGCGCCTGCATGATGCGGTTGCGGAAAAACGCGGCGTCGACCTCCTGCGCTGGATCAAACGTCCAGACGCGCGCCCGGATCTGCGAGTGCGGGCTGTATGCCGCCAGCGCCAGAACTTCACCGGACGCCGAGCGCACCTCCAGCGTGTCGCCGCTCTTCGGCTTGCCGCCCAGCTTCTCGATCGCGCCGGAGAAGATCCACGGATGCCGGCGCTTCACGGACTTCTCGCGGCCGCGCTTGAGCTGCATCATTTCTTGCGAGCGCGGGGGTGCGCGGCGTCGTAGACCTTGGCAAGCGCCTGGAAGTCGAGATGTGTATAGACCTGGGTGGTCGAGATGCTGGCGTGCCCGAGCAGCTCCTGCACCGCGCGCAGGTCCTGCGACGATTGCAGCATGTGCGTGGCGAACGAATGGCGCAGCATGTGCGGATGCACCCGCTCGGGCAACCCGCTCCTGCGCGCCCACGCCGCCAGGCGCGCGCCGACCACCGCGGGCGCGATGCGCGCGCCGCGTGCGCCGACGAAGAGCGACCTCTCGGCCGGCCGCGCAAGCTGGCTGCGCACCGCGAGCCACGCCTGCAGCGCTTCGCGCGCCTTGGCGCCGACCGGCACGGTGCGCGTCTTCGCGCCTTTGCCGGTCACGGTCACCTCTCCCTGGCGCAGATCCAGCCGCCCGTCGCCAACCTCCAGCGCGACCAGCTCGGCAAGCCGCAGGCCCGAGGAGTAAAGCAGCTCGAACATCGCGCGGTCGCGCAGCGCCGCCGGGCTTTTTTCCTCTGATGAGTCCAGCAAGCGCTGCGTCGCCTCGACGCTCAGCGCCTTCGGCAGCGGCCGCCCCGCCTTCGGCGCGCGGATGCCGAGCACTGGATTCGCGCGGAACCCGCGATGGCGGGCGAGCCAGCGGAACCAGCCGCGCCAGGCGCTGAGGATCAGGGCGAGCGTCCGCGGCGAGAGCCCCTTCGCGTGCAGGAGGGCGACGGCCCGGCGCACCTGCGCCGGCTCGAGCGTGGCGAGCGGCTGCTTGTGCAGCTCGAGCAGCAAATCGAGGGCGCGGCGGTAGTTCGCTAGCGTCGCACCCGCAAGGCGCCGCTGATGCTTCAGCGCGGCGAGATAGTCCGCGGCGTGCTGAGCATCCACGTCGCGTTTGACTATAGTCGGGCGGTAACGCCGGCGGCGCAGAGCTCGCCGATGCGCCGCAGGTACAGCGTGCCCATGTCGGGATAGAAGCGCTTCGGATCCTCGCTGCCCAGCGCGAGCAGCCCGAACACCGTGGTGTGGCCGAGCGGCACGAGCGCGAGCGAGCGGATGTGCTCGGCGGCGTCGCCGAACCAGCGGACGAACGGATTGCCCTGCGCGGGCCCGCACAGCGGCGCGCCCATCATCGTCGCCTGCTGGCGCTCGCGCTCGGCGACCGGCCGCGCCTCGTCGAAGTCGACCGGCACCGACACGCCCCAGACGCGCAGCGCGATGTGCGGCACGGCGAAATCCTCCCGCAGGTGGAAGTAGAGCGAGCGGGCGAGCGCCGGGAAGTCGCGCGCGCCCACCAGCGCCACCGCCAGGCGATGGACTTTCTCGCTGATGGCATCGTTCTGGGCGGCATTGGAGATGAGCTCGCCCAGCCGGCCCTCGAGCACGCGCGCCTTCTCGCGCAGCGCCACGGTCTGCCGCTCGGCGAGCGGGATCGCCCGGCCGCCGTGCGGATGCGGTACCTGGAGCGATTCGAGAAGGTCGGGGTTCTGGTCGAAAAACTGCGGATTGGCGCGCAAAAAGCGGGCGAGATCGTCGGCGTTCATGTCTCTCTTATTTCCAGCGTCCCGTCGTAGACGGTTTCAGCCGGGCCTTTCATCACCACCGCATTGTCGCCGCCCGCCCAAGTGATGGTCAACGCTCCGCCGCGCGTCTCGACGCGCACCGGCGAGTCGAGCAGCCGCTGCGCAACGCCCGCGACGACGGCGGCGCATGCGCCGGTGCCGCACGAAAGGGTTTCGCCCGCGCCGCGCTCCCAGACGCGCAGTGCGACGCGATGGCGATCGCGCACCTGCATATAGCCGGCGTTCACGCCTTGCGGGAAACGCGCATGGCGCTCGAGGCGCGGCCCCTGCGTGGTCACGGGCGAGCGCTCGACATCCGGCACCACCTGCACCGCGTGCGGGTTGCCCATGGAGACGATCGCGACTTCCACGCGCTCGCCGTCGAGCGGCAGCGTTTCCAGTCCGCTGTACACCGGCCGCCCCATGTCCACGCTCACTTCGCCGTCGTCCTCGAGGCGCGGCCGGATCAGGCCGCCGAGCGTCTCCACGCTTATCTCGCGCTTGCCGGTCAGGCCGTGCTGGTGCACGTACTTGACGAAGCAGCGCGCGCCGTTGCCGCACTGCTCCACTTCGCCGCCGTCCGCGTTGAAGATGCGATAGCGGAAGTCCGCTCCCGGCTGCGCGGCGCGCTCCACGACCAGGATCTGATCGCAGCCCACGCCCAGGTGCCGGTCGGCGATGCGGCGCAACTGCTCGCGCGTCAGCGCGAAAGGCTGCCGCGTTGCGTCCAGGACGACGAAGTCGTTGCCCGCGCCCTGCATCTTGGTGAAAGACAAGCGCACCCTTTGGTCCTATCGACACGTCCTGCCGAAAGTGACATTGTGACGCCTCCACCAAGGCAGGAGGAACACTGCGATGATCACCCTGAACGTCAACGGCAAGCAGCTCCAGGCCGACGTCGACGTCGATACGCCCATCCTCTGGGTGCTGCGCGACGCGCTCGGCCTGACCGGCACGAAGTTCGGCTGCGGCATGGCGCTCTGCGGCGCCTGCACGGTGCACCTCGACGGCGCACCGATCCGCTCGTGCCTGACGCCGGTATCGGCGGCGGCGGGCAAGAAGATCACCACCATCGAGTCGATGAGCAGGAACCGTGTCGGCAAGGCTGTCCAGGCGGCGTGGATCAAGCACGACGTGCCGCAATGCGGCTATTGTCAGAGCGGCCAGATCATGAGCGCCGTCGCGCTCCTCGCGTCGAACGCGAAACCCACCGACCAGGACATCGACGCCGCGATGAGCGGCAACGTTTGCCGCTGCGGCACTTACAACCAGATTCGCGCCGCGATCAAGGATGCCGCGGCGGCGCTGAGTGCTTGAGGAGGACCGCCATGACCGCATTTAGAACTTCGCGTCGCAATTTCCTCAAGACCAGTGGCCTCGTCATCGGCTTCACCCTCCCCGCTGCTGCGCGCCTCGCGCAAGCGGCTACGCCGGCCGAGTTCAAGCCCAACGCCTACCTGCGCGTAGGCGCCGATGATCGCGTCACCGTCGTGGTCGGGCTCTCGGAGATGGGACAGGGAGTGCACACCGCGATCCCGCAGCTCGTCGCCGAAGAGCTCGATGCCGACTGGACGCGCGTGCGCGTCGAACAGGCGCCGGTAGACCAGGCATTCAAGAACCCGATCTTCGGCATCCAGGCGACCGGCGGCTCGACCTCGGTGAACGGCAACTGGGAGCCGATGCGCAAGGCGGGTGCCGCCGCGCGCGAGATGCTGGTCGCTGCCGCTGCGCAGACATGGAAGGTGGATGCCGCCGACTGCCGCACCGAGAAGGGCGCCGTCGTCCATAAGAGCGGGAAAAAGCTCTCCTACGGCAAGCTCGTCAGCGCCGCCGCTAAGCAGCCGGTGCCGAAGGAGCCGAAGCTCAAGGACGCGAGCCAGTTCAAGATCATCGGCCAGAGCCTGCGGCGCCTCGATACGCCGCAGAAGGTGAACGGCAGCGGCAAGTACGGTCTCGACGTGCGCCTGCCCGGCATGCTGACCGCGGTGCTCGCGCACCCGCCGGTGCCCGGCGGCAAGGCAGTGTCGGTGGACGACAGCAAGGCGAAACAGGTGAAGGGCGTGCGCCAGGTCATCCAGATTCCGCAGGGCGTGGCAGTGCTCGCCGACGGCTACTGGCAGGCAAAGAAGGGCCGCGACGCGTTGCAGATCCAATGGGACAAGGGGCCGAACGCGGGCCTCTCCTCGGACGGCATCACCAAGATGCTGACCGACGCCACTCAGCAGGAAGGCAAAGTGGCGCGCAACGAAGGCAATGTCGGCGCGGCGAGCGGCGCGAAGACGCTGGAAGCGCTGTACGAAGCGCCCTATCTCGCGCACGCGTGCATGGAGCCGATGAACGCCACCGCGTGGGTGAAGAAGGACGGTATCGAAGTCTGGGCCGGCACGCAGTCGCAGGGCCCGAACCAGGGCATCCTGTCGCACGTCGGCTCGGTCGATCCGAAACAGGTGAAGGTCAACACGATGCTGCTCGGCGGCGGCTTCGGCCGGCGCTTCGCGCCCGACTTCACCATTGCGGCGACGCTGCTCTCGAAGATGTCCGGCAAGCCGGTCAAGCTCGTGTACTCGCGCGAGGACGACATGCGGGGATACTTCTACCGCCCGGCCTCGGTAACGCGCTTTACCGCCGCGCTGGATGCGAGCGGCGCGCCGGTGTCATTCACTGCGCACGTGGCGTCGCCGTCGATCATGGAGGCTTCCGGCTTCATGAAGCTGCCGCCCGATGGCGTCGACAGCTTCGGCGTCGAAGGCGTGAAGGACGTGCCCTACGACATCCCGAACCTGCGCGTGGAATACTCGCGCCAGGAGCCGGGCGTGCAGGTCTGGTTCTGGCGCTCGGTCGGGCACTCGCAGAACATCTTCTTCAGCGAGAGCTTCATCGACGAGCTGGCTACCGCGGCGGGCAAGGATCCGTACGAGTTCCGCCGCTCGCTGCTCGGCAAGCAGCCGCGCTACAAGGGCGTGCTAGAGCTCGCCGCGGAGCGTGCCGGCTGGGGCAAGCCGCTGCCGCAGGGCGTGCATCGCGGCATCGCAGTCGCGCAATCATTCGGCAGCTACGTGGCGGAGGTGGCCGAAGTGTCCGTGGACAAGGATGGCCGGCCGAAGGTGCATCGCGTCGTTGCAGCGGTGGACTGCGGCGAGGTGGTGAATCCCGAGATCGTCAAGCGCCAGTGCGAGAGCGCCATCGTCTACGGCCTCACCGCCGCGCTCTACGGCAAGATCACGTTCAAGGACGGCGAGGTCGAGCAGGGCAATTTCGACAGCTACCCGATGCTGCGCATAAGCGAGATGCCGAAGGTCGAGGTCTACATCGCGCCGAGCAAGGAGCACGCCACCGGCATGGGCGAGCCCGGCCTGCCGCCGCTCGCACCCGCGGTCACTGCCGCGATCTACAAAGCCACCGGCAAGCGCGTGCGCAAGCTGCCGATCGACCCGGAGCTTCTCAAAGCCTAAGCACTCATGGTGGTGAACTTCTCGAGACGCTCGCGCACCAGGCGGCCCACCGTCAGCGCGAGCTCGAGAGCGCGGCGGCCTTCGCGCCCGTCGATGCGCACGCGCTCGCGCCCGGCGACCGCCGCGGCAAACGCGGCCGCCTGCTCGGCGAGCGCATCGCCGCCCTGGTAGGTTTCCTCGGTCTCGGCAATCACGCCAGCGTCCTCGCGCACGTAGCGCAGCTTGCCGGCCTGCAGGTCGGCGGAGACGTAAACGCCCGGCTGGAAGACGCGCAGCTTGCGCACCGGTGCCTGGCTCACGCGGCTCGCCGAGAGATTGGCCACGCAGCCATTGGCGAATTCGATGCGCGCGTTGGCGATGTCGATGTCGCGTGTGAGTACGCGAAAGCCGCACGCGCTTACCGCCACCGGCTCGGCGCGCGCGAGCGCCGCGGCAAGGTCGAGGTCGTGAATCATCAAATCGAGGATGACGTCGACCTCTGCGCCGCGGGTCTTGAACCCGGCGAGGCGCTCGGCTTCGATGAACACCGCCCGGTCCATGCGCGCGGTCAAGGCGGCGAAGGCGCGGTTGTAGCGCTCGACATGCCCGGACTGCAGCACCAGCTTGCGCGCCTCGGCGAGCGCGATGAGCTCGTCGGCCTGCGCGAGCGAGGTGGCGATCGGCTTCTCGATCAGGAGATGCAGGCCGTGCTGCAGGCAGTCGCGCGCGATTTCGTAGTGCCGGTCGGTCGGCACCGCGATGACCGCAGCATCCGCTTTTCCGAATATCGCGCGGTAGTCGGTGAATGCGGCGACGCCGAGCGCCTGCGCGCGCGCGAGATCCGCGTCCACCGCGGCGACCAGCTCAACGCCCGGCAGGCGCGGCAGCTTCTGCGCGTGATAGCGCCCCATGTGGCCGGCGCCGATGAGCGCGACTCTCAATAGAACCCCGGCTCGCCCTCGGGCCGTGTCTTGAAGCGCTTGTGCATCCAGTGATATTGCTCGGGCATCTCGAGCACCCGCTCCTCGATGAACGCCATCATGCGCCGGGCGTCCTTGACCTCGTCACCGCTCGGGAACCCGGTCCACGCCGGATAGAACTGCGCGACATAGCCGCCTTGCGGCAGCATGCGCGTCACGCAAGGCACCACCGCCGCCCCGGTCGTGCGCGCAATATACGACAGCCCGATGGCGGTCGCGGCCGGCACGCCGAAGAACGGCACGAATGTCGTGCCCTTACGGCCGAAGTCGAGGTCCGGGAGGTAATAGAAGGGAATGCCGGCGCTGATCCAGCGCAGCACCTTGCGCAGCCCCTGCTGCCGCGACACGACGTTGGGCCTGAAGCGCGTGCGGCCCTTGTAGAGCTGCCGGTCGACCACGGGGTCCTTCTGATGCGCGTACAGCGACGAGAGATCGCGATCGATCGAGAGCCGGATGCCCGCCGCCTCGATGCCGGCGAAATGCGGCGCAAGGATGATGACCCGCGAGCCGGCGCTGTCGAGGTGCTCCAGGCCGGCAAGCCGGACCATTCGCCTGATGCGCTCAGGCGGCGCCCACCACAGCACCGCGCGATCGACGAAGCCGCGGCAGAAGGCGCGGAAGGCCGCGCGCGCCAGGCGCTCGCGCTGCGCCGCGTTCATGGCGGGAAAGCATTTCTCCAGGTTGATACGCGTCACGCGCCGGCGCTCGGGGATGAGCCAATAAAGCGCGCTGCCTATTGTGTTGCCGAGGCCGGCAATGACGCGCAACGGCAGCCAATGCGCGAGCCACATGAGCGCGAGGACCACGCGGCTCATGAGCGCTGCCGCTTCGCCCCCGCCGGAAGCTTGTAGCGGTTATAGCCCCAGAGGTACTGCTCGGGGCAGAGCGCGATGAGCTCTTCGAGCGCGCGGTTCAGCCGCCGCGTCGCGCTCTCGCCCGGGCGCGCAGGCGCGAACGGCTGCACGACGATCGAGTAGCCGGCGCCGCGCGGCAGGCGCCTGGCAAAGGCCAGGAAGCAGGCGACGTTGTCGCGCGCCGCGAGCTTCGCAGCGAGCGTCATGGTGTACGCCGGGCGGCCGAAGAATTCGCTCCACTCGCCTTCGCCCGCGCCGGGGACCTGATCGGGCAGGAAGCCCACCGCCTCGCGCCGCTCGAGCGCCTTGAACAGCTCGCGCACGCCGCGCACATCCGCCGGCACGAGGCGCACGTTCGGCCGCTCGCGACCGGCGCGCATCAGCGGCTCGAGCCAGGCGACCCTCGGCCGCCGGTAGAGCACCGTGATCGGCATGCGGCTCGCCGCGTACTGCGCGGCGACCTCGAAGGCGCCCATGTGCGGAGTCAGAAAGAGCACCGCCTTGCCGGCGCGCTGCGCCGCAAGTACCGCATCGTCGCCCCTTACCTCCTTGACCAGCGCTACCACCTCCTCGTGCGGCCTGAACCACAGCGCCGGCACTTCCATCACGAGCTGGCCCGCCGCCGCGATCGCCTGCCGGCGCAGCCGCGCATCGCCATAGCGCGCAGCGGCCAGGTTCTCGCGCAGGTGGCGCCGATACGTGGGCGACATCCCATAAATCGCCCACCCGAGGACGCTTCCCAATCGATGCAGCGCCGCGAGCGGCAGATGCGCCAGCGAGCGCAGCACGAGCGACGGGAAGAAAGACAGATTTGGTATGCTTGCGGCCTTCTCCAAGGGGCGAGCGCAGAGCAATGAGCGATTTTCTTTTCACTTCCGAATCGGTGTCCGAAGGCCATCCGGACAAGGTCGCCGACCAGATCTCCGATGCGGTGCTCGACGCGATTCTAAAGCAGGACAAGACTTCCCGCGTCGCAGCGGAAACGCTCGTGAAAGACAACCTCGTGGTGCTCGCCGGCGAGATCACCACCCATGCGCGGGTCAACTACGACGAAGTGGCGCGCAACACCATCAAGCGCATCGGCTACACCGATCCGGCGATCGGCTTCGATGCGTCGACCTGCACCGTGCTCGTCGCGTACGGCCAGCAGTCGCCCGACATCGCGCGCGGCGTCGACAAGAGCGTCGACCTCGACCAGGGCGCGGGCGACCAGGGTCTGATGTTCGGCTATGCCTGCGACGAGACGCCGAGCCTCATGCCGCTGCCGATCTTCCTGTCGCATCGCCTGGTCGAGCGCCAGGCGGAGCTGCGCCGCAGCGGCCGGCTGCCGTGGCTGCGCCCCGATGCCAAGTCGCAGGTGACGATCCGCTACGTCAATGGCAAGCCCGAGTCGATCGACACCGTGGTGCTCTCGACCCAGCATGCGCCGGGCGTCGAGCACAAGAAACTTTCCGAGTCCGTGATCGAGGAAGTGATCAAGCCGGTTCTTCCGAAATCGATGGTGAAGGGCAAGGTCAACTATCTGGTGAACCCGACCGGCGCCTTCGAGATCGGCGGACCGAAGGGCGACTGCGGCGTCACCGGCCGCAAGATCATCGTCGACACCTATGGCGGCTCCGCGCCGCATGGCGGTGGCGCGTTCTCGGGCAAGGATCCCTCGAAGGTCGATCGCTCCGCTGCGTACGCGGCCCGCTACGTGGCGAAGAACATCGTCGCCGCCGGGCTCGCATCGAAATGCCTGGTGCAGGTGTCCTATGCCATCGGCGTCGCGCGCCCGACGAGTGTGATGGTCACCACGCAGGGCACGGGCAAGATGTCCGATGACGCGCTCTCGGCGCTCGTGACCAAGCACTTCGACCTCCGGCCGCGCGGCATCATCCAGATGCTCGATCTGCTGCGTCCGATCTACGAGAAGACCGCCGCCTACGGCCACTTCGGCCGCGAGGAGGCCGAGTTCACCTGGGAAGCAACCGACAAGGCGCTCGCGCTGAAGCAAGCAGCCTGACGTCGTTCGAGGAGGAGTAATGGCCAAAAATCTCGAGGAGGTCCTGAGAGCGGCCGGCAATCCGGTCACGATGCTGCGCAACTCGCAGATCGGCGCCTACATCTATCCCGTCGTGCCGTATGAATACTCGAACTGGCGCGACGAGCAGGCGGCCTGGCAGAAGACCGCGGTGCTTTTCGACCAGGCGCACCACATGGTCGAGCAGTACGTCGAAGGGCCCGATGCGCTGAAGCTCTTCACCTACCTCGGCATGAACAGCTTCGCCAACTTCCCGGTCAACCGCGCGAAGCAGCTCGCGCCGACGAGTTACGACGGCTACGTGATCGGCGACGGCATCCTGTTCCACCTCGACGAGCAGAGCTTCGTGTTCGTCGGTCGCGCGCCGGCAGCGAGCTGGATCCAGTTCCACGCCGAGACCGGCGGCTTCCGCGTGAAGACGCGCAAGGACGACCGCTCGCCGGGCAATACCAAGGGCCTGGCGGTGAATCGCACCAACTACCGCTTCCAGATCCAGGGGCCGAACGCGTGGAAGGTGATCGAAAAGCTGAACGGCGGCCCGCTGCCCGAGCTCAAGTTCTTCCACATGGGCACCATGAATCTTGCCGGCCGCAAGGTGCGCACCTTGCGCCACGGCATGGCGGGCGCCCCCGGCCTCGAGATCTGGGGCCCGTACGCCGAGCGCGAGGAGGTCCGCGCCGCCATCGTCGCCGCCGGCAAGGAATTCGGCCTGAAGGAAGTCGGTGCGAGGGCCTACGCCACCAACACGTGCGAATCGGGCTGGATCCCCTCGCCGCTGCCCGCGGTGTACACCGGCGAGAAGATGAAGAAATATCGCGAGTGGTTGCCGGCGTCGAGCTACGAGGCCACCGGCTCGATCGGCGGCAGCTTCGTGTCGCAGAACATCGAGGACTATTACGTAACGCCCTACGAAATGGGCTATGGGCCGTTCATCAAGTTCGACCACGATTTCATCGGTCGCGAAGCGCTCGAGAAGAAAGCCGGCAAGCCGCATCGCAAGAAGGTCACGTTTGCCTGGAACGTCGACGACGTCATGAAGGTGATGCGCTCGCTCTTCGACCAGGGTGATCCGTACAAGTACATCGACCTGCCGCTGTCGAACTACACTTCTGCCACCTACGACAAGGTGACCAAGGACGGCAGCATCGTCGGCCTCAACATGTTCAGCGGCTACAGCTACAACGAGCGCTCGATGCTCTCGCTCGGCATCGTCGATCCTGACATCGCGCTCGGCACCGAGGTGAGACTCGTCTGGGGCGAGGAAGGCGGCGGCACGAAGAAGACCACCGTCGAGCGCCACCGGCAGACGGAGATCCGCGCCATCGTCAGCCCGGCGCCCTACGCCAAGCAGGCGCAGACGACCTACCACGAGGGCTGGCGCAGCAAGGCGACGGTCTGATGCGCGCGCCCTTCCGCGCCGACCATGTCGGCAGCCTGCTGCGGCCGCATGAGCTGCACGACATGCGCGAACAAGTCCGGCTCGGCAAGGCCGACGCGGCGAGGCTGAAGCAGGCCGAAGACCGGCTGATCCGCGACGTGGTGAAGCTCCAGGAGGATCTCGGCCTGCCGTCGATCACCGACGGCGAGTTCCGCCGCGACTGGTGGCACATCGACTTCATCGCCGGCTTCGACGGCATCGACCTCAAGCGCGAGGGCGAGTCGTATCACGGCGTGCAGTTCAAGGGCGTCGAGGCGACGCCGCCGACCATGTTCGTCACGCGCAAGCTCAAGCGGACGAAGCCGAGCATGGTGCCGCACTTCCAGTTCCTGAAAGGCGTGGTGACGAAGGGCACGCCTAAGTTCACGATGCCGTCTCCAGCCATGCTGCACGCGCGCGGCGATCGCGAGTCGATCAAGAAGACCTATCCGAACCAGGACAACTTCTGGGCCGACCTCACGCAGTGCTACCGGGAGGAGATCGCGGACCTCTACAAGGCCGGTTGCCGATATCTGCAGATCGACGACACGACGATCGCCATGTTCGGCGACCCGAAGGTGCAGGAGGGGTTCCGCAAGCTCGGCGACGATCCGAAGCGAGACGTCGCCATCTATGCCGAGGCAGTCAACGCTGCCATCCAGGATGCGCCCGACGACATGACGGTCGCCATCCATACCTGCCGGGGCAATTTCAGGAGCACCTGGCTCGCGAGCGGCAGCTACGATTACGTCGCCGCTGCCGCGTTCTCGAAAATCGACGTGGACGGCTTCTTCCTCGAGTACGACGACGAGCGCTCGGGCGGCTTCGAGCCCTTGCGCTACATCCCGAAAGGCAAGCGCGTGGTCCTCGGCCTGGTGAGCTCCAAAGTGCCGGAACTGGAAAAGAAGGACGCGCTCAAGCGACGCATCGAGCAGGCGTCGCAGATCGTGCCGCTGGACAACCTGTGCCTGTCACCGCAGTGCGGCTTCTCCAGCACCCACCACGGCAACAACCTCACGGTCGAGCAGGAAAAGGCGAAGCTGAAGCTCGTGCTCGACACTGCCAAAGAGGTATGGGGCACGCTGTAGTAACGAAACTGAGCCCGATCGCCGACACGTCCATCTTCGACCTGCGTCTCTCGCGGCGCGGGCGCCGGCTGAACAAGATGTGCCTAGCGCTCTGCTCGCCGCAGGAGCGCGACGCATTCAAGCGCGACGAGGAGGCATTCATGGCGCGCTTCGGCCTCACGCAGGCCGAGAAGCAACTCATCCGCAGGCGCGACTTCCAGGGCCTGATCGACGCCGGCACGAACATCTACGCGCTGCTCAAGATCGGCTCTGCCACCGGCAACGGCCTCTACAAGATGGGCGCGCAGATGCGCGGCGAGACCTACGAGCAGTTCCTCGCCACCCGAAATATAAGTGGTGCAACTTGATGCGACGCGGCGCCACCTGATGGGCAGGGTCGTAGGCGGCATCGGCCTGTCGCACGTGCCGTCGATTGGCCCGGTCGTGGACCGTGGACGCATGCAGGAGCCGGCGTGGAAGCCGCTGTTCGACGCTTACGTTCCCGTGCGCGCGTGGCTCGCCAAGATCAAGCCCGACGTGGCCATCGTCGTCTACAACGACCACGTCGCCGATTTCACTTTCGACAAGTATCCGACCTTCGCTCTCGGCGTCGCCGAGCGTTACGCGGTCGGCGACGAAGGCTTCGGCACGCGCCCGCTGCCGGAAGTCGCCGGGGACGTCGAGCTCTCGACGCATCTCGCCGAGGCGCTGATCTACGAGCACGAGTTCGACCTGACGCTCTGCCAGGAGCTCGCCGTTGAGCACGGTTTCCTGGTGCCGATGAACCTTTGCTTCCCGCACGGCGCGAACGGCTGGCCGGTGCGCGCGATCCCGCTGCAGGTGAACGTGGTCCAGCACCCGCTGCCCACGGCGCGGCGCTGCTATCGCCTCGGCCAGGCGCTGCGCGCCGCCGTCGAGAGCTTTCCCGGTGACAGCACCGTGGTGGTGCTCGGCACCGGCGGCATGTCGCACCAGCTGCAGGGCAAGCGCTTCGGCTACATGAACGAGAAGTTCGACCAGTGGTTTCTGGACGAGCTGGAACGCGATCCCGAGGGGCTGGCGAAGATCACGCACCAGAAGATCATGGAGGACGCGGGCGCCGAGGCGGTGGAGCTGATCATGTGGCTCACGATGCGCGGCGCCGTGGCGCGCGCGGCGCGCCGCATTCATCGGCACTACTACGCGCCGATGACGACCGGCATGGGGCTTATCACCTTCGAGGGCTAAACGAGGGCGATGTAGAGCCCGGCGAAGCCGGCGAAGCACGCCACGACGAAAAGCCGGCGCACGACGGCATCGCGCGCGATACGCCGCAGCAGCCCGACCCGGCGCGGCAGGCGCGTGAGCTCCTCGTTCGAGGCGTTCTTGATGCGCTTCACCGCCGCCGTCGAGTCGATCAGCCGCGAGACCGGCAGCCGCGTGTCGATGGCGATGGCGCGCGCCGGCGGCGCGTCGACGGCCTTCTCGCCCGCCGCCATCTTGACCGTGCGGCTCTTGTCGCCCGAGGGCTCGGTGGCCGCGGCCTGGCCGCGCAGCTCGGCGAGGCAGGTCTCGAGGTCCGCCGCGAGCTCGTACGCGTCCTGGTAGCGCACCGCCGGGTCTTTCTTCAGCGCGCGCGCGACGACGAAGTCGATCATCGCCGGCAATCCCGGCACGACGCGCGTCGGCGGCACATGGTCGGTCTGCGTGATGCTGTGCTGCACCTGCTCGATGTTCTCGCCCGAGAACAGCCGCGTGCCGGTGAGCATCTCGTAGAGCACGATGCCGAGCGAGAAGATGTCGGAGCGCTGGTCGACCGGCTGGCCGGAGATCTGCTCGGGCGACATGTAGCGCGGCGTGCCGAGCACCATCCCGGTGCTGGTCTTGTGGTCGGCCAGGCGCATGCGCGCGAGGCCGAAGTCCATGATCTTCGCCTTGCCGCCGCCGTTCAGCATGATGTTGCCGGGCTTGATGTCGCGATGCACGACGCCGCGCTCGTGCGCGTAGCCGAGGCCCTCGGCGACCTGGCGCGCGATCTCGATCGCCTCGAGCGCGGTGACGCCCTGCTTGGTCACGCGCGTGCGCAGGTCGATGCCTTCGAGCAGCTCCATCGCGAGGTACGCCATCCCCTCGTGCTCGCCGCAGTCGAACGTGGTGATGATGTTCGGATGGTTGAGCTTGCCGGCCGCCTTCGCCTCCATGAAGAAGCGCTTGCGATATTCGCCGTGCTCCTGCGCATCCTCCGGCAGGATGATGGTCTTCAGCGCCACCAGTCGATCGAGATTCGGGTCCTCGGCCTTGTAGACGATGCCCATCGCGCCGCGCCCGAGTTCGTCGATGATGCGGTACCGGCCGATCTTCGTGGTCTTCTTGGCCATCAGTAGCGCACGCGCTGCACGAGCTGGCCGACGTACGGGTATTTGGCGATGATCGTGCTCAGGAACGGCGCGCGCGCCTCGTGCGTCGCACGCCAGGTGAAGCCCGCACCGATGAAAGCGACGATCACCGCGACGCCTGCGGCCGAGTAGCGGCGCCGGCGCCGCACGAGCCCGCCGTTGTTGGGGCTGAAGACTTCATGCGCGCGCAGCCCCGCATCGGTGAAGTTGCCGGCCGGGACCAGCATCGCCTCGCGCCCCGGCGCGTCATCGGCGAGCGCCTCGCGAAAGGCGCGGGACGCGAGCAGCCGTGAAGAGGAGGCGAACTCGGCGATGTTCGCGGCCACCGCGATGCCGTCGCCCGTGAGTCCCTCCGCGCCCTTGCGGCCAGAGAGCTGAAGCGCGCCATGGTTGAGCCCGGCGGTGAGCGGCAGGCCGGCGGCCGCCGCGGTGAGCGCGCGTTGCGCGAGGCGCAGCGCCGCGCGCGGGTCGTCGATCAGCACGATCGCGGCGCCGTCGGCCGCTTCCAGGACGACACGGCTTTCCGGGTCGATTTCGGCCGTGACCACTGCGATCACGGCCTCCAGTTGGGCGCGCAGCCGCGCCTGCTCGCTTGCGGTGCGGCGGGCGAATTCGGCGATTTTCAGGAAGACGACGCTGCCAACCAGGGATGCGCTCACCGGCGCAAGGATGCAGGGTCGCAGGCGCCTTGAAAAGGAACTAGAACCGGTTAAAATGCGCACCGCTGAGGAGCGTTGCGTCCCTGCATCAACAGGGGTCAGGCTCAGCTAAATTCAACGGCGCTCGCATCGGAAACGGTGCGGGCGCTTTGTCTTTCTGGAGACCGCAAATGAAAGCTGCTGATTCGAAATTCACTGACTTCCGCGTCGCTGATCTGTCGCTGGCTGACTGGGGGCGCAAGGAAATCCTCATCGCCGAGTCCGAGATGCCGGCGCTCATGGCAATTCGCGCCGAGTATGCGGGCAAGCAGCCGCTGCGCGGCGCGCGCGTCGCGGGCTCGCTGCACATGACGATCCAGACCGCGGTGCTGATCGAGACGCTGAAAGCGCTCGGCGCGGAGGTGCGCTGGGCCTCGTGCAACATCTTCTCGACCCAGGACCACGCCGCTTCCGCCATCGCGGCGGGCGGCACGCCGGTCTTCGCCTACAAGGGCGAGTCGCTCGCCGAGTACTGGGATTTCACGCACCGCATCTTCGAGTTCGGCCAAGGTGCAGAAATTCGAGGCCCCAACATGATCCTCGATGACGGCGGCGACGCGACGCTGCTGGTGCATCTCGGCAAGCGTGCCGAGCAGGACGCGAGTGTCATCGCGCACCCGAAGAGCGAGGAGGAGCAGCATCTGTTCGCCGCCATCAAGAAGCGCCTGGCCGCCCAGCCCGGCTGGTACTCCAAGATCGCGAAAGAGATCCGCGGCGTGACCGAGGAGACCACCACCGGCGTGCATCGGCTGTATGCCATGGCGAAGGAGAAGCGGCTGCTTTTCCCTGGCATCAACGTCAACGACTCCGTGACCAAGTCGAAGTTCGACAACATCTACGGCTGTCGCGAGTCGCTGGTGGACGGCATCAAGCGCGCGACGGATGTGATGATCGCCGGCAAGGTCGCCGTGGTTGCGGGCTACGGCGAAGTGGGCAAAGGCTGCGCGCAGGCGCTGCGCGGCCTGCAGGCCCAGGTGTGGGTGACGGAGATCGACCCGATCTGCGCGCTGCAGGCGGCGATGGAGGGCTACAAGGTCGTGACGATGGACTACGCCGCCGACAAGGCGGACATCTTCGTCACCGCTACCGGCAACTTCAACGTCGTCACCCACGAGCACATGAAGCGCATGAAGAACAACGCCATCGTGTGCAACATTGGCCACTTCGACAACGAGATCGAGGTCGCGGCGCTGAAAGCCTACAAATGGGAGAACATCAAGCCGCAGGTCGACCACATCATCTTCCCCGAGGGCAAACGGATCATCCTGCTCGCGGAAGGCCGGCTGGTAAATCTCGGCTGCGCCACCGGGCACCCGTCCTACGTGATGAGCTCGTCCTTCGCAAACCAGGTGCTCGCGCAGATCGAGCTCTTCGCCAACAACAAGAACTATCCGATCGGCGTCTACATCCTGCCGAAGCAGCTCGACGAAAAGGTGGCCCGGCTGCAGCTCACCAAGCTCGGCGCGATGCTCACCGAGCTCACCGACGAGCAGGCGCGCTACATCGGCACGCCGAAGCAAGGGCCGTACAAGTCGGACCACTACCGCTACTAAAACGGGGACAGAGCACGTTTTCCGGCGATACTGCGAAAACGTGGTCGGTCCCTGATTCTTGATGCGTATTGCGATCTTCGGCTCCGGCGGCGTCGGCGGCTACTTCGGCGCGCGGCTTGCCGCGACGGGCAACGAGGTGCATTTCCTCGCGCGCGGCGCGCACCTGCGCGCGATGCGCGAACACGGCCTGCGCGTGGAGAGCGCGCTCGGCAACCTGCAGATCACGGCACACGCGCATGAACGACCGGAGGAGATTGGCCCGGTCGATTACGTCGTCTTCGCCGTCAAGCTCGCCGACGTCGAAGGCGCCGCGGCGCAGCTGCGGCCGCTGCTGCAACAGCACACGGTCGTGTTGTGCTTCCAGAACGGCGTGGAAGCGGCCGAGATCGTGGCTCGCGCGATCGGCCCGCAGAATGTGCGCCCGGGCGTGGCCTACATCGCTACCGCGATCAGCACGCCGGGCGTCGTGCGCCATACCGGCACGATGCAGCGCCTGCAGGTCGGGCAAGGCGCGGAGCGGTTTGTCGCGGCGTGCAAGGAAGCCGGCATCAACATCGAGCAGGCAGAGGATATCGAGCGTGCCCGCTGGGAGAAGTTCGTGTTCCTCGCGGCGCTTTCCGGCGTCACCAGCGTCGCGCGCGCCCCGGTAGGCGTATGCCGCGCCGACCCCGAGCTGCGCGCCACGTTCGAAGCGGCGATGACCGAGGCGTGGCGCCTCGGCCGCAAGCGCGGCGTCAGGCTGGCGGAGGATTTCATCGCCGATCGGATGAAGTTCCTGGAGGGTCTGCCGGCCGAGATGCGCACCTCAATGCAGCATGATCTCGAAGCGGGGAAGCCGCTCGAGGCCGCGTGGCTCTGCGGCGCCGTCGTGCGCATGAGCGCACATGCCGGGCTCGAAGCGCCGGTGAACCGCACGCTCTACGCCGCGCTCAAGCCCTTCCTCCATGGAACTGCGGGCGCGCCTCGCTGACCGGCGCGAGCCGGTCTTCCTCTACGGCACCACGCCGCCGCGCTCGGGCGCGACACCCGCGCAGGTCAATGAAGCGGCCGGGAAGCTCGCCGCGCGCGTACAGCCGCTCGCGCTGCACGGCCTCGTGATCTACGACATCCAGGACGAGTCGGGACGCACCAGCCAGCCGCGTCCGTTTCCCTTCATCGGCACGCTGGACCCGCGCCGCTATGCGACGCTGCTGCGCGAGCGCACCGGGCTCACGCCAATCACCTACAAGGCACTCGGCGCGATGGAGGAAGCGGCGTGGCAGGCGTGGCTGGTCGAATCGGCGCAGGCCGACCTGCGCGTGGTGTCGGTGGTCGGCCGTCCGACCTCCGGCGTGCGCTATCCGCTTGCGCTCGCGCGCGCGGTGCGCCTCGCCGCCGAGCATCCGGCGCGCTTCAGCGTCGGCGGCGTCGCGATCGCCGAGCGCCATACGGAGGAGCGCAGCGAGTCCGCGCGGCTTCTCGCCAAGGCCGTCGAAGGCTGCACCTACTTCATCTCGCAGACCGTTTATCACGCCGCGCCGACCCAGCGCCTGCTGCGCGACTACCTGCGCGACTGCCGCGGCGCCGGCATCGCGCCACGGCGCATCGTGCTCACCTTCGCACCTTGCGGGCGTGCGAAGACGCTCGCATTCCTGCGCTGGCTTGGTGTGAACGTCGCGCCCGAGACCGAGCGCGCGATCCTCGACGCCAGCGATCCGCTCGCGAAATCCATCGAGATCTGCCGCGACAACCTGCGGCGCATCCTCGACCAGCCGCATGCCGCCGAGATTCCGCTCGGCGTCAACGTGGAGAGCGTCTCGATCAACCGCGACGAGATCGACGCCAGCATCGATCTGTTCCATACGCTGCGCGAAGTCATGAGCGGGCGATGAAGCGCACGCATGCCCTGGTTGCGCTCGCCGTGCTCGCGCTCGGCGCCCTCGAGCTCTTCGCGTTGCACGTGCTGCGCCCGCTGGAGAACCGGCTGCTCGATAGCTTCGTGCGCTCGCAGGCGGCGAAGCTCGCGCCCGACCCCGAGCTCGTGTTTGTCGACGTCGACGAGAAGAGCCTCGCGCGCATGGAGCAGGAAGCGGGCCGCTGGCCATGGCCGCGCGTGGTGCATGCCGAGCTCATCGAAGGCCTCGCGGCGCAGAAGCCGCGCGCCATCGTGTTCGACATGAATTTCGCCGAACCCGACATTTTCCGCCGCCAGGACGACGCGGCCTTCGCCGAGACGGTGGCGCAGCATCCGAATACCTACTTTGCAGTGTTCAAGCTGCCGCTGAAGCGCGAGGCCGATGGTGTGCGGCTCGCCGAGCTGGCGGCGGACCTGCGCATCGACCGGCAGCCGGGAGCCGATCCCGATGCCCGCGCCGGTCTCATTCCGCCGCTCATCCTGCCGCGCGAGCAGTGGCGGGCCGGCCTGATCAGCTTCATCCCCGACGATGACGGCGTCGGACGGCGCTATCTGCTGCGCGAAGTGATCCACGGCTGGCGCGTGCCGTCTCTTCCCGCGCGCGTCGCCGCGGATCTCGGCTACCCTGTGCCCGACGCCGACGACATGGTGCTCGCCTGGCGCGGCCTCAAGGGCAGCTTTCCGCGCGTCTCCTACAGCGACTTGTACGAGGATTTCAATCGCGCGAAGCGCACGCGCCCAACGAATGAGTTCACCGGCAAGGTCGTCATCGTCGGCACCGCCGCCACCGGGCTGCAGGACCTGCGCGTTACGCCGATCGACACGCTGCAGCCCGGCGCCGAGATCCTCGGCACGGCAATCGAGAACCTGAAAAACGACCGCCACATGCGTTATGTGTCGCCAGCGTGGGCCGCCGCGATCGCGGTGCTGCTGATCGCGTTGCTCTTCATCGGGTTTCGCGCCGAGCTCGACGCGCGCGTGCTTGGTGGTGCGCTGGCGATCGCATCCGCCGCGCTCCTTTGGGGTTCCTACCAGGCGGCGGGCGCGCTGCTCCTCGTGCCCGCGCTGACGCCGCTCGCGGCGGCGTGGACCTTCTACGCCGCCGGCGCGCTCGCCGAGTACCTGCAGGAGCGGCACGCGCGGCGCCAGGCGATTGCGCAGTTCTCGCGCTTCGTCAACCCGCACGTCGTGAAGCAGCTCGTCGAGCGCGGCGGCCTCGAGGGCGCGGGGCAGGCGCGCGAGGTATCGGTGCTCTTCTCCGACATCCGCGGCTTCACCACGCTGTCGGAGACCAAGGCGCCCGCCGAAGTGGTGGCGTTGCTCAACGATTATTTCTCGCGGCAGGTCGACGTGGTGTTCCGCCACGGCGGCTCGCTCGACAAGTTCATCGGCGACTGCATCATGGCGCTTTGGGGCGCGCCGCTCGACGACGCCGAGCACGCGCGCCACGCGGTGGCCTGTGCACTTGATATGGCCGATACGCTGCAGGCGTTCAAGCGCGACCTCGGCGCCGCCGACACGAGCTTTGACGTCGGCATCGGCATTCACAGCGGCCCGGCGGTCGTCGGCCTCATCGGCTCCGATCGGCGCCGCGAGTACACGGCGATCGGCGATACGGTGAATTTGGCAAGCCGGATCGAAGGCCTGACGAAGGATGCCAAGCGCCGTATCCTCGTTTCTCGGGAAACGATGCTCGCCTGTCGGGAAGCGTTTGACTTTGTGCCCGCAGGTTCCTATAAGGTGAAGGGACGAGCCCAGGAGGTGGAGCTCTTCGAACCGCGCCGCAAGACGTGAGACTGCTTGTCCTCGCTTTGCTGTTCCCGCTGCTCGGCCACGCCGAGCCGGCGACTGTCATTCGCGCCACCGAGCTGAAGAGCGAGCCCGCGACCGATGCGTCGACCGTTGCGCAGCTGCCCGAGAACACCGCGGTAGAGGCGCTCGATCGCCAGGGCGGCTGGACGCGCGTGAAGGCGGCGGCCGGCGAGGGCTGGGTGAAGATGCTCGCGCTGCGCTATGGCGGCCCGGGCAGCGCGAAGAAAGGCGAGACAGGCATCGCGCAAATCTTCAACGTCGCCCGCACCGGCTCGAGCGGCACGCAGGTGACGACTGGGGTGCGCGGACTCGATGAGGAAAAGCTCGCCAACGCGCAGCCGAATCCGGGCGAGCTCGACAAGCTGGATAAGTTCGCCGTAGAGCGCAAGGCCGCAGCGGGCTTCGCCGCCAAGGGCAAGCTCGCCGCGCAACAGGTGGACTACCCCAAGTGACGCGCGCCGCCTTGCTGCTCGCGCTGCTCATTGCCGGTCCGGCACAGGCGCAGTTCAAGCTGCCCGACCTCAACATCAACAAGCTGATCGACACCGCGAAGGGCGTGGTCAAGGCGACCCACGAGATCAACGAGAGCGAGGAGATCGCCATCGGCCACGACGTCGCGGCACGCCTGCTCGGCGCCGCGCCGCTCATGAACGACATGCGCGTGCAGCGCTACGTGAACAGCGTCGGCCGCTGGCTCGCCTCGCAGTCCGAGCGGCCCGACCTGCCGTGGCGCTTCGGCGTGATGGATGCGCCGCAGCTCAACGCGTTCGCGGTGCCGGGCGGCACGATCTTCATCACGCGCGGCCTGCTCGAGAGCATGCACAGCGAAGCCGAGCTCGCCGGCGTGCTCTCGCACGAGATCGTACACGTGGTGCGCAAGCACCACCTGAAGGCGATCCAGAAGGGCGCGCTCACTCAGCTCTCGGCCGACGCTGCCGGCGCGGCGCTCAACAACGTGAATGGGGAGGCGCGCAAGAAGCTCATCGCCTTCGGCACCGAGATGTATTCGCGCGGCCTCGACAAGGGCGACGAGTTCGAAGCCGATCGGCTCGGCGTGGTGATCGCGGCGCGCGGCGGCTATGACACCTACGGCCTGCCGGCGGTGCTGCAGACGCTGCAAGGCATGAACGCCAAGGACTCCACCGTGGCACTCATGTTCAAGACGCATCCCGCGCCGAGCGAGCGCCTCGACACGCTTGCCGCAAAGATGCAACCGCTGCTCGACAGCTATTCGAGCCAGCCGCAGCTGCGCGAGCGTTTCGCCCTGGAGACCAAGACGGCTCGCTAGCATCGTGCGATGCGCGCGAGCTTCATTGCCCACCTAACGGAGCTTCTTGGCGGTCTCGGGCGCCTCGAGGCAAAACCGATGTTCGGGGGCCATGGCCTGTATTGCGACGGTGCATTCTTTGCGATCGTGCTGGACGACGTGCTCTACTTGAAGGCGGACGCGCACAGCCGGCCGCGCTTTGTTGCCGCCGGCCTCGAGCCCTTTGTCTACGCGAGGCAGGGAAAGCGCGCGTCGCTCAACTACTACCGCGCTCCGGCCGAGGCTCTGGAATCACCCGAAGCGGCCCTCGAATGGGCTCGCGAAGCAGTCGCAGCCGCGCTGCGTTCGCGCAAATAGATGACTGCGAGATGACCTATACCGTAGAACAGCACATCGCTCTCAGGCGCGTCGGCGCGATCGCCGTGTCTCCGGACGGCAAGTGGCTTGCAGTGAGCGTCGACCGGGTCGATCGCGACGGTGCCAAGTACGTAAGCGATATCTGGAAGGTGCCCACCGATGGCGGCCCGGCGGTGCAGCTCACACGCGGCGACACCAGGGACAGGGCACCGTGTTTCCGCCACGACGGCGCGCTCGGCTTCCTCTCGAACCGGCAGCCGAACGAAGTGAAGCCGGACGAAGACGCCGAGAAGCGCATGCAGGTCTGGCTCCTGCCCGCCGAAGGCGGCGAGCCGCGCCAGCTCACCGACGAGCCGCTCGGCGTCGAGGCGTTCCGCTTCGCGCGGCGCGCCGATCGCCTCGCGTACCTCGCGCCGGTGCTCATGGGCGTTCCACAAGACAAGCAGCGCGAAACGGCGGCCGATCGGCAGAAGCACGGCCCAAGCGCACGGCGCTTCAGCGCGCAGCCGGTGCGCCACTGGGACACGTGGCTGCACGAGAACGACGACCTGCCTTGCACGCATCTAATCGCTTGCAGCGCGGCGGGCCAGAACCGCGTGGATCTCACGCCGCGGGCGCGGCGCGAATTTGCGATCGAGCCGGAACTCGATGTCAGCGAAGACGGTCGGTACGCCGCCGCGACAATGCGCCGGCCGGGCAAGGATCGAGAGGACGACGTCGTAATCCTGATGGCGGAATTGGCGACCGAAAGAACGTCCGAGCTGGGCGCCGGCGACTGCGTCCTCTATGAGGGCCTTGCGTTCTCACCCGATGGTGGCCAGATCGCCACCACGCGCGCCAAGCGCGACCCGAAGACCGCGGTGCGGCCGCTGCTCACGCTTTTCGACATCGCGAGCGGCCGCTCACGCACGATCGCGGAAAAGTGGGATCGCTGGCCGCTGCTCGGCGACTGGAGCGCCGATGGCAAGCGGCTGATCGTCACAGCGGACGACGAAGGGCACAAGCCGGTGTTCGCCATCGATGCGCGCTCCGGTGCCGTGGAGCGCCTGAGCGCCGTAGCCGCCGGCGGGGCGCACGACCATCCGACGGTGCTCGCCGACGGGCGCATCGCGGTCGTGCGTTCCACGCTGCTCGATGCGCCGGAGTGCTGGGTGGTTGCGTCAAAGCCGGACTCGGCGCCGCAGCCGCTCGCGCGGCTTTCCGGCTTTACCGAAGCGTCAGCGTGGGCGCAGGTCGAGAGCTTCAGCGCCCGGTCTACCGACGGGACGCCGATCCAGAGCTTTCTCGTGAAGCCGAAAGGCGCGAGCGGTCCATTGCCGCTCGCGTTCTGGATCCACGGCGGCCCGATCGGCATGGATACCGATGGCTGGCATTGGCGCTGGAATCCGCTGCTACTGGTCGCGCAAGGCTATGCGGTCGCGTTGCCGAATCCGCGCGGCTCCACCGGCTTCGGACAGGACTTCGTCCAGGGCATCTGGGGCAACGTCTGGGGCGACCAGTGCTACAAGGACCTGATGGCGGTGGCCGACGCGCTCTGCGCGCGCGCCGACATCGATCCGCAGCGCACGATGGCGATGGGCGGCTCGTTCGGCGGCTATATGACGAACTGGATCGGCACCCAGACCGACCGCTTCAATTGCCTGATCACGCACGCCAGCGTCTTCACGATGGCCAACTTCACAGGCGTCACCGATCACCCGGCATGGTGGTACCTCGAGATGGGCGGTGAGGACCCGTACGCCGACACCGAGCGTTTTGACCGCTACGCGCCCCTGCGCCACGTCAAGCAGTGGAAATCACCGGCGCTCATCATCCACGGCGAGAAGGACTACCGCTGCCCGGTGAGTGAAGGGCTCAACCTCTTCGAAGCGCTGCAGTACCACGGCGTGCCGAGCGAGCTGCTGGTCTTCCCGGACGAGAACCACTGGATCCTCAAGCCGCGCAACATCGTGGTCTGGTATCGCGCGGTGCTGGAATTCATCGGCCGGCACCTGGGCGCGGCCGAATCTTCGCGTCAGGCCCCGCGTGCTCGTACGCCCGCCACGGCTCGCACAGCGAGTCGTGGCAGGCGCCGTAGCTCCTGATTACTGCGAAATACGGAACGGCGGGTTGTTGCTGATCGTCGTCGTTTGCGGAACCCCGACGGTCTGCGCGCTGCCGTCAGTTGGCTGGCAGAGAGGGTCAAAACCGGTCGAACTGACGTTCTGGAACGACAGGACGGTTCTGGGGGCAAACGTTCCCGGCACTGCCGAATAAAGCGTCGCGGACGTACCGTTGACCGTGACGCCAACGATCTTCGGCATGAAACCCTGGTTGAAGTCGGGAATATACGCCGGCCCGGTACAGTCGGCCGATTCGTAATAGACCGCGAATGCGTTCCCGTTGAAGCCGTTCTCGGTGAAAATCAGTTGCACCCACTCGTTGTTCACGAGTCGCGCCAGAGAGCCATAGCCGTCTAGCACGCCCACTTCCTGGTTATTGGCGTCCATCACTTTCAGTGCATCCGATCCGCCGCCCACCGGTACGCAGACCAATTGGTGCCTGTAGAAATCCACTCCTTGCACTGCCGTACCGGATGGACAGGCTTTTGCTAGATGGTGCGCGCTGGCGTGCTGGATGCCAAGGGCCATCAAA
>DASSLQ010000121.1:0-14977 GCA_035689325.1 Burkholderiales bacterium | reverse complement strand
CTGCACGAGCACCGGATTGCCGTAGTTCATCGCGACGCGCAGCCGGCCGCTCGGCGCGACGTCGCGCACGACGTCGGAGGTGACGACGTCGGGGGTGACGCAGCCGCCGACGAGGAGTGCCGCGATGAGCCAGGCGTGCTTCATTTATCGGTGTTGGAATGAAGCGCGATGCGGTTGCCTTCGCTGTCGAGCACGATGGCGCGGTAGCCATGCGGGCCGATGCTCTCGATCGCCTTCAACACCCGGCCGCCGTGCTTCTCTGCCTGGCGCAGCGCGTCGCGGATGCGACCGTCGACGTTCATGTAGACGAGGATTCCCGCGCCGCTGACCTCTTTGGCGTTCGGGATGAGGCAGCCGCCGTTGCCGGCGCCCTCGTGCTCGAGAACCGCGAAATTCACGTTACCCGCCTTTTCCTGGTGCACCTTGATGCCGAGCACCGCGCCGTAGAAGCGGCTCGCGCGCGCGAGATCGGCCACCGGCAGATCGAACCACACAACGCGGTCGGGGCTGGTGTGCATTTCACTCATTTGGGGTAGTCCTTTCTCCGGTCAGCAAGGAGCTTGCCGGTGCCGCGTATCAGTAGATCGCGATGAGGCGCCGCCCGCGCGCATCGATCGCGCCACGGTACATTCCTTCGCTGTTGAAGGGCATGACGATGTTACCGCGGCGATCCACGGCGATCAGGCCGCCGTCGCCGCCGAGCGCCGCGATTTGCGCGAGCGCCGCGGCTGACGCCAATGCAAGCTTCTCGCGCCGGTAGCGCATGCGCGCGGCGACATCGTGCGCGGCTACTGCGCGAATGAAGGCCTCGCCGAGCCCGGTGCAGGACACCGCGCATAGCTCGTCGGCGTAGGTGCCGGCGCCAATCAGCGGCGAGTCGCCGACGCGGCCCGGCAGCTTGCCGGTGTAGCCGCCGGTGGAAGTCGCCGCCGCCAGATGACCATCCGCGTCGAGCGCTACCGCGCCCACCGTGCCGTGATGCCCGGCGACGCGCCGCCGCAGCGCGGCCAGGCGCGACTGCGTCGCGAAATACGAGCCCGGCGCCATGCGCACGCCGTGCGCGCGCGCGAAGCGCTCGGCGCCGCGGCCGACGAGCAGCACGTGGCGGCTCTTCTCCATCACCGCGCGCGCCCCGAGCACCGGATTGCGGATGCGGCTCACCGCGGCGACGGCGCCGGCGCGCCGCGTCGCGCCCTCCATCACCGCCGCGTCGAGCTCGTGTCTTTCGTCGGTGTTGTAGCAGGCGCCGCGGCCGGCGTTGAAGAGCGCGTGGTCTTCGAGCTCGACCACCGCTGCGCACACGGCATCCAGGCTCGTTCCGTTCTTCAAGACGGCAAAACCCGCGTCCAGTGCCCGTCCGAGCGCCCTCTCATAGCGCGCGGCGAGCGCCGGCGTCATCTTGCGGCGCGCCATGGTGCCCGCGCCGCCGTGGATGGCGATTGCGATCAACTGAGGATCGAAAACTCGCCGCCGCGCTCGAGCGCGCGCCGATACGCTTCGCGCGCATGGATGCGCGCAAGCCAGTCCATGAGCCGCGGCCGGCGGGCGTCCAGCCCGCCGCGCGCGGCGGCCGCCTCCACCGGGAAGCTCATCTGCACGTCGGCCGCGCTGAACTCGCCGCCCGCGAACCACGGCTGGCGCTCGAGCTCGGCCTCCATGTAATCGAGCTGCCGCGCGATGTTCGGCTCGATGAAGCCCTTCTTCACTCGGCCGGCAATACCCCGTGCGATGGGGCGCACGAAGAACGGCATCGGACCCTTCTCGAGGCGGTCGAAGACGAGCTTCATCAGGAGCGGCGGCATCGCCGAGCCCTCGGCGAAATGCAGCCAGTAGGTGTAGCGCACGCGCTCCGGCGTGTTCAGCGGCGGACGCAGCCGCCCGTTGCCGTGGCGCTCGACCAGGTACTCGATGATCGCGCCAGACTCGGCGAGCGTCACGTCGCCATCGGCGAGCACCGGCGACTTGCCGAGCGGATGCACCTCGCGCAGCGCGGGCGGCGCGAGCATGGTCTTCGGGTCGCGCTGGTAGCGCTTGATGTCGTACGGCAGGCCGAGCTCCTCGAGCAGCCACAGCACGCGCTGCGAGCGCGAGTTGTTGAGGTGGTGGACGACGATCACGGCTTGTGCTCGGCGAGCACGCGCGCGAAGCGCCGGTCCGGCACCAGCCACCAGAGCGCGACCAGGGCATAGATGCCAAGCGCGATCGGCGTCTGCCAGAACGCGAGCGGGATAGCCGCGGCGTAGAGCAGGAGCGAGACTTTGCCCTTGAAGTCGTTGCCCAGCCCCTTGGCGAGCAGCGAGTCATTGCCGTGTGTCGCCAGCAGCACGCGCGTGAGGATGAAGTAAGCAATTCCCGCGCAGAGCAGCACCAGGCCGTAGGTGGCGACCGTTACCGGCGCGAAGTGGTTCTCGTCCATCCAGCCGGTCGTGAACGGCACGAGCGACAGCCAGAAGAGCAGATGCATGTTGGCCCACAGCGTTGCCCCGCTCACGTGATGCACGGCGTGGAACAGGTGGTGGTGATTGTTCCAGTAGATCGCGACCATCACGAAGCTCAGCACGTAAGCGAGGAAGACCGGGACCAGCGGCGCGAGCGCCGTGGCGTCAGCACCGTGCGGAACCTTCATCTCGAGCACCATGATGGTGATGATCACGGCGATCACGCCGTCGCTGAACGCTTCCAGGCGGCCCTTGCTCATGCGGCATCCCCCTAATTGGTGACGGTCACCATTTTGTCTTGCGGAAGCAGTTGTCGAGGTGATCGTCCACCAGGCCGACCGCCTGCATGTATGCATAACAAATCGTCGAGCCGACGAACTTGAAGCCGCGCTTGAGCAGGTCCTTGCTCAGCGCGTCCGATTCGGCGGTCTTCGCCGGGACATCGCCCGTCCGCCGGCGGTGGTTCACCATCGGCTTGCCGCCGACGAAGCGCCAGACGTACGCATCGAAGCTGCCGTGCTCGCGCTGCACCGCGAGAAAAGCCTTCGCGTTGGTTACCGCGCTCTCGATCTTGAGCCGGTTGCGCACGATGCCGTCGTCCTTGAGCAGCCGGCGCACTGCCGGCGCGGTGAAGCGTGCGACCTTCGCCGGATCGAAGCCGGCGAAGGCGCGGCGGTAGGCGTCGCGCTTGCGGAGAATGGTTTCCCAGCTGAGGCCCGCCTGCGCGCCCTCGAGGATCAGAAACTCGAAGAGCGTGCGGTCGTCGTGGACCGGCACGCCCCACTCCCTGTCGTGATAGGCGATACCGAGCGGCGTGGTGGCCCAGGCGCAGCGCTGCACCGCGCTATTATCGCGAGCCGCGGCTTGCCAGCAGAAATTCGCGCGGCTCGGCCAGGCCTTCGCCGACCAGCCGCACGCGCAGCGCGCCGGCAGCGCCCGGTTCCAGCAGCGCGAAGTTGCGCCGGTGCATGAGGTCGTGCCCGTGCTCGGTGATGCGCATGAGCTTGCCCCGCACACCGGCGCCCAGGTCGATCGCCGGCCGCGACACCTTCTCCATCAGCCAGCCCGAGAGGCCCTCCGGCGGCGGCGAGCCGATGCCCGAGGAGGTGACCTGCCACATCACGCCGGTCTGGAAGTGATGCAGCTGGCCGATGTTGCCGACATGCACGTCGCCCGAGAGGATGGCGATATCGGTGCGCGGATGCGAGCGGCAGAAATCGACCAGCAGCTGCATCAGCTTCTCGCATTCGGCGCGGTTGCGCTTCGACATCCAGCCGTCGCGCAGGTCAGAGGCATAGGGCTCGCTGAATGGGGTCCATCGCAGAATGGCGGCGGCAGTCGCAAGCTTGGCATGGACCGGTGGGATACCGAGCACCAGGTACACGCGCCGCGTCGCCGCCGGCAGCGCGTGCAGCCATTTGCGCGCCGCCTCTAGCTGCTCGGCACCGAGCACCCGGCCCGCGCTGTAAAGACGGTGCGAGCGGCCGTCGAGCAGCAGGAAGGCGACGTCGCCGTGGGTGAATCCGCAGGCGAACGACGCCTCGTCGATGCGCGGCGGGCCCAGGCTCGCCTGGAACTCGCTGAACGCTTGCTGTGCGGCGCGGAAGAAAAGCCGGCGCCACGGCCGGTCATCGTTCGGGTTGGAGCCCCAACCCTCGTCGATGTCGTGATCGTCCCACGTCATGATGTTGGGGCAGCAGGTGAGCACGGCGGCGACGTAGGGCTCGGTCCAGAACCGCTCGACATAGAGCCGGCGGTACTCCATGGCGAGCGTGGCGAGGAGGGCGTCCGGCTCCCTCGTCGTGCGCGCGGTCCTCGCATAGCGCTTCACCACCTGATCGGCGTAGACCTGGTCGCCGGCATGCACGATGAGGTCGACGCTGCCGGTCTCGAGCTCGCGCCGCAGGCGCCGCCACATGTCGAAGCGTCGCGCGGCATCCTTGTACTCGTAGATGCCGTTGCAGCTCAGGAGCGCCACGCGTACCGGGCGCTCGATGGGCAACAGGCGAAAGCGGCGAGTCGGGGACTCGAGGATCCGTTCGGCGGCCGGAAGTGCCGCGACAGCGTCGCCCACGGCGACGCCATAGGTGATCTCGGCGCCGGCCGGCAGCTCGCGCAGGTCGAACACGCCGAGCGTGTACGGCGGGGCGGGCGCGAGCTCCACGTCCACCGTTCCTCTCGCGTCGCCGGCACGCCAGGCAAGCCGCGCAAGGCGCGCGCCTGCGGCGCAGCACAGGATTCGAGCCGTGGTGCTCGTGCAATGTCCGAGCACGATCAGCTTTGGCGGCAGCACGCCAGCCCAATAGCGCGATTCGTGCCTGCCGGTCAGGAAACCGGCGCTTGCCCCTGATTGCGCAGGGCCGCCTCGACCTCCTCATCGCCGAGATCGCGCCACTCCCGATACGCCTCGGCGACGGCGAAGCTCGCGCCGCCGCGCACGTCCGCGCAGTAGGCCGCGTCCGCCAGCTTCGAGAGGGTAGCGAGCGCGCTCTTGTGCGCCGTCGGCACCGCGAGCACCACGGCGGCGGCGCCGGCGCGGCGCAGCGCCGTGATCGCGGCGCGCATGGTCGAGCCGCCGGCGATGCCGTCGTCGACCGCGATCACCGTGCGGCCTTCGAGCGCGAGCCGCGGCCGGCCGCTGCGCAGCCGCGCCAGGCGGCGCTCGACCTTGGCGCGCGCCGCGGCTACCGCACGCTCGACCTGCGCCGCAGACACGCCGTGGCCTGACATGCGGCTTTCGTCGAGCCAGACGCTGCCGTCGAACGCCACGGCGCCGTAGCCGCTCTCGGTTGTCCAGGGGTACAGCACCTTGCTGACCGGCGCTACGTCGAGCGGCAAGCCCAGCTCGGTAGCGATCGCCGCCGCCACCGGCACGCCGCCCGCCGGGATGGCGAGCACCAGCGCTGCCGTGCCCCGGAACTCGGCGAGCATTTTCGCGAGCTCGCGCCCCGCATGCGTCCGGTCGCGAAACGGCGCTTTCATGTGGCTAGACTAGCAACCGAGGAGGCTTCCATGATCACTGGCGCGCAAGCGCTGGTCGACTGCCTGCGGCGCGAAGGCGTCGACCATGTCTTTGGCATTCCCGGCACGATGAACCTGCCGATTCTAGATGTGCTGCGCGCGACGCCGGAAATCCGCTTCGTGCTCACGCGCCACGAACAGGGCGCGGCATTCATGGCCTATGGATATGCCCGCGCGCTGCACCGGCCGGCCATCGTCACCGCCACCGAAGGACCGGGCGTCACCAATCTCGCAACCGGCATCGGCGCGGCGTACAAGGGCCAGGTGCCGCTCATCAGCGTGAGCGGCGCGCAGGAGCTCTGGGTGCGCGAGAAGGACGCGAGCCAGGACATCGACCAGGTGACGCTTCACCGGCCGATCACGAAATGGGCCTACTCGATCCCGGCGACCAGCAAGGTGCAGGAAGCGGTGCGCCGCGCTTTCCGTGTCGCGCTCGCCGAGCCGCAGGGCCCCGTGCATCTGGACGCCTCGCGCGACATCCTGCTCGAGCATTGCGAAAGCGAGCCGATCGCGCCCTCGGCCTATCGGCCGTCGGCGTTGCCGGCCTGCGCGGCCGCCGAGCTCGATCGCGCGGCGCAACTGATCGGCGAAGCGCGGCGCCCTGTGTTCCTCGCCGGCGGCGGGGTCCTGCGCGAGGGCGCGACCGGCGCGCTGCAAGCACTTGCGGAAGCGACCGGGATCCCGGTGGCGACGCTGCAATACCACCCGGACGCGTTCCCGACCCGGCATGCGCTCGCGCTCGGGCTGCTCGGGCGCAACGGCTGGGGGAGCGCGAACCGCGCCATGCCGCAGGCCGACGTCGTCATCGCGCTCGGCGCGCACATCGACCTTTTCTCCACCACCTTCAAGTACGGCATCATCAGCCGCGACGCCAAGCTGATTCACCACAGCACGGCGGCGGGCGACATCGGCGTCGTCTTCCCGGTCGCGCAAGCCGTGGTCGGATCCACGGCGAGCTTCATCGACGGCCTGCGCCAGCGGCTGCGCAAGCGCTGGGAATGGACGAGCGTCGCGACGCTGCGGCGCGAGTGGGACGAGGAGCGCAAGCGCCTGCTCGACCCCAGCGCGCGGCCGATCCTGCCGCCGGTTGTCGCGCACGCGATGCGCGAGGCGCTGCCGCAGGACGGCGTCATGGTCCTCGACGCCGGCAATGCCGGAAAACACATGCGCGTCTTCATGGATACGTACCAGCCGGACACCTTCATGTACATCGACGACTGGGGCTCGGTGGGGGCAGGGCTGCCGATCGCGATGGGCGCGAAGCTCGCGCGTCCCCGGCAGCCGGTGATGGCCACGGTCGGCGACATGGGCATGATGTGCAACGTCGGCGAGCTCGAGACCGCGGTGCGCGAGCGCATCGCGGTGGTGTGCGTGGTCTACAACGATCGCGGGCTCGGCAACGAGCGCGCATTCCAGAAGGAGCTCTACGGCGGGCGGCTGTTCGGCGTCGATTACGGCGACGTCGACTTCGCCGCGCTCGCGCGCGTCTTCGGTGCGCACGGCGAGCGGGTCACGGAACCCGCCGCGCTGCTGCCGGCGCTCAAGCGCGCGCTGGCGAGCAATCTACCGGCGGTGGTGGATGTCGTCATCGACCAGAACACGCTTGCGCCGGTCGTGTACAAGAAATAAGCGCTAGGGAACGACGCTTCGCATCGAGGCAGGGTGGCCGGGAAGCTTGAACCGTTTGCCCGTGTTGCTGACCTTGTCTCCATCGACCCTCAGGATGGAGATGTCGTCGTCCATGTAATTTCCGACATAGAGATACTTGCCGTCGGGACTGAATACAGCGCCTTCGGGCAGGCCGCCCACTTCTATATCGGCGATCTTTCTCACCTTCTTGCCGTCGATCTTGAGTACCGCAACGGATCCGTTGCGGTGATAGAAGAACGCCGATTTGGAGGCGTTGCTGCCTCGAAGCAGTATCGCGACCGCGATCCGCCCCGTCGGGCTGATCGCGAATCCCTCGGGCCCATCGCCGACGACCACTTGGTCGATGACTCGTGGAGGAGTGAGCTCCAGGTCGATCACGCTCACCGTATCGACATTGCCGTCGGCCGATCCCGAAGCGCCATTATTCGCCGTCAGCGCAAGCTTGCCGTTCGGCGTGATACCGAGGTTATAGGGAAACAGGCCGACGAGCATGTCGTACTTCGCATAGGTCACCTTGTCGCCGTCGACCTGGAGCACGGCGGCCTTGTTGTTGACATTCTTGGAAACGAGGGCGCGCTTGCCATCCGGCGTGAACGCAACGGCAGATACCTGCTCGCCCATCGGGATTGTGTCGATGAGCTTGACTTCCTTGCCTTGAATCGAAAGCACGGCGACGGAGTTATCCGCACGGTTCGTCACGAGCGCGAGGTTACCCGCGCGGTTGATCGCCATCCCGGAGGGCTGTTTGCCCACCTTTACCGTGGCGATCTGCGCCGGCGGGCTCGCTTTGAGGTCGATGACGAACACGTCGGTGGAGGATGGCGCAGCTTTCCACGCGTCGGCCTCCTGCACCCAATCCATGGAGTTCGCCACGAGGGCCAGGCTTTCGCCCGGCGTGATCGCCAGGTTCACCGGCGGCCCGAAGACGGAGTTCATCAGCGGCAGGCTCGCGACGATGCGCGGATTCATGCGATCCTTGATATCGAGGATGACCACGGCATCCTTGCCCGGAGGCGAGAAAAGCGGCTTGCCGTTTTCGTCCCAGAAAACCTTGCTGTCGATACCGACGATGACATGCTGAGCCCAGGCTGAACTCGTCGCCGACGCAAAGGCGACGAGCATGCAAGCCGAGACCCGCCTCGCCACATGAACAGCAGACTTGATCATGGTCCTCTCCCTCCTGGTGCTTTGTATTATGGCTCCGGATCGTATTGAGATGCCGGGACGATGATGAGGATTGAATGGGACGCGCCCGTCCGCATGGACGATGGGCTCGTGCTGCGCGCCGACGTCTTTCGGCCGCCTGACGAGCGCCGCCATCCGGTGATCCTCAGCTGCGGGCCGTACGCCAAGGGACTTTCGTTCCAGGAAGGCTACCGGTCGGCGTGGGACCGCCTGACGAAAGCGGCGCCCGAGGTGCTCGCGGGCTCGAGCAACAAGTACCAGTGCTGGGAGCTGGTCGATCCGGAGAGGTGGGTGCCCGACGGCTACGCGTGCGTGCGCGTGGACTCGCGTGGCGCGGGGCGCTCGCCCGGCCTGATCGACATCTGGTCGGCGCGCGAGGCGCGCGACCTCTACCACTGCATCGAGTGGGCGGCGGCGCAGCCATGGTCGAACGGCCGAGTGGGGCTGAACGGCATTTCGTACTACGCGACCAATCAATGGCAAGTCGGCGCGCTGCGCCCGCCGCATCTCGCGGCGCTGTGCATCTGGGAAGGCTTCTCCGACTACTACCGCGAGCTCGTGCGCCACGGCGGCATCCTTTGCGGCTTCATCGACAGCTGGTACGCGCGCCAGGTGCTCGGCGTGCAGCACGGCCTCGGTGAACGGGGCCCGCGCAGCGCCGTGAGCGGCGAGCCGGTCGCAGGTCCCGAAACGCTCCCGCCTGCGATGCTCGCGCAGAACGCGACCGATCCGGCGGGCGAAGCGCTCCGCCGGCCGCTCGTCGACGATTACTACCGCAGCCGCATGGTCGACTTCGCACGCATCGAGGCGCCCTTGCTCTCCGCCGCCAACTGGGGCGGGCAGGGGCTGCATCCGCGCGGCAACTATGAAGGGTTCCTCGCTGCAGGATCAAAGCAGAAATGGCTGGAGGTCCACGGCGATACACACTTCACGCACTTCTACAGCGAATACGGCATGGGCTTGCAGAAACGCTTCCTCGGCCGGTTCCTGCAGGACCGGGACACCGGCTGGGACCGCCAGCCGCGCGTCACGCTCAACATCCGCCGGCCCGGGGAGCGCTTCATGCTGCGCGCCGAGAACGAATGGCCGCTCGCGCGCACGCGCTGGACGAAGATGTACCTGCAACCAGACGGCGCGCTGAATTCCGTACCAAGCACGGAATCGGCGATGCGCGCGTACGACGCGCTCGGTGACGGCCTCACGTTTTGCACGCCGCCGCTCGGCGACGAGCTGGAAATCACCGGACCCGTGGCCGCGAAGCTGTGGCTATCGTCGGAGACGACAGACGCCGACGTGTTTCTTGTCCTGCGCGTGTTCGACCCGGCGGGCAAGGAGGTCACGTTCATCGGCTCGAACGATCCACGCACGCCGATCGGCCTCGGCTGGCTGCGCGCCTCGCAACGCAAGCTCGATCCGGTGCGCACACGGGCCTTTCGCCCGTGGCACACGCATGACGAAGCGCAGCCGCTCGCGCCCGGCGTGCCGGTAGAGCTCGACATCGAGATCTGGCCGACGTGCATCGTCGTGCCGCCGGGCTATCGCGTCGCGCTCACGCTGCGCGGCAAGGACTACGAGTACGACGGCACCGATGCAGGCGTCGCGAACGCGCCGTATCCGATGAAAGGCGTCGGGCCCTTCACGCATGCCGATGCGCGCGACCGGCCCCTGCAGATCTACGGCCGCCGCTACACGCTGCACTTTGCGACTGGCAAGATGCCGTACGTGCTGCTGCCGATCATTCCGCCGAGGTGACCATGCGACTGCTGCTCGTAAGCCTGCTTGCCATCTGCACCGTATGTGCTGCGCAGGACTACCCCGCGAAAGCGGTCACCGTGATCGTGCCGTTCCCCGCTGGCGGGCCGACCGACCAGGTGGCGCGCGTGCTCGCGGCGAAGTTCAGCGAGCAGCTCGGCCAGCCGTTCGTCGTCGAGAACGTGAGCGGCGGCAACACGATCATCGCCACGAGCCGTCTCGCGCGCGCCGCGCCCGACGGCTACACGCTGCTCGTGCACAACCTGCAGATCACGGCGAACCCGGGGCTCTACGGGACCAAGCTGCCCTACGACACCGAGCGCGAGATCGTGCCGGTCGGGTTCATCAATCACAACCCGCTCGTCCTGGTCGGGCGCAAGGCGCTCGCGCCCAGCACGCTGAGCGAGCTCGTCGCCTACATGCGCAAGAACTCGCTCAACTTCGCGCACCCCGGCGCAGGCACGACGGGCTACATCACCACCGCGCTCTTCCTGCAGCAGGCGAAGCTCGACGCGCTGCTCGTGCCTTACCGCGGTGCCGCGCCAGCGCTGCAGGACATGGTGGGCAACCACGTCGATCTCTTCTTCACCACACCGCAGGCGGTAATCTCGCTGATCGGCGCCGGCAAACTCAAGGCCTACGGCATCACGGCGAAGGAGCCCTACGCGCAGTTTCCCGGCGTGCCGAGCCTGGTCGAGCTGTACGGACCGAAGCTCGAGATCCAGTACTGGCATGCGCTCTTTGCGCCGGCGGCTACGCCTGCGACGGTGATCGAGAAGCTGAACGGCGCGCTCCAGGCGCTGCTTGATGATCCGACGACTGTAAAGAGCTGGGCCGCTACCGGGGTTCTGCCGTATCCAAAGGACGAGCGCTCGCTGCACGCCGCCCAGGCGCTTTTCAAAAGCGAGATCGCGCGCTGGGGCGAAGTAATACGCGAGAACAATATACAGCCGGTCGACTGACGGGGGAGGACTGCATGGCACGCCGCGCTTTTGCCGCATTGCTGCTCACCTTCGCGGGATTGGCGCTCGCGCAGCCTTATCCTGCCAAGCCGGTCCGACTCATCATCCCGTGGCCGGCGGGCGGGCCGACCGACATCATCGGGCGCGCGTTCGCCGAGCGCCTGACGAAGGTGCTCGGGCAGCCGCTTGTCATTGATAACCGCGGCGGCGCGAGCGGCGCGATCGGCGCCGAAGCGCTCGCGCGCGCCGCGCCCGACGGCTACACGCTGATGGTCCAGAGCATCACGAATCAGGTGATGCTCGCCTCGACGATGAAGGAGCTGCCGTTCGATCCGATCACGGACCACCAGCCGATCACGCAGATCGTGGCGTCGCCGATGGTCGTCGTCGCGCATCCGACGCTCGCGGCGACCGGCATGGCCGAGCTCGTAGCACTCGCGCGGGCGAATCCGGGCGGCATCACGGTCGCCTCGTTCGGGCAGGGCAGCGCGAGCCACCTCGCGATCGAGCTGCTGATGAAGCTCGGCGCGATCAAGGTGAACCACGTGCCTTACAAGGGCGGCGCACCCGCCGCGGCCGATGCGGTCGCGGGCCACGTGCAGGCTGCGATCGTCGGCCTGCCGGTGGCGCTGCCGTTCATCAAGCAGGGACGCCTGCGAGCGCTCGGCATCACGACCGCCGCGCGCGCGCCGCAACTGCCGGACACGCCCGCCGTGCGCGAGACGCCCGGCCTCGAGGCCTACGACATCGGCTTGATGTACGGCTTTGCCGCGCCGCCGAAGACACCGGCGCCGATCATCGAGCGGCTGCACGCGGCGGCGCTCGAGGTGCTGCGCAGCGCGGAATTCAGGCAGAAGCTCTACGACCTGGGGCTCGGAGCGCCGATCGGCAACAGCCCGGCCGAGATGGCCGCCGCGACGCGCAAGGAGGCGGCGATGCTAGCGGGACTTGCTAAAGCGGCTGGAATCGAACCCGAATGAATTCCGTACGTCGTACGGAATTAGCGTCGCGGTAATGACACCTAGTCGCGGTCGAACAGCGCGTAGAGGATCGGCGTCCCCAGCACCGCGGCGATGAGCGCCGCCGCGATATTCGACGAGACGAGCGCCGCGATGATCAGCGGCACGCCGACAAAGATGGCGCCGAAGAGCCACGGGATGGGCGGGAACTGCTCGAGCGCCGAGCGCAGCCCGAGAAACGAGATCGCCGCCTTGCCGTACGCCGGCGTCGGCCGGCCGGCGAGCCGCGCCATCGCGCGTGCCTCGAGCCAGGAGAAGAACACGAACAGGAACACCACCAGGCTCGCGCCGAGGATGAACGGCGCCATCAGCATGGCGACGAACATCAGCAGCACGTTCTTCGTGCCGAAGAACACGATAGTGGTCGCCGTGGTGATGATGCTGAAGGCGACGAACACCAGCACCGCCGGCAGCACCAGCAGGCTGCGGTCATCGACGTACCGGCGGAACGCGGCGCCCTCGCGGTAGCGGCGCAGCAGGTTCGGCGCCTCGGTGAAGATGTCCATGCGCAAAGCATACGGAACGCCCGCGCACGACCCTGAGGGACTATTTCATTGGCGCAATGCACCATGCGGGCAAACGTCGCGGTGCCGCAACGCCTGCGCAGAATTCGGGGACGGAGCCCGAATTAGTGGGCTGCTCCGCTCCTGACATCTGAGTTCAGTCAAGCGTGCGCTTGTAGAAGCCAAGGCCGATGCCGATGACCACCAGCATGAAGACGAGGATCGGCCACATCTGCGGCATGAGGTCGTAGAAGCCGTTGCCCTTGAGCATGATGCCGCGCACGAGTTGCAGGAAGTGCGTGAGCGGCAGGAGCGACCCGATCCACTGCGCCCACTCCGGCATGCCGCGGAACGGGAACATGAAGCCCGAGAGCAGGATCGAGGGCAGGAAGAAGAAGAACGTCATCTGCATCGCCTGGAGCTGGTTCCTCGCGAGCGCCGAGAAGGTGATGCCGAGCGTCAGGTTCGCGGCAATGAAGATCAGCACCGCGAAGTAAAGGAGCAGGGCATTGCCCTGCATCGGCACCTCGAAGAGCGCGAGCGCGCAGCCGATGATCAGCGTCACCTGGATGAGCCCGATCAGGATGTAGGGCACGATCTTTCCCGTCATTACTTCGATCGGCAGGGCAGGCGTCGAGAGCAGGTTCTCGAACGTGCCGCGCTCGCGCTCGCGCGTCACCGCGAGGCCGGTCATCAGCACCATGGTCATGGTGAGGATCGTGCCGAGCAGCCCGGGCACGATGTTGTAGGCGGTGACGCTCTCGGGGTTGTAGCGCCGGTGCACGCGCACATCGACCGGCGGCAGCACGGGTTTAAGGTCGCTCAGCGTGCCGCTCATGTCGCGGCTCAACGCGGTCAGCGAAAGCTGCGCCAGCGCCGCCACCGCATTGCCGACCGCGGCCGGGTCTGACGCGTCCGCCTCGACCAGCAGCACCGGCCGCTCGCCGCGCACCAGCTTCCTGCCGAAGTTCTCCGGGATGGTGACCGCGAACTGCACGCGCCCTTTCGCCAGCAGGTCTTCCATCTCGTCCTCGGTGCGCGCGTAGTGATCGAGCCGGTAGTAGCCGCTCGTCTGCATCGCCGCGAGCAGCGTGCGCGAATACGGGCTCGCGTCGGCCATCAGCACCGCGGTCGGCAGCGCCTTCGGGTCGGTGTTGATGGCGTAGCCGAAGAGGATGAGCTGCAGCACCGGGATGCCGATGATCATCCCGAAGGTGAGGCGATCGCGCTTGAGCTGGATGAACTCCTTGACGATGATCGCCACCCAGCGCGACCAGGAGAACCTCATTGCACGGGCTCCTTGGCGTTCTCCATCAGGTGTATGAAGACGTCCTCCAGGCCCGCCTGCGACTTGCGCCAGTGCAGCTCCGGATCGCTGAACTCGCGCACGGTGCGCTCGAGCATCTGCTCGTCCTCGCCTGTCACGTGCAGCGTGTTGCCGAAGGCCGTGACGTGCGCGACGCCCGGTCTCCCGCGCAACGTGGGCGCGAGCTGCGCGAGCCTGGCCGGCGGCCCGCCGACCTCCCAGGTCGCGAGCCGATAGAGATGCAGCACCTCCTCCGGCGTGCCGGTGGCGAGCAGATTGCCGTACGCGATGTAGGCGAGCCGGTGGCAGCGCTCCGCCTCGTCCATGTAGTGCGTCGCCACGAGCACCGAGATGCCTTTCGCCGCGAGCGCGTGGATCTCCTCCCAGAAGTCGCGGCGCGCCTGCGGATCGACGCCCGCGGTCGGCTCATCGAGGAGAAGCAGCTGCGGCCGGTGCAGCATGCAGGCCGCGAGCGCGAGGCGCTGCTTCCAGCCGCCCGAGAGCGTGCCGGCGAGCTGGTTCTGACGCTCCGCCAGCCCCAGGCCGCGCAGCGACGCTGACACCGCTTGGCTGCGATCGCTCATGCCGTACATGCGCGCGACGAACTCCAGGTTCTCGCGGATCGTGAGGTCTTCCCACAGCGAGAAGCGCTGCGTCATGTAGCCGACCTCGCGCTTGATCGCCGCGGTGTCGCCGATCACGTCGTGGCCGAGGCAGGTGCCGCTGCCCGAGTCGGGCTTCAGCAGCCCGCACAGCATGCGGATCGAGGTGGTCTTGCCGCTGCCGTTCGGCCCGAGGAAGCCGTAGATCTGGCCGCGCGGCACCTGCATCGAGAAATGGTCGACCGCCACCTTGCCGCCGAAGCGCTTGGTCAATCCGTCGACGTCGATGGCGAGGCCGTTCACGGCACCGTCACGTCGACCGGCTGCCCCGGATGCAGCCTCGCCGCGTCGCCGGCCGACGGCCGCGCCTCGACGAGGAAGACGAGCTTCGTGCGGTTGTCCTTGCTGTAGATGACGGGCGGGGTGTCCTCGGCCTGGCTGGAGACCTAGCTGATGCTCGCGTCGATCGGCGCCGCGCAGCCATCGCAGCGGATCCGCACCGCGCGCCCGGGCGCGAGCGCGCCTACGATGCCCTCGGG
>DASSLQ010000120.1:0-10493 GCA_035689325.1 Burkholderiales bacterium | reverse complement strand
TGTTCACCTGCGCGCGCGCCGCGCGTGCGCCGAGCACCGCAAGCCGCTTCGCCGACACGTCCATCGCATAGACGCGGCCGCTGCCGCGCATCAGCATCGCGAGCGCCAGCGTCTTGCCGCCGGCACCAGCGCAGTAGTCGGCGACCATCTCGCCGCGGCGCGGCGCGAGCAGGAACGCAAGCAGCTGGCTGCCCTCGTCCTGCACCTCGACGAGACCGTCGCGGAAGAGCGCGTGATGGTTGATCGCCGGCTTTCCCGCGAGGCGCACGCCGACCGGCGAATAAGGTGTGGCGCTCGCCACGATGGCGTCGCGCGCCAGCCGTGCGAGGACGTCGTCCCGGTTCGTGCGCGCGAGATTGACGCGCAGATCCAGCGGCGCCGCGTTCAGCAGGCCCTGCGCGAGCCGCATCGCCTCGTCACGGCCGCGTTCGGCCGCCAGCCGCTCCCACAGCCAGTCCGGCAGGTCGGCACGCACAGCATCGGGCCACGCGTCGGCGCGCGCGCTCCGCAGGCGCTCGACGAGATCGGGGTCGATAAGCTCGCCGAGCGCACGGCCGGAGAAGCCCAGTACCCGCACGAGTGCCGCGGCGAGGAGCTCGCGCGGCTCGGGGGAACCCGCCGCCGCCTCGAGCGAACGGCGGCGCCGCAGGACCGCGAAGCCCGCTTCCGCGATGAACGCGCGATCGCGCTGGCCGAGCTCACCGTGAGTGCGGAAGTAGCGCGACAGCACCTGGTCCGCGGGGCCGGCGAAGCGCATGAGCTCGCGCAACGCCGCTTCGGCGTGTCGGAACAGCGCGCCGGCGACCTTCACTGCGAGATGCGCGTCGCGAGCTGCTCGTAGCGCGTACCGTCTTTTTCGACCACGAGCACGCGCACCGGAATGTAGGCATGCCCGGCGGCAAGCCAGAGCTCCGCGGTATCGCGCTCCTCGCTCTGCCGCGCAATCTTGACCGTGTCGAACTCGCCGGCGGGGGTGCGCAGGCGTTCGCGTCCCATGACTTTGTAGACATGGCGCGAGAGTCCCTTGCCATCGGCGACGGTATAGCTCACCGAATCGGCTTTCCCCGGCACGAGCGACAGCGCGAAAAGGAACGACAGCCGGTCCTGGGCATTCGGCGGCAGCGGCTCGCTCGCCTTGCCGCTCTTGTATTGCATGGTGAGCGTTTTCGCGTTCCAGTCGAACCAGGCGCGCGCGGTGTCGCGGCCCGAGCGCTCGTCGAAGAACTCGCGCGGGCGCAGGCTGCCCTCGGCGAGGCTGCCCTGGCTCACGCGCCGCGCGTTACCGAGCAGCGCATAGATGCCTTTGCCCTTCCAGGTCTCGGTCAACCGGTAGTTACCTTGCAGGTACTCGAGCCGCTCGACCACCTCGGCAATCGATGAGCCGTTGCGGCTCATGCTGAAGACGATCTCGAGTTGCCGCGGCGGCTCCGCGTGTGCCGCGGCCGCGAGGCTAATCAGCAGCCATGACCAGTTGCGCATCATTGCCTTTAACTCGCACCACCCCGTCCTGGATGACAAGCCGATCCTCGAGGAACCAGCGCGCTGCGCGCGGGTAGACCAAATGCTCCTGGCGCAGCACCCGCGCGGCGAGCTCATCGGCACTTTCCCCGGCCCGGACGGCAAGCGTCGCCTGAATGACGATCGGCCCGCTATCGAGCTCGGCGGTCACGAAGTGGACCGTACAGCCGTGCACCTTCACTCCGGCCGCCAGCGCGCGCGCGTGCGTGTCCAGGCCGGCGAATGCAGGAAGCAACGACGGGTGGATGTTGAGCATGCGATTGCGGTAGCGCTCCACGAAGGCGGAACTCAGCACGCGCATGAAACCGGCCAGCGCGACCAGTCGGGGCCTGAACTGCCCGATCTCGCGTTCCAGGGCAGCTTCGAAGGCAGCGCGCTCGGCAAAGGCGCGGTGCTCAACCACGGCGGTGGCGATGCCTTTCGCGCGGGCGTATTGCAGCCCGGCTGCGTCGCCGCGGTTGCTGATCACCGCGGCGACCGGCAGTCCGGCGTCGACGAGTGCCTGCATGTTGCTGCCGCGCCCGGAAATGAGGACGACCAGCAACTAGCCGCCCGTCGGGCCGATCATCCGCTCCGGCCGCACCCAGCGATCGAAGTCCTCGGCGCTGACGTAGCCAAGCGCGAGCGCCGCCTCGCGCAGCGTTGTGCCTTCGCGGTGCGCCTTCTTTGCGATCTCGGCGGCGCGGTCGTAGCCGATGTGCGGCGAGAGCGAGGTCACGAGCATCAGCGAGCGGCTGAGGAGCTCGCCGATGCGCGCGGCGTCTGGCTCGATGCCACGCACGCAATGCTCGTCGAAGGAGCGAGCGCCGTCCGCGAGGAGGCGCGCGCTCTGCAGGAACGCGTGGATGATGAGCGGCTTGTAGACGTTGAGCTCGAGATGGCCCGACGCCCCGCCGATATTCACCGCCACATCGTTCGCCATCACTTGCGCGCATAGCATGGTGAGCGCTTCCGCCTGCGTCGGATTCACCTTGCCGGGCATGATCGAGCTGCCGGGCTCGTTCTCCGGGATGCGCAGCTCCGCCAGTCCCGAGCGCGGCCCGGAGGCGAGCAGGCGCACGTCATTCGCGATCTTGAAGAGCGCGGCTCCGAGCGTCTTCATCGCACCGTGCGCGAAAACCAGCCCCTCGTGGCCGGCGAGCGCGGCGAACTTGTTCGGCGCCTCGCCGAAAGCGAGCTTCGTCTCGCTCGCCAGAAGCTGGCACACGCGGGCTGCGAACTGCGGATGCGTGTTGAGTCCGGTGCCGACGGCGGTGCCGCCGATGGCGAGGCGGTAAAGCCCGGGCAGCGCGGCACGCAGCGCGCCTTGCGCCTGCTCCAGCTGGTCGACGTAGCCGGAGAACTCCTGCCCGAGCGTGAGCGGTGTCGCATCCTGAAGGTGGGTGCGGCCGATCTTGATCACCGACACGAACGCCTCGCTCTTCGCGCGCAGCGTCTTGCGCAAGCTCTCGGCGGCAGCGAGCACATCGTTCATCGCGGGCGCGGCCGCGACATGCATGGCGGTCGGGAAGATATCGTTCGACGACTGTCCCATGTTCACGTCGTCGTTGGGGTGCACCAGGCGCTTCGGGCCGCGCTCGCCGCCCAGAAGCTCCGAGGCGCGGTTGGCGAGCACCTCGTTGACATTCATGTTTGTTTGCGTGCCTGAGCCCGTCTGCCAGACGACGAGCGGAAATTCCTCGTCGTGCTTTGCGGCGAGCACTTCGTCCGCCGAGCGCTGGATGGCCTCGGCCTTCCTGGCGTCGAGCAGGCGAAGCTCGGCGTTTACCGCCGCGGCGGCCTTCTTGATGCGCGCGAGCGCGTAGATGACGGCAAGCGGCATGCGCTCGCCCGAGATGCGGAAGAAGCGGCGGCTCCTCTCGGTCTGGGCGCCCCACAGCCGTTCGGCCGGGACCTCGATCGGCCCGAAACTGTCCTTCTCGATGCGAGTGCCGGCCATGCCGACACCAATGTTACTTCGCCTGGGCCGCGACCTCGGCGTGCACCTTCGCCATGTCGAGGGCTTTTGCCTGCGTGATCACCTGCTCGAGCGCCGAGGCGGGCAGCGCGCCTGCCTGCTGAAACAGGATGATTTTCTCGCGAAACACCATGAGCGTCGGGATGGAACGAATGCCGAAGGCGCCGGCGAGTCCCTGCTCGTCGTCGGTGTTGACCTTGGCGAAGACGATGTCCGGGTGCGCCTCCGCCGCCTTTTCGTACACGGGAGCGAAGCCCTTGCACGGACCGCACCAAGGCGCCCAGAAATCGACGATCACCATCGCGTTTTCGTTGACCGTCTGCTCGAAATTCGCCTGGGTAAGTTCGACCGTCGCCATGGCAGTCCTTCCAAAAAAAGCGGGCAGTGTACTCTAGACAGCGATGTACACGGGACGGTTCGCTCCCTCGCCGACCGGCCCGCTGCACCTGGGATCGTTGATTGCAGCGGCGGCGAGCTGGCTCGACGCACGCGCTGCCGGCGGTCGCTGGCTGGTGCGCATCGAGGATCTCGACCGGCCGCGCTGCGTGGCGGGCGCGGCAGAGGCGATCCTGCGCGCGCTCGATCGGCTCGGGCTGCAGTGGGACGGCGAGGTGCTCTACCAGAGCCGCCGGCTCGAACACTACCGTGCGGCGCTGGACAAGCTCGCGCCGCACACCTACTGGTGCGGCTGCACGCGGCGCGAGATCGCCGATTCGTCGCTGGGTCTCGCCGCCGACGGTGCGCACATCTACCCGGGCACATGCCGTGCCGGCGCACCACGCCAACGCGCGCTGCGCGTGCGTACCACCCGGCAGCCGATCGGGTTCTTCGATCGGGTACAAGGGTGCTGCGAGCAGCTGCTCGAGCGCGACATCGGCGACTTCGTGCTCTACCGCGCCGACGGCCTGTTCGCCTACCAGCTCGCGGTCGTGGTCGATGACGCCGCGCAAGGCATCACCGACGTGGTGCGCGGCGCCGACCTGCTCGATTCGACGCCGCGCCAGATCTACCTGCAGCGGCTGCTCGGGCTGCCGACGCCGCGCTACCTGCACGTCCCGGTAGCGCTCGATGCCGCGGGCGAGAAATTGTCGAAGCAGACCTCCGGCGCGCCGATCGAGTCGGACCCGCGCGCGCTCGGTCGCGCGCTCGCCTTCCTCGGCCAACCCGAGGCGGCGACGCTCGAGGAAGCGCTGGGCGGCTGGGACCCGCAGCTTATTTCGCGCCGCCGCGCGATGGCACTAACACCGTAGCGAGCGATGCAAGCACGAGCGCGAGCGCCGCAATCTCCGCCGTGGCCGGCCGCTCGCCGAGAAAGATCACGCCGCTCAGCACCGCGACTACCGGAATGATGAGGATACTCAGGGAGAAGACCGTTACCGAGACAGAGGTCGCGAGCTTGATCCACGCCCAGTGCGCGAAGGCGAACGCGATGAGCACGTTATAAGCGATGCCGAACGCTGCGCGGCCGCCGACATGGGCGAGCGTTCCGGGCTGCTCGAGCGCGAGCGCACCGGCGAAGATCGGCAGGCCACCGAGCAGCATGAGCCACGCCGTATAAGGGCCGGCCGGCATGGCGACCGGATACTTTTTCTGCAACACCGCGCCGAGTGCCCAGCTCGCCGCGGCGCCCAGGACCAGCAGCGAACCGAGCGGCGCAGCGCCGATCGCCTTATAGGCTTCACCGAGGAGCAATGCGAGGCCGGCGACGCCGAGCGCGAGGCCGAGCAGTTTCGGCACGGTGAGTCGCTCGCCGAGCAGCCACACCGAGAGCGGCACCGCCAGCACCGGCATCGTGTAGGCGAGGATCGATGCGCGGCCCGAGGCGATCATCGTCAGGCCGAAGGCGACGAGTATGTTCCATCCGGTGATGTTCAGAAGCGCGAGCAACCACAGCCGCCGCCACTGGCCGCGCGGCCAGGGAACGCGCTGCCCGCCGAGCCGCAGCACGAGGAAGAGCACCGCCGAGCCCAGACCGAGGGAGAGCGAACGGAAAGTCCACGGCGGCACTTCGGCGAGCGCCAGCTTCATCGCCGTCCAGTTGAAGCCCCAGGCGAGCGTCAACGCTCCCAGCAGCCACCACAGCCTCGCCGGCAGGTGATCGGCTTGCGCGCTCAAGACCTCACGCGCACCGGAAACGCTTTCATGCCGCGCAGGACCATCGAATCGAGCCATTGCACGTGACCGCAGGCGGGCTCGATGTCGCGCCAGCGCGCCAACACAGCGGGCAGTGCAATCTGGCCCTCGAGGCGCGCGAGCGGAAAACCGAGGCAGATGTGCGCTCCGTAGCCGAACGTGAGATGCGGCGGACCATGCCGCTCGAGCTCGATGCGATCGGGTTCCGCGTAGGCGCGCGGGTCGCGGTTCGCTGCATTCATCATCAGGAACACCCGATCGCCGGGGCGCAGCTCGCGTCCGTGCAAGCGCTGCGGCTCCTGAACGATGCGCACTTGCGCGCCGATCGGACCGTCGTAACGCAGCAGCTCTTCCACCGCCGCCGGCGCGAGCGCCGGATTGCGGCGCAGCTTTTCCAGCTCCCCCGGGAAGCGCAAGAGCGCCGCCAGCCCGTTGGCGATATGGTGCGTGGTGGTCTCATGCCCGGCGAAGAGCAGCAGCACGCAGGTCGCCACAAGCTCGTCCTCCGACAGACGATCGCCGTTCTCCTCCAAGCGCACCAGCTCGCTCAGGAGATCGGCGCGCGGCGCGCGCCGGCGCTCGCCGATGAGCGCGCGAAAAAGCTGCGCCATCTCGCGCGTTGCAGCTTCCGCGCGCTCATATTTGGCCGGCGTCTCGCGCGCGCTGCCGATGAAGAGCGCCATCTCGTCGGAAAGGTGCTTGAGCCGCGCAAGCTCCTCGCGCGGGACGCCCAGCATGTCCATGATCACGAGCGCCGGCAGCGGGCCGGCAAACTCCGCGATGAAGTCAAACTCGGTCCGCTCGCCACTGCGTTCCAGCAGCCACGCGGTAAGGGCTTCGACATTCGGACGCAGCGTGCCGATTGTGCGCGCGTTGAATACTCGGCCCGCCAGCCGGCGCAGCCGCGTGTGCTCGGGCGGGTCGCGGAACACCATCCAGAGCGTCAGGATCCGCATGAGCTCGGCCATGTGCGCCGCTTCGGCGGACGGTAGCGTCGCGAAGAACGGCCGCAAGCGGTCCGACGACATACGCCCATCGAGGCAGACGCGTTTCACGTCCTCATAGCGCGTCAGCACCCAAGCCTTCAGGTCCGCGCTCCAGTGCGCCGGATCCTCGTCGCGTAGACGCTGATACAGCGGGAACGGGTTGGCGAGGATCTGGGGGTCGCTCGGCCGATATTCGATCGTCACGAATACAGTATCGCCGGCAAAGCCCGTCGCGCCGGGCACCGCTCTAAAGTTAGTGCTCCCTCACAAAAAGGATGTAGTGAGCCCGGCGATACCTCTATCACCATTGGTGCTACGCACAAAGCTCTTGACTTTCGACCTGCGGGGCCTAGAATTGGCATTGCTGCATTGCACAAAAGCACCAGACAACCCATTGACCAGGAGCTACAAATGTACGTGACACCGGAGCAAATCCAAGCGGCCCAGAAGGCCAACGTAGAAGCGCTCCTCGCCGTAGCGAATGCCCAGTTCGCCGCGTTCGAGAAGCTGGCGAACATCAATGCAGGCGCGGTCAAGAGCGCCTTCGAAGACTCGATTGCGAACACCCGCGCGCTGCTCGGCGCGAAGGACGTGCAGGAATTCGTGACGCTGCAGAATGCGTTTGCGCAGCCCGCGATGGAGAAGGCAATCGCCTACTCGAAGAGTGTCTACGAAGTCGCGACCGAAGCCAATTCCGAGTTTAGCCGCGTCGCCGAGCGCCGCGTCGCCGAGTGGAACGAGAACTTCGTGAGCCTGCTCGACAAGGTCTCGAAGAACGCGCCCGCCGGCTCGGACGTCGCCGTCGCCGCCGTCAAGTCGATGCTCGCGGCCGCCAACTCGGCCTACGACAACATGAACAAGGTCGCCAAGCAAGCCACCGAGATCGCGGAAGCGAACGTCGCCGCCGCGACCGAGACGGTGAAAGGCCTGGCGAAGGCAAAAAAGGCCGCCTAAGCGCCAAAACGGGCAAGGCCCGATCTAGCGCGAAAGCGAAAGCGCGCAAGAAGAAGAAGTAACCGAGAAAGCCCCGTGCGAATGCATGGGGCTTTTCATTTGTAGGGGAAGCCCGCGCTCGCCACTTCGCGACGCAGCGCCTCCATCGCCGGCGCGACCTGCGCCGGATCGCCGCGCACGCCGAGCTCCACGTGGATGCGCGAGCCGTCCGCACCCATCGACGGCAGGCTGAATGCCTTCACGCCGTTGAACGCGCGCTCCACCGCCTGCATCGCGGGGATGAGCTGGCTCTCGCCCGCCTGGAAGACCAGGATCGACGATTCGCTCCATTTCTGCGAGTCGAAGCGGCTGCGATAGCGCGTCTCCAGCACCCATTCGACCATCGGCCAAGCCATCTGCGGAAAGCCGGGCACGAAATGGTGGTGGGCGAGCGAGAAGCCGGGAATGCGGTTCACCGGATTGGGAATGATCTCGGCGCCGCGCGGAAATTCGCCCATCTGCAAGCGCTGCGGCGTCACCTCGCCGGCCGGGAAGCGCGCCCGGATTTCGCGCTCGGCCTCCGGATGCAGCTCGAGCGGCCGCCCGAGCGCGGCGGCGGCGCACTGGCGCGTGTGATCGTCGGGCGTCGCCCCGATGCCGCCAAAGCTGAACACCACGTCGCTCGTCGCAAGACTCAGTCGCAGCGCCTGCGTCAGCCGTTGCGGCTCGTCGCCGAGGTAGTGCGCCCAGGCGAGGCGCAGGCCGCGCCTGGCGAGCGCGCCGATCACAAAGCCGAGGTGCTTGTCCTCGCGCTTTCCGACCAGCAGCTCATCGCCAATGATGTAGGCCCCGAACACGGGGCCGGATTCTAGGCTGCTTTCTTGGCCCAGCGCTCGAGCTCTTCGAGGCCACCAATGTGCTTGCCATTCACGAACACCTGGGGAACCGTGCCATGCCCCGTGATGGCGCCGACGATGCGCGAGCGCTCGCTGTGGTTGAGCGGCACCTCGCTGTACTGATAGCCGAGTTGCGTCAGCAGCTGCTTCGCGCGGGCGCAGAAGCCGCAGCCCTCGCGCGTGAGGATAGCGACCTGATCGGGCTTCTTCGCCTTCGGGTTGATGTAGTTGAGCAGGGTGTCGGCGTCGGACACCTCGAACGGGTCGCCAGGCTTTTCCGGCTCGATGAACATCTTCTGGATCACGCCATCCTTTACGAGCATCGAATAGCGCCACGAGCGCTTGCCAAAGCCGAGCTCGCTCTTGTCCACCAGCATGCCCATCTTGCCGGTGAAGTCGCCGTTGCCGTCAGGCAGTAGCAGGAGATTGCCGCACTCCTGCGTGCGCGCCCATTCGTTCATCACGAACGCGTCGTTCACCGAGATGCAGACGATACGGTCCACGCCATTCGCGAAAAACGCGGGCGCGAGCTCGTTGTAGCGCGGCACATGCGTGGACGAGCAGGTTGGCGTGAACGCGCCCGGCAGCGAGAAGACGACCACCGTCTTGTCCTTGAAGATCTCATCGGTGCCAATCGGCTTCCAGTCGCTCTCGCTCCGCGCGCGGAATGTAACTTGCGGGACGCGTTGTCCCTCGCGATTCGCAAACATTGTTTCTCCACTAAGAGGATGACGAAGCGTAGCGAACGCCGTTCCCGCGCTCCAATGATTTGTTTCCATGCCGCCGATAGGCGGCGCTTATGCGCCGCCGCGCTCGGCTGCCAGGACCCCCAGCAGGTAATGGATGAATGCCAGGCCGAAGAGCACCGGCGCAAAGAAGCCGAGCAGCGGGACGTAGGCCACGAGTGCGAGCAGCAGCCCGAGCAGGTACAGCGCGCCGCGGCGCGCGCGAAAGATGCGCGCCATCTCGCCGGCATCGGCATGCTCGGCGAGCGCGTCGTAGCGCAGCAGCCGCTGGTTCACCCAACCGAGGATGACGAGCGGGATGATCGGCCATAGCGGCGGGAACAGCCAAAACGGCACACTGAGCGCGAAGAGCGCCAGCATGCCGGCAACTGCCACCAGGCTGTTCCAGCCGGTGCCGGCGATGCCGCCGCCGCGACGCCGCTCGAGCTCGGGGAAAGCGCGTTGCGCCACGTAATTCACCATCTGCTGCATGCCGAAGAGGCTCAGGATGAAGAGCGCCGTCAGGTAAACCAGCGGCACGAAGCCGATGAAGAGCAGCACATTGGCCGCGACCAGCGCCGCGCTGCCGAAGTCCAGTTGCGACCACGCAAGCGCGTAATCCAGCGCCTGGCGCAGCCACAGCGCGAGGCGCGCGGCCAGCGTTCCCCACATCAGGAGCGCGACGCTTCCCCAGATGCCGAGCGCGACCAGCATCGGCCACAGCATGAGCCACAGCATGCGCGGATGCAGCACATGCGCGGCCGCGTACAGGAGCGAGCGCGCGACGCTCATCGCCGCACGCTCTGCCAGAGCTTCGCCAGGCGCTTCACGGACACGGCGATCGGCGTGCGCAGCTCCTGGGCAAAGAGCGACACGCGCAGTTCTTCCAGCAGCCAGCCGAACTGAACGAGCTCGGGGCTGAGCTCGCCGTTGCGGCTGCGCGTGGCGAGCGCGCGCCGATAGGGTTGCTCGAGCGTGCCGAGCTCGGCGGCGAGGCGCTGGTCGCGGCCCGGATCGGCGCGCAGCTTCTCCAGCCGCAGTGCCGCCGCCTTGAGATAGCGCGGCAGGTGCTGTAGCCGCTCCCGCGGCGTGCGCGCAAGCCAGCCGGGCGCGAGCAGCCGCTCGAGCTGCGCGCGAATGTCGCTCACTGCCTGTGGGAACGCGCGCTCTACGCCGGCGAGGCGCTTCTCGAGCGCCGCGCGCTCGGCCTGGATCTGCGCCGCCGAGCGCGCGATCTCCTGCGCGATGAGCGTGAAGCGGCTGCGCCCTTCATCGACCCGGCGCGCGAAGTCCGCTTGCGTCATCGGCAGCGACTCGGCGAGAAACGTGCGGTCGAGCGCCGCGC
>DASSLQ010000119.1:0-2671 GCA_035689325.1 Burkholderiales bacterium | reverse complement strand
ATCTTGACGTGGCGCACGCCCGGATGCGCTGCGAGCGCCTCGGCGATGAGCGGCTGCGCGCGGCGGCACCAGCCGCACCAGGGACTGCCGAATTCGACCAGCGTCGCACCGGGAAGCGCGTCGAGGTCCTCGCGCTTCGGCTCGGTCTGCGCGTAATCGGCGGTCACGGCGCGGCTGACGCGGGCATGAGTACTGCGCTCAGGGCGGCGTTCAGGTCCATGTCGAGCGATTTGGTCCCTTTGATGACGAACGCCCCACCGTTGCGCCACTGCGTCCGGGTGTCGGCCAGCACCCGTGACGTGGCGGGATCGAGGACGCGAACCTCGATGACGACCTCGGTGCCTCCCTCGATCAACACCGGAAGACCAATCAGCAACCGCGGCCCCAGCTCGCGAAGCACGACCAGGACGACGCGGTCGGGTCTTGGGCTCGTACGCTTGGCCTGAAGAACGAGGGCGCTATTCGTGGGGATGCCGCTCTCGCTCGGCCGTCGCTCGAGTTCGATGACCTTCAGGCAGGAGTGCTGTACGACAAACTCTTCGATGCCACGCTGCGCCAGTGCTTCGCGAGCCAGCGGCTCCTTCTGGTCTGCGCGCCATTGAGGCTCCCAATACAGCGAAACAGACACCTTCGGTCCAGCCGGGCCACAGAGCGGCTGCTGTAATGCACTGCCAGACGTCTCTACGGTAGTTGTCGCGCAAGCCGAAAGCAGTAAGGGGAACGACAAGAACATTAGGCGACAGGCAAGGAGCGGCATTGAGTCGCTTAGGGGTGGCCGCTTGCCCGTTTGACTAGCGGTTCGCTGCGGCCGCGAGTCTTACGCCGAGCGTGACGAGGATCGCGCCGGTAAAGCGCTGAAGCAGCGAAGCGGCTGTCGCATTGACGCGCAGCCGGCGCGTTGTACTACTCGCAAGGAGCGCTACCGCTACGTTCACGGCGGTTCCCTGAATGTCGAACAACAAGCCGAGCAGCACGATCTGTGCGATCGTCGGCCCCGCCGCGGGATCAACGAACTGCGGCAGGAACGCGAGGAAGAAGAGCGCCACCTTGGGGTTGAGGACGTTGGTGAGCACCGCTTGCGCGAAGATCGTCTTATGCGACGCCGGCGCGACCACTGCCGCCGCGCTTGCGCGTCGTGGGCGGAAAAGCAGCTGCACGCCGATGATGAGCAAATAGACGGCGCCCGCGATGCGCAGCAACTCGTAGGCAAGCGGCACCGCGGCAAGCAGCGCGGCGAGCCCGAGCGCGAGCGCGGCGATGTGGACGAGGGTGCCGGCGCCGACGCCGAGCGCGGCGACGATGCCGGCGCGCCGGCCGTCGCTCACGCTGCGCGCGGTGACGTAGAGCATGTCCGGCCCGGGCGTCAGGTTCAGCGCCAGCGCCGCCGCCATGAAAAGCGCGATGGTCGCTGGCGCCGGCATCTACTGCACGTCGCTCGGCACGTACTGGCGCTTGCGCACCTCGCGTTCGTGCCGGATCTCGTCGAGCACGTGCGCCGGGTCCTGGTTCAGCGTCGGATCTCTCACCAGCTCGCGCGCTTTGGCCGCCGCCAGGTGGTACTCGGCGCCCGCCGTGTCACGCACGAGAAAGCGCGTGTCCACGAGCCGACGCCGCATCGTCACGTGGTCGATGCCGTAGGGAGCGCAGAACGTATCCAGCCAGGCACGCAGCACTTCGTTGACTTCGGCTTCGCGATAGCTCCGGCCGAATTCGAAGCGCGACGCCGCCATGCGCAGCAGAAGCTCTTCGTCCGCACGACGCGTCGGGTAGCCGGTGAGCGGGCCGTTTGCGAGCAGTCGTCTCAATGTGTTCATGGTTTGAGCATCTCCAGAACCCGAATGGTAGTGCGGACGCGGGCCAGGCGGGGAAAAACCTCGCGCATGAACTGCGCGTGCACCTCCGGCTTTGCCGTAGTGCAGGCGTCGGAGACGATGACGAGGTTGTGACCGAGATCGCGAGCGGCGTAGGCGGTTGAGGCGATGCCGATTTCGGTCGAGCCGCCGGTAAGAACGATTGTGTCCACGCGGCGGGCGCGCAGGGCGAGGTCGAGATAGGTGCCGTGGAACGCGCTCCAGCGGTGCTTCGGCACCAGATAGTCGCCGGGCTGCGACGCGAGCTCGGGGACGATCTCGGCCTCGGGCGTGCCGCTGGTAATAAGCGGACGGCGCGGTCCGCTGTCGTGCAGCGTGTGGGCGGTCGTGCCGTCGTCAGGGCGGTGATCGGCGCGAGCGTAAGCGACCATCAGCCCGCTGGCGCGTGCGGCGGCGAGGAGTTCGGCGGCGTTGGCAAGCACCGGCGCGTAGCGCTGCGCGTCCCTGGCGGCGTGGCCGACGAGGAAGTCGAACAGCAGCAGGCAGGCGCGCTTCGGGTCGAGGCGCTCGCTCATGCGAGGCGCGCCGGCGAAGGCCGGGCGGTGAAGCTACGGGATCGGGACAGCGGCGAGCAGCTGCGCGCCGACGTCGATGCGGCGCGCGGCATCGTGCGCGGGGCGCAGCCGGTGCTCGGCGACGCCCGGAAGGATGGCCTGCACGTCCTCGGGGATCACCTTGTCGCGGCCTTCGAGCATCGCCCAGGCGCGCGCGGTGTGGATGATGGCGAGCGCGGCGCGCGGCGAGAGGCCCGCGACGTAGTCGGGCGAGCGCCGCGTGTGCTCGACGATCGCCTGCACGTA
>DASSLQ010000118.1:0-20220 GCA_035689325.1 Burkholderiales bacterium | reverse complement strand
GTACCGCCGGGCGCCTTTGGCTTCGATCCCGAGCTCGCCGGGCCGCTCGCCGAATACAACCCGGCGAAGGCAAAGGCGCTGCTCGACGTCTACGGCTATGTCGACCGCGATGGCGACGGCTACCGCGAGAAGCCCGACGGCACGAAGCTCGTGCTCGAGATCGCGAGCACGCCGGACAGCCGCGGCAAGCGCACCGACGAGCTCTGGCGCAAGGAGATGGACCGCATTGGATTGCGCACCGAGTTCCTGAAGAAGCAGTGGCCCGAGCACCTGCGGGATTCGCGTGCGGGCAAGCTCATGATCTGGAACCTGGGCTGGATCGCCGGCGACCCGGATGCCGACACCTTCTACCAGATCCTCTACGGCGGCAGCAAAGGACAGTCGAACCATTCGCGCTTCGACTTGCCGGCGTGGAACGCCCTGTTCGAGAAGGCGCGCGTGCTACGCGACGGCCCGCAGCGCGATGCTCTCTACCGCGAGATGGACAAGCTTTTCTTCGCCTACGCGCCGCTGCGGCCGATCGCGCACCGCACGCTCACCGGGCTGGCGCAGCCGTGGGTGATCGGTTACCGGCGAAACCCGGTGAGCCGGGAGTTCTGGCAGTACCTGGATATCGACGAGCAAGCTCTGCCAGCACTGCACGCTCGAGCAGCTTCGGCGGCAGCAGCCCCTGCGCGATGATCAGGTCGTGAAACTCGCGCTGATCGAAGTTGCCGCGTAGCGCGATCTCCGCCTTCATCCTCAGCTCGCGCAGCCGGCTGTAACCGTAGAGGTAGGACACCGCCTGCCCGGGCGACCAGAACGCGTAGCGGTCCGCCTCCTGCTGCGCCATGGCGTCCGAGAGCAGTACCTCCTGCATCAGGAACTCCTTCGCCGCCTGCGGCATTATGCGGCCGAGGTTCACCATCGGATCGAGGAAGCAGCGCGCCGCGCGCATCAGGCGCAGCTGCAGTGCGAACAGGCGCCCGTCGTCCGGGTAGTAGGGCAGCATGATGGCCTCGGCGTAAAGCCCCCAGCCCTCGGCATTCGTGCTGTTCGAGGCGAACACCGCGCGCGCGAGCGACACGCCGCGCTCGACCATCGCCGCGAACTGCAGCTCGTGGCCGGGCCGCGCCTCGTGCGCGGTGAGCGACCACGCGGACGCGGGCGCCAAGAAGTCATCGTTGGCGGCGCCCTTGGCATTCGGATTGGTGAGCGGGATCACGAACTCGCCGAGCTCGCCCTTGTTGCCGATCAGGCGCGGCACATTCAGATACGGTGCGGGTATCGCGGCAGATTCGGCTTCGCTCGCCAGGCGAATCGCCGCCGCGCGCTGCGGCAGGGTAATCAGCTTCTCGCGCATGATGATCTGTTCGATTTGCGCGAGGCGCTCCTTGTACAGCTCGAGCAAGCGCTCGGGCGGCACCGCGTCGCGTTTCAGCGTTCGCAGCACCTCGCGGTAATCCGCCGACGGCAGGTTCTTGTCGCGCGCCAGCGCCGCCGCCACGTGGCCCATTTGCTCGCGCACTTCGGCAAAGGTGCTCGTGCCGAGCGCGATCGCCTGCTCCGGCGTGATATCGACGCCGACGCGCTTCAGGCGATCGGCATAGAGCTCGGGCGGCAGTGCCGGCGCCGGCCGTGCGCGCGGCAGGACAGCGCTCTTCACCCACTCGCAATGCGCGGCGAGCTGCGTGGCGAGGCGCTCGTGGGCCGGCTCCCAGCCCTGCACCGGGCTCGCGCGAAACAGCTCCGCGATGCCCGCGACGTAGCGCTGGCAGTTGTTGAGCTGCTGCTCGACTGCACCGCGATAAGGCCAGATGCGCCCGCCCTCTGCACGCTCGAGCGTGCGCTCGCGCGCGAGCTCGGCGATCGGCCGCGTGCCCGGCGTCATGCCCACGTACTTGCGCAGTCGTTCGAGCGCGTGCAGCTTGCGCGAGTCGGAATTGCGCTTGTCGAGGAGCGGCTGGAGCCCCTCGAAGATGTCGCGCGGCAGGTCGCGGTAGGGTACGAGCAGCCGCTGCTCGAGCGTCGCGGTGTTGCGCTGGCGCGCAATTGCATCCGCCAGGATGTCCAGGTCCTCGCGCACGCGCAGGTCCTGCTCCTTCAGGCGCGCGGCGCGCAGCCGTGCCGCCATGGCGTTGAGCGCGGCGTCCGCGCGCTCGACGTGGCGCGGCTTGAGGTCACGCACCTCGGTGTCGTAGCGCTCGAGCCCGAGCTCCGACATCCACTCCGGAAAGTAGGCGCCGAGCGTCTCGAGCAACTGGTTGCTGTAGCGATCGCTCGCCTCGATCCAGGCGCGATCCTGCGCCGCCGCCCTGCTTACCGCTGCCAGCAGCATCAGCGTCACTATCCAGCGCATCAGCTCCCTTTCTCCAATGTTCGCAGGCGCTCGGCATACGGACGCGCCTTGTCGGGCTCGCCGCGCGCCTCGTAGAGCGCCGCCAGCTCTTCCAGCACATACGGGTCCACTTCGCCCCCTGCCTTGAGCTCGCGCTCGAGCGCGAGCTGCATGCCGAGCGCCTCGTCGTTGCGCCCCATCAGCCGCAGCGTGTTGGCGACCATCCAGCGGGCGATGCGGATGGTGCGCGGATCGCCGCGCTCCTCATAGGCGGCGAGCGCCTGCTGGAAGCTCGCCAGCGCTTCCGGGTAGCGGCCAAGCTCTTTCAGCTCCACGCCGATGTTGTTGAGGACCGATGCTTTCCAGCGCCGCGCTGCCGGATCGTGGGCGCTTTGCGCCATCGCCAGCGCTTGGCGGTTCCAGTCGAGGGCTTTTTCCCCGCCCTCGACGATCGCCACCATGTGCGCCGCGTCGATCGCGAGGTCCTCCTCGCCGCCGGCGCGGCCGAGCTCCCACGCCTGCACGAAAAGCGGGCGCGCCGCCGCCTTGTCGCCTGCCGAGTTGAACGTGCGGCCGCGCTCGAGCAGGTAGCGCAGCCGCGGCTTCAGGCCGGCAGCGCCGAGTTGCGGCTCGATCTCGTCGAGCAGCCGATGCGCCTCGGCGTAGCGTTTGCGCAGCGAGTACGTGCGCGCGATCTGCGTCTGCAACTCCAGGCGCCAGTCGCCGCTCGCGGTCGCAGCCGCATCGCGAAACCGGCTCTCGCTCTTCGCCGGGTCGGCGAAGTCCCACAGCTCGACAATCTTCAACGCAGCGCCTTCTGCATTACGCGCATGCTGCGACTCGGCCGCGCGACGACGTGGAAGCCCGCCTTGCGGTATGCAGGCACGAGGCCGGTATAGCCCATGCAACCGGTAAGCGACGCGGCGATCACCGGGTAGCCTTCGAGCAGGCGGCCGCCCTTGCGCCGTGCGTGGCGCGCGGCCGCCGCAAGCAGCGCAGTCATCAGGCCCGTGCGCCGGTGCTCCTTCGGCACGTAATAGCAGGTCACGCTCCAGATGCCGGTCGTGTCGCCGACCGGCTTGAGCTTCGGCGATGCGGCGAGCGCCGCATATTCGTCGCGCGGCGCGACCGCGCACCACGCCACGGGCTCGCCGCCACGATAGGCAAGCAGGCCGGGCTCGGCGCCCGAGCGCACCCAAGCACGCAGCGCCGCTTTGCGCTTCTCGGGCGCGAGCGCGCGGAAATCGCGACGCCGCAGCCGCCAGAACATGCACCAGCAGTTGTAATAGGCGCCCTTCGGGCCGAACAGCCGCTCTAGATGGCGCCAGCGCTCGGGTGTCACCGGATAGATCTTCGAATTGCGACCCGGGGTCGGAATTCGGTCAGGCATACACCGGGAAGCGGGCGCAGAGCGCCTTCACTTCACCGGCGACGCGCTCGAGGTTGGCGTTCTCGTGCGGGTTGTCGAGCACGTCCGCGATCAGCTCGCCGAGCTCCTCGACCTCGGGGCGGCGGAAGCCGCGCGTGGTGATCGCCGGGCTGCCGATGCGGATGCCGCTCGTGATCGCGGGCTTCTGCGGATCGTTCGGGATGGCGTTCTTGTTCACCGTGATGTGCGCGCGCCCGAGCGCTGCTTCCGCGTCCTTGCCGGTGATGCGCTTTGCGCGCAGGTCGAGCAGGAACAGGTGGCAGTCCGTGCGTCCCGAGACGACCCGCAGGCCGCGCTCGGTGAGCACGCTTGCCATGGCGCGCGCATTCTCGAGCACGCGCTGCTGGTAGTTCTTGAACTCGGGTTTCAGCGCCTCGCCGAGCGCCACGGCCTTGGCCGCGATCACGTGCATGAGCGGCCCGCCCTGCAGGCCCGGGAAGATGGCGCTGTTGATCGCCTTTTCCTGGTCGGGCAGCCCGAACACCATGCCGCCGCGCGGCCCGCGCAGCGTCTTGTGGTTCGTGGTGGTGACGAAATCGGCGATGCCGACCGGCGACGGATAAAGCCCGGTGGCGATCAGGCCGGCGTAGTGCGCGATATCCGCCATCAGCAGCGCGCCGCACTTGTCGGCGATGGCGCGGAAGCGCTTCCAATCGATGGCGAGCGCATAGGCCGAGGCGCCGGTGACGATGAGCTTCGGTCTTTCGGCCAGGGCGATGCGCTCGGCGGCGTCGTAGTCGATCTCCTCGTCCTCGTTGAGCCCGTAGGACACCACGCGGTAAAGGCGGCCGGACAGATTGACCGGCGAGCCATGCGTGAGATGGCCGCCGTGCGCGAGCGACATGCCGAGGAGCGTGTCGCCCGGCTTGAGCGCCGCCGTGTACACCGCCTGGTTCGCCTGCGAGCCGGAATGCGGCTGGACGTTCGCCCACGGTGCGCCGAAAAGCTTTTTCGCGCGCTCGATGGCGATCGACTCCGCGATATCGACGTACTCGCAGCCGCCGTAGTAGCGCTTGCCGGGATAGCCCTCGGCGTACTTGTTGGTGAGCTGGCTGCCCTGTGCGATCAGCACCTGGCGGCTGACGTAGTTCTCCGAGGCGATCAGCTCGACGTGGTCTTCCTGTCGCTGGTTCTCCAGGCGAATGGCGTTCCACAGCTCAGGGTCGGACTGGGCAAGTAGATTCGGCGCGAACATGGCGGACTGCCGGCGGGAAAGGCGCCGATTCTACGGTAAGTTCGCGGCTGTGAAGCTCGCGCTTCTCGCCCTCGCGCTCCTCGCCGCGCCACTACCTGCATTTCCGACGAAGCCGGTGCATGTCATCGTCGCGTTCACGCCGGGCGGCGTCACCGACATCATCGCGCGCACGCTGATGCCGAAGCTCGCGGAGCGCTGGGGCCAGCCGGTCGTGATCGAGAACCGCCCGGGCGCCGGCGGCTCGCTCGCCGCGCAAGTCGTGGCGCGCGCCGCGCCCGATGGCCATACGCTGCTCGTGCACTCGTCGGGCTACGCCATCAATGCGGCGCTGAACCCGGCGCTGCCCTACGACCCATACCGCGACCTGGTCGCGGTCGCGCCGCTCGCCAGCCAGGCGATGGTGCTGGTCGTCGCTCCGGCTGCGCGCCTGCGCAGCGCCGGCGACCTCATCGCCGCCGCCAAGGCGCGGCCCGGCGCGCTCGCCTACGGCTCCGCGGGCATCGGCAGCGGCGCGCAATTCGCCGCCGAACAGTTCCGCATCGCCGCGGGCATCGAAGTGCTGCATGTGCCGTACAAGGGCGGCGCGGAAGCGATCAACGACACGGCAGCCGGCCGGCTATCGTTTACCTTCAATACCATCACCCTCGCGCTTCCCTATGTCAGCGACGGCCGCCTGGTCGCGCTTGGGGTGACGGGCGCGGCACGCTCGAGCCTGTTGCCGGCCGTGCCGGCGCTCGCGGAAGCGACGCTCCCCGGCTTCGAGTACACGTTCTGGAACGGCGTCTGGGCGCCGGCCGCCACGCCGGGAACGCTCTGCGAGCAGATCGCGCGCGAGCTCGGCGAAACCGTCGCCAGCGCCGAGGTGCGCGAGCGCCTCGCGCGCCTTGGCGCCGAGCCGATGGCGATGACGCCCACCGAGTTCGCGGCGTTCGTGAAGCGCGAGATCGAAAATGCGCAGCGCATTGCCCGCGTCGCGGGCATCAAAGCCCAATGAATTCCGACCCGGGGTCGTAATTCAAGGAAGAAACTGGACCCCCGCTTTCGCGGGGGTGACTTTAATCCTCGCCCTGACCCCGGATTAGGAGCGGCGCTCGAGCCGGTAGCGCAGCACGTGCTCGCCGTGATGGGCGGCGCTCTTGCCAAGGCCGATCCAGCCGCGTTCGCCGAGGATCGACTCGCTGCGGCGCAGGCGCACTTCGCGCGCCGTGCCGTCGACCAGGAGGAAAGTGCCGTTGGTCGATTGATCGACGATGTAGAAGTGCCCGTCGCGGTTGAAGATGCGCGCGTGCACGCGCGAGGCGTTCTCGGTATTCACCACCACGTCATTGCCGGCCTCGCGGCCGATGCGCACCGGCGTTACCTCGTCCACGACGAAGCTCTCGCCGGCGTGCGTGAGCTTGAGGATCCAGGTCGCGTTGGGCTGCGGCTGGACATCGCCGGGGGCATCGTTCACGCGCGTGGTTTCCGGGTCGAAGCGCCAGATCACCTCGCACACCATGACCTCGGTCGCGCGCCCGCGCACCTTGGTCGCGTAAAGCTCGCGACAGCGCTCACGCAGCGGCGGCGAGAGCGCATCCACCGTCTGGCGCGTCGTCAGCACCTGCGCGGGGTTGGCGAGCGACACGAGCCGCGCGCACACATTCACCGTGTCACCGAACACGTCGGTGTCCTTGAGTACCACCGGCCCGTAGGTGCAGCCGATGCTGATCCGCAGGGTCGGCTCGCTGGAGGGCGCAAGGTTCGCGACCGCCTCCTGCATCTTGCACGCCGCGCGATAGCCGTCGTCGGCTTCGTGGAACTGGCACACCATGCCGTCGCCGAGCGTCTTCACCGTGACGCCGCCGGCCGCGCTGACCTCGCGCTCGAGCGCGGCAAACAGGCGGTTGATCAGCTCGAGCGCGCGGGTGTCGCCCAGCGTCTCGTAGATGCGCGTGCTTTCGCACACGTCGGCGAAGAGAATGGCGCGCTGTTCGGTGGTCTCGCTAATGCCAAAATCATACGTGATAACCTGCGGCGCCTATGTGAGAAACGTTTTAGCGGCGCTGCTGTTTCTCTCGCCGGCACTAGACCTTGCAGCCGTGCTCGCGGAACCAGCGCGCCGCGCCCGGGTGTAGCGGCACGTCGCGCGGCGTGGCCTCGGTCTCCTCGCCGAGCGCGCCGATGCCCTTGTACGGCGCCCACTGGTTGAAATTCTCCCAGACGATCTCGGCCTCCCGGGCATGGATCGCGTCGACGATCCGGTAGGCGAGCGGCTCGGGCAGATCGGTGCGCGCGTAGAGCGGCCAGGCGCTGTAGTCGATGCACGCATGGTCGGTTTCGAGCCCGCGGTAGATGCCTTTCGGCATCACGACGCGGCGCCAGCCCAGCTCGCCGAGGCTGCGGAAGATCTCCGGCTCGAGCGTGAGCGGCCGATAGCCCGCGCCGAGCGCGTGCTCGAGCCAGAGCGCGAGGCCCTCATCGAAGATCGCATCGACCGTGCCGTCGGTGATCGCCTTCAGCCGCCGCGCATCGCCGGGGCCGCCGTTGAGCTGCAGGCTCCCGCCCCAGCGCTCGAGCTCGGCGATGGAGAAACCGTGGAGCGCGAGCGTCTGGTCGATCAGGCAGCGCGTCGAATGCGTCGGGTCCTCGCGCGTCGAGAGCCGCAGCGGGATGCGCTTTGCCTTCACATCGGCGAGCGATTTGATGCCCAGACGCGGATGCACCGCGAACACGAAGCGATCCCACGACGGATAGTTGGCAACGATGCAGAGCGGCAGCGGCTCCTTGAACAGGCCGCGGCCGCGCACTGCCTGCGTGAGCAGCGCCGACGGGTTGACGATGGCGGCCTCCAGCTCGCCGCGCGCCACCGCGTGCGCCAGGATCGGCGAGCCGCTCGACATGCGCAGCCAGGGCTTGTAGCGCTCGCCCGACCCCGAGCCCACGGTGACGCAAACGTCGCGGTTGCCGTAGTACGGCTCCGCCGGATCGCCGGCGATGTGCAGGCCGATCTCCCACAGGAATTTGGCGCGGATGAAGTTCGCGCCCTTCGGCAGCGGTTCCATGCTCCTCCTAGGAAGCTCTGAAAAAGCGGTGAATCGTCGTTCCCGCGCAAGCGGGAATCCAGGATTCTAGAGAGAGAAACTGGGCCGCCGCTTTCGCGGGGGCGACATCTTCAAAGCTTCCCTAAGTGCGTATCGGCGGCGCGAGATCGTCGGGGCGGTCGATGTCGCGCACCACGCCCGGGTCGCCAACCGGAATCTTCACCAGCCCGGCTTCGTTCGACGAAAGCAGATGCCGCGCGCCCTCATCGCCGCCGAGCGCGATCAGTTCCTCGTAGTAGCGCCCGGCAATCCCCACCGGGTGGCCGCGCCGGGCGCGAAAATACGGCGCCGCGAGCAGCGCGCCGCGCTCGAGCGCCTCGCGCACCGCCGCGATGGTGGTGGGACGCACGAACGGCATGTCGGCGAGCGCGACGATGTATGCGTCGGCCTTGCCCGCGGCGCGCGCCGCGCAGGCGAGGCTCGCGCCCATGCCTTCCTGCGCGTTTTCGCATACGACGGTTTGGCACCCCTCGGCGCGGAACACCGGCTCGGCATCGCGGCTGCGCACGACGACCAGCACGCGCGGCAGCTCGGCGCGCAGGTGGCGCGCGGCCTGCACCGCGATCGGCACGCCGTGCGGCAGCGCGTGGCGCAGCTTGTCGGAGCCGAAGCGCGTGGCGGAGCCGGCCGCGAGCAGCAGGCCGACGATGTTCAAGTCGGTTGCTTGGCGGGCACTTCGCAGGCGGAGGGATCGAAGCGCCGCTCCGCTTTCGCTGCCCAGCTCGGCTCGCTCACGCCGTGGCGCACGGCGGTCATCTCGGCGAGGATCGCCACCGCGATCTCCGGCGGTGTCTTGGAACCGATATAGAGGCCCACGGGCCCGCGCAGCCGCGCGATTTCCTCCGCCGACACATCGAACTCGCGCAGCCGCTCGCGGCGCGCGTCGTTGTTCTTCTTGGAGCCGATGGCGCCGACGTAGAAGGCGGCCGATTTCAGCGCTTCCATGAGCGCGAGGTCATCGAGCTTCGGATCGTGGGTGAGCGCGACCAGCGCGCTGTGCCCGTCGAGCTCGAGCTCGCGCACCACGTCGTCGGGCATGCCGCGGTTGAGCGGCACTGCGTCGAGATCCCAGCCGGCCGCGTATTCCTCGCGCGGATCGATCACCACGACATGGTAGTCCAGCATGCGCGCCATCTCGGCAAGGTAGCGCGTGAGCTGGCCGGCGCCGATCAGCACGAGGCGCCAGCGCGGGCCGTGCACCGACGAGAGCACGCGACCGTCGAACTCCAGCACGTCCTGCCAGCGCCCCGGCTCCAGGGTCGCGCGCCCGGTATCCATTTCCAGCTTGCGGCGCACGAGCTGCTGTTTGCCGATGCGCTCGAGCAGCTCCGGGATGCGCGTCTCGCCGCTCACCGGCTCGACCACGAGCTGCAGCGTGCCGCCGCAGGGCAGCCCCCAGCGCGTGGCCTCCTCGTTCGTCACGCCGTAGGTCACCAACTGAGGCTTCTGCGCGCCCACGGCCTTCGAGCGCACTTTCTCGATCAGGTCGTCCTCGACGCAGCCGCCGGACACCGAGCCGACCACCTGGCCGTCGTCGCGGATCGCGACCATCGCGCCGACCGGTCGCGGCGCCGAGCCCCAGGTCTTGACGATGGTGCCGAGCGCGACACGCCGGCCCTGCTTGCGCCAGGCTTCCGCCGTGCGCAGTACTTCGATATCGACGCTATCCATGCGGAAATGTTATCGCAACGCGGCAGCCCTTAGTGCCAGATGAGGTCGCCGATGAGCCGCCCGTCGCGTCTGTAATGGAAATCGTCGCGCCATGGCCCGCCGCGATCTCGCGCACGATGGCGAGGCCGAGGCCGGAGCCGGTGCCCGGCGTGCCCGGCACGCGGTAGAAGCGCTCGAGCACGCGCTCGCGCTCGGGCGGCGGGATGCCGGGGCCGTCGTCCTCGACCTCGATAAACGAGTGGCTGCCATTGCGGCCGGTGCGCACGGTGACGCGCGCGCCGCGCGGCGAATACTCGATCGCGTTGTGCACGAGATTGCCGAGCGCCTCGCGCAGCAGGAAGGCGTCGCCTTGCACCGGCGCCCAGTCGAGCTCGAAGCCGAGGTCGACGTCGCGCGCGAGCGCCTGGTGCACCCAGGCGTCGGCCTCGGTCTCCGCCAGCGCCTTGAGATTGAGCTCGGCGGTGTTGCCGCGCGCGCCGGGCTCGGCGCGCGCGAGCGCCAGGAGCTGGTTTGCGAGTCGCGCGGTGCGGGTCGTCGCCTGGTGCACCTGCTCCAGCTCCGAGCGCACCTCCGGGGGCAGGTTTTTCGTCAGCGCGAGCTCGGTGTGCGCCTGCAGGCCGGCGAGCGGCGTACGCAGCTGATGCGCGGCGTTCGCGAGGAAGCGCTGCTGGTTGCGGCTCGCCTGCGCCACTTCCTCGAGCAGGCCGTTGAGCGCGCTCACGAGCGGCCGCGTTTCCTCCGGCGTATCGGCGGCGGCGATCGGCCGCAGGTCGCCCGGCGAGCGCGACTTGATCTCGTCGGAGAGCCGCGCGAGCGGACCGAGGCCGCGCCGCACGCCGAACCAGACGATCAGCACCGTGGCGATGGCGATCAGTATCTCCGGCAGGAGCGAAGAGAACAGGATGCCGCGCGCCATGCGGCGCCGCTTCACCGTCGTTTCCGCGACCACCACGCTGCAAGCGGCATCGCCGCATTTCGCCGGCACCGCCACGGCGCGGATCTTCTGGCCCTTGTATGCCGTGTCGTAGGAGATCACGCCGTCGCGCGCTTCGCCGTCGGACGGCGGAGCGGGCAGCCCATCGTCGCCGGCGATGGCTTCGCCTTTCGGGCCAAGCACACGGTAATAAACGCTGTCATAGCTGTCGCGGCGCAGCACCTGGTCGACGGCGCTCGGCAGCTCGAGCCGATAGCCGCCCTCGCCGGCGTGGATGTAAGTGCCGAGCGAGATGCCGGCGTCGATCAGGCCCTGGTCGTACGCGGTGGTAGCCGGCTCCATCGACGGGTAATACGCGACGAGGGCGCCCAGCACGAGCAGCGCTGCGATCGGTGGGAGCAGCATCCGCAGCAGGTGCGCGCGGAGGCTGCGGGCAGGCACGGTCAGGCCCCTTTGTACTCTTCCAGCATGTAGCCGAAGCCGCGCACCGTGCGGATCTTGATGCCGGCGGGCTCGAGCTTGGAGCGCAGCCGCGAGACGTACACCTCGATCGCGTTCGGCGAGAGATCGTCGCCCCAGCCGGCCACCGCCTGGATGATCGCTTCCTTGGAGACGATCTTCTCGACCTTGCCGAGCAGGACCTCGAGCACTGCCCACTCTCGCGCCGCGAGGTCCAGCGGTTCGTTCTTGAGAAAGGCGCGGCGCGCCACGGTATCGAGCGCGAGCGGGCCATGCACGATGCGCGGGCCGCCGTGCGCCTGCGAGCGGCGCAGGAGCGCACGCACGCGCGCGGTGAGCTCCGGCATCGCGAACGGCTTCACCATGTAGTCGTCCGCGCCGAGGTCGAGCCCGCGCACGCGGTCATCGATCGCATCGCGCGCGGTGAGCACCAGCACCGGCATCGGGCCGTTCTTGTCGGGGGAGCCGGCGCGCAGGCGCCGCAGCACCTCGAAGCCGTCCATCTGCGGCAGGCCGATGTCGAGGATCACGAGGTCGAAGCGCTCCTGCGCCGCAGCGAGCACCGCCTGCTCGCCGCGCGAAGTGACGTCCACCGCGTGCCCCTCGGCTTCCAGGATGCGGCGCAGCCCCGAGGCGAGCGGGGCGTCGTCCTCAACGATCAGCAATCTCATAACCGAGATGGGTCTAATTGTCCCTTGGGAAATGCTACGATTTCCCTCCCCCGCTATGCAATCCTGAGGAGGAGCCCCGCATGTCGGTAAAAGTATCCATGAAGGTCAATGGGAAGCCGGTGTCCGCGGACATCGAGGAGCGCACGCTCCTCGTCACGTTCATCCGCGAGAACCTGCGGCTCACCGGCACCCATGTCGGCTGCGACACGGCGCAGTGCGGCGCGTGCACCGTGCACCTGAACGGCAAGTCGATCAAGAGCTGCTCGATCGTCGCGATGCAGGCCGAAGGCGCCGACATCCTGACGATCGAAGGCGTCGCGCATGCCGACGGAACCTTGCATCCGATGCAAGCCGCGTTCAAGGAGAACCACGGCCTGCAATGCGGCTTCTGCACGCCGGGCATGGTCATGAACGCGCTCGACTTCGCGAAGAGCCACCCGAACCCCTCGGAGCAGGAAGTGCGCGAGAGCCTCGAAGGGAACCTGTGCCGCTGCACCGGGTACCACAACATCGTCAAGAGCATCATGGCGGGCGCACGCGCCATGGCTGCGTCGAAGTAATGGAGGCACGCCATGACAAGTTCCCTTATCGGAGCGCGTGTTCCGCGCAAGGAAGACTACCGGTTCCTCACCGGCTCGGGCCTTTACACTGACGACGTAGCGCTTCCCGGCCAGACCTACGCCGCGTTCGTGCGCTCGCCGCACGCGCACGCGGTGCTGCGCTCGGTGAAGACCGACAAGGCCAAGAAAGCGCCGGGGGTGATTGCGGTTTACACCGGCCCCGACCTCGCCGCCGCGAAAGTGGGCGGGCTGCCCTGCGGCTGGCTTATCACCGACGTCAAGGGTCAGCCGATGAAGGAGCCGCCGTTTCCGGCGCTCGCGCAAGGCAAAGTGCGCCACGTCGGCGAGCGCGTCGCGGTGGTGATCGCCGAATCCGCGGCCCAGGCGCGCGACGCGGCGGAGCTGATCGAGGTGGATTACCAGGCGCTGCCCGCGGTGGTGAGCGCGGCGCAGGCGAAGAAAGGCCCCGCGCTGCACGATATCGCGCCGGACAACACCTGCTATGTCTGGGCGCTCGGCGACAAGGCGGCCGTCGATGGCGCCTTTGCCAAGGCAGCGCATGTCACCAAGCTCGAGTTCGTGAACAACCGCCTGATCCCGAATGCCATCGAGCCGCGCTCCGTCAACGCGAGCTACTCGCGCGCCGATGACAGCTATACGGTGTACGTCGCGAGCCAGAACCCGCATGTCGAGCGGCTGCTGATGACGGCGTTCGTGCTCGGGCTGCCGGAAAACAAGGTGCGCGTGGTCGCGCCCGATGTGGGCGGCGGCTTTGGCTCGAAGATCTACCTGTACGCGGAGGACGTGGTCTGTACCTGGGCGGCGCGGCAGCTCGCGCGGCCGGTGAAGTGGACCGCCGATCGCTCGGAGGCGTTCCTGTCCGACGCGCACGGCCGCGACCATGTCACCGTGGCCGAGCTCGCGCTCGACAAAGACGGCAAGTTCCTCGCGATGCGCGTGCGCACGACCGCCAACCTCGGCGCCTATCTTTCGACGTTCGCGTCGTGCATCCCGACCATCCTCTACGCGACGCTGCTCGCTGGGCAGTACACGACCCCGGCGATCTACTGCGAGGTGACCGCGGTGTTCACGAACACGGCGCCGGTGGACGCGTATCGCGGCGCCGGGCGGCCCGAGGCGACCTATGTGGTCGAGCGGCTGGTCGAGACCGCGGCGCGCGAGATGAAGATCGACGCGGCGCAATTGCGCCGCAAGAACTTCATCCGCCAGTTCCCCTACCAGACGCCGGTGGCGCTGTGCTACGACACGGGCAACTACGAGGCGACGCTGGATGCGGCGATGAAGATCGCGGACGTCGCCGGCTTCAAGGACCGGCGCGAGCAGTCGCTACGCCGTGGCAAGCTGAGAGGAATGGGCTACGCCTGCTATATCGAGGCGTGCGGTATCGCGCCCTCGAATGTGGCGGGTAGCCTGGGCGCGCGCGCCGGCTTGTTCGAAGCCGGCGAGATCCGCGTGCATCCGACCGGCACGGTGACGGTGTTCACCGGCTCGCATGCGCATGGGCAAGGCCACGAGACCACTTTTGCGCAGGTCGTGGCCGAGCGCCTGGGCCTGAGCATCGAGCAGGTGGAAGTCGTGCACGGCGACACGTCGAAGATCCTCTTCGGCATGGGCACCTATGGCTCGCGCTCCATCGCGGTCGGCGGCACGGCGATCGTCAAGGCGCTGGACAAGATCGTCGCCAAGGGCAAGAAGATCGCCGCGCATCTGCTGGAGGCGGCCGAGGCCGACATCGAGTACGACAAGGGCGTCTTCAAGGTCGCGGGCACGGACAAGAAGAAGGCGTTCGGCGAGGTGGCGTTCGCGGCCTATGTGCCGCACAACTATCCGCTGGACAAGCTCGAGCCCGGCCTGAACGAGAACGCGTTCTACGATCCGACGAACTTCACCTTCCCGGCGGGCAGCTACGTCTGCGAGGTGGAGGTCGATCGCGAGACCGGCGACACGCAGGTCGTCGCGTTCACCGCAGTCGACGATTTCGGCAAGCTCATCAACCCGATGATCGTCGAGGGCCAGGTGCACGGCGGCCTCACGCAGGGCATCGGCCAGGCGCTGACCGAGGGCTGCGCCTACGACGAGACCGGGCAGCTCATCACCGGCTCGCTCACCGACTACTGCATCCCGCGGGCGAGCGACGTGCCGATGTTCAAGATCGATACGCGCGAGACGCCCTGCACCCACAACCCGCTCGGCGTGAAGGGCTGCGGCGAGGCCGGCGCGATCGGCGCGCCGGCCGCGGTGATGAACGCGATCACCGACGCGCTCGGCGTCAAGGACCTTCCCATGCCCGCCACCGCGCAGAACGTGTGGCGCGCCATGCACAGAGCCTAGGAGAACCTCATGCACGCATTCCAATACCACCGTCCCACGAGCAGCAAGGAAGCAGCCACGCTCGCCGGGCAGAAGAGCGAAGGCAGGTACCTCGCCGGCGGGCAGAGCCTGGTGCAGGCGATGAAGCTGCGCCTCTCCTCGCCCACCGATCTGATCGACCTCGGCACGATCAAGGACCTCGCCGGCATCAAGGCGTCCGGCGCCGCGGTAGAGATCGGCGCCATGACGCGCCACGCAGAGGTGGCTTCTTCACCAGAAATCAAGAAGACCATACCGTCTCTCGCGGCAATGGCCGGCATGATCGGCGACCGGCAGGTGCGGCACATGGGCACGATCGGCGGCTCGCTCGCGAACAGCGATCCCGCGGCCGACTATCCGGCCGCGGTGCTCGCGCTCAATGCGACGATCAGCACCAACAAGCGCAAGATCGCCGCCGACTCGTTCTTCAAGGGCTTGTACGAAACGGCGCTCGAGCCGGGCGAGCTCATCACCGCGGTGTCATTCCAGGCGCCCAAGCGCGGCGCCTACATGAAGTTCAAGAATCCGGCCTCGCGCTTCGCGCTGGTCGGGGTCTACGTCGCCGACTACGGCTCGGGCAACGTGCGCGTCGGCGTGACGGGCGCGGGAGCGAGCGCGTTCCGGCAGACGGAGATGGAGAAGGCGCTCGGCGCCAAGTTCGCGCCGGATGCGGTCGCCAACATCAAGGTGAAGCCCGACGGGCTCAACAACGACCTGCACGCCTCGCCCGAGTACCGCGCGCATCTCATCACCGTGATGTGCAAGCGCGCCGTCGAGCAGGCGCTGAAATAGAAAATTCGGGGACGGAGCCCGAATTATTTCGGGCTGCGTCCCCGAATTCAATCCAGGATCTCGTCGGAGCGCAGGAAGAGATCGGGCGGGATGGTGATCTTCAGCGCGCGCGCGGTCTTGCGGTTGATCACCAGCTCGAAATTGGTCGGCCGCTCGATCGGAAGCTCGCCGGGCTTCGCGCCTTTCAGGATCCGGTCGACGTAGCTCGCGGAGCGGTAGTAGAGGTTGGGGTAGTTCACGCCGTAGGAAAGGAGCCCGCCCGCCTCGACGAAGGTGCGCGAGGCGTACGCCGACGGCAGCCGCTGGCGCAGCGTGAACTCCACGATCTGGCTCACCATCCCCTGCGCGAGCGTTTCGACGCCGATGATCAGGCTGTCGATGCCGGCCTTCACCGCCGTATCGAGCCTTGGTTGCAGCTCCTCTGGGGTGCGCACGTCGATCATCTCGACGCCGAGCTTCAGGTCCGGCGCCGCCGCCTCGGTCGCTTTCCAGATGGCCACCGACGCCGGATTGTCGGGATTCACGAGCGTCCCAACGCGCTGGATGCCGGGCGCGAGCGCCCGGAGAAGCTCCATGCGCTTGCCGGCGAGCTCGTTCGCCTGGCTGGTGAGGCCGGTGACGAGGCCGCCGGGCTTCTCGAGGCTCGCCGCGAGCTTCGCTTCCAGCGGATCGGCCACGGCGGAGGCGACCACCGGGATGCCGGTCTCGGTGTCGCGCGCCGCGATCGCCGCCGGCGTGCCGCGCGCAAGGAACACGTCGACTCCCTGGCGCGCGAGCTCGGTGGCAAGCGACGCGAAGCGCTCGGCGCGGCCGTCGGAAGAACGGTAGAACACGAGATAGGTGCGGCCTTCCTCGTGGCCGAGCTCTGACATGCCGCGATGGAACTCGCCGAGGTTGATGGTTGCGGCGCCGATCGGCACCGACTCGAGCATGCCGATCCGATAGACCTTCGCCGCGGGCTTTTCCTGCGCCGTGAGCCGTGCGGCGGCGAGCGCAAGAGCACCGGCAAGGAAGCGGCGGCGCGGCTTCACGGTGGGCCGATGGTACGCCTCGTGCGTGAACTACGCTGGCGCGGCGCACTCAAAACCGGGAAAATCTCGCTCTTTCAGCCGCTTCCAAATGCCCGCGCGCTTTCCGCAGTCGATCGACGAAACCCAGGCCCTGCTCGCCGCGGGCGAGTACGTGGCCGACCGCAGCCTCGCGACGTCGCTGTTCCTCGCGCTCGCCATGCGGCGCCCCCTTTTCCTCGAGGGCGAGGCGGGCGTCGGCAAGACCGAGATCGGCAAGGTGGTGGCGCAGACGCTCGGGCGCGAGCTGATCCGTCTGCAGTGCTACGAGGGCCTCGACATCGCGCAGGCGGCCTACGAGTGGAACTACTCGCGCCAGATGATCGAGATCCGGCTCGCGGAAGCCGCCGGCGAGAAGGACAAGGCCAAGCTCGGCGCGCAGATTTACTCGGACGAGTTCCTGATCAAGCGGCCGCTCGCGCGTGCGCTCGAAGGGGACTCGCCGGTGCTGCTCATCGACGAGCTCGATCGCACGGACGAGCCGTTCGAGGCCTATCTGCTCGAGGTGCTGTCCGACTGGCAGATCACCATCCCGGAGATCGGCACGCTCAGGGCGAAGGCGCCGCCGATCGTCGTCATCACCTCGAACCGCACGCGCGAAATCCACGACGCGGTGAAGCGCCGCTGCTTCTATCACTGGGTCGATTACCCGGACGCGCGGCGCGAGCTCGAGATCCTGCAGCGCAAGGCGCCCAAGGCGGCCGCGGCGCTCTCCCGGGAAGTCGTGGCCTTCGTGCAGCACCTGCGCAAGATGGAGCTCTACAAGCTGCCGGGGGTCGCCGAGACCATCGACTGGGCGAACTGCCTGGCGGCGCTCGATCGCGTGGCGCTCGATCCGGAAACGGTCAACAACACGCTCGGCGTGCTGCTCAAGTACCGCGACGACCTCGAGCGGGTGGCGGGCGAGGAAGCCGAGCGCCTGGTCGCCGAAGCAAGAACGGCCGCGGCGGCCTGAGCTCGCCATGAGCGCGGTCAGTTTTCTCCGCAAGCTGATCGGCGGCGGCGCGCGCGCCGGCATCGACAAGCGCACCGAAGCGCTGGTTTCGCTGTGCAACGCGCTCCTGGCAGAGAGCGGCGAGTACGCGAGCACGGCGCTCGCGCGCGACACGCTTGCCGCGTACCAGGAGCTGGATGAGCGTTGCCGCGGGGAGTTCTTCAGCCTGCTCGGCCGCGACTATGGACCGCCGGTGGAAACCGTCAGCCGCGCGGCGGCGGCCTATCAGGCGGAGCCGACGCCGGAAAACCTGCTGCGGCTGCAGCAGGCAGTCGACTCGCCGCGGCAAGAGCTGTTTCGGCGCCTCAACATGGCGCCGGGCGGCACGGCGACGCTGGTCGAGTTGCGCCGCGAGCTGCTCAAGGGCCTGCGCGCGCATCCGGAGTGGACAGCAGTCGACTCGGACCTCCTGCACCTCTTGCGCTCTTGGTTCAACCGCGGCTTCCTGCGCCTGGAGCGCATCGACTGGCGCACCTCCGCCATGGTGCTCGAGAAGCTGATCCAGTACGAGGCGGTGCATGCGATCCAGGGCTGGCGCGATCTGCGCCGCCGGCTGGAAAGCGACCGGCGCTGCTTCGCCTTTTTCCATGCGCAGCTGCCGGACGAGCCCATCATCTTCATCGAGGTGGCGCTCTCCCGCGGCATGAGCGCGCAGGTGCAGCCGCTGCTCGACGTCCGCTCGCAGCTCGCCGATCCGGCGAACGCCGACTGCGCCATGTTCTACTCCATCACCAACTGCCAGGAGGGGCTGCGCGGCATTTCCTTCGGCAACCAGCTCATCAAGCAGGTGGTCGAGAACCTGAAGGGCGAGTTCCCGCACATCAAGCGCTTCGCCACGCTGTCGCCGATCCCGGGATTTCGCCGCTGGCTGGAAGAACAAGTGCGCCGCGCGTCGCTCGCCGGCGCCGAAGCCGAGCTCGTCGCGCGCATCGCCGATCCGGCCTGGCATCTCGGCGAGATTCCGGAGGCGCTGCAGACGCTGCTCATGCGCCTGTGCGCCTATTACCTCGTCAGAGCGAAGAGCGGCCCCGAGCCGCTCGACCCGGTGGCGCGCTTTCACCTGGGCAACGGCGCGGTGCTCGAGCGCCTGAACTGGATGGGCGACGTCTCGGAGCAAGGCATGCAGCGCTCGGGCGGCATGATGGTCAACTACGTCTACTGGCTCGATGAGCTCGAGAAGAACCACGAGCGCTACTTCCGCGACCATGACGTGGTCGCCTCGCCCGCGATTGAACGCCTCGCCAAGGAATGCCCATTGGGAGCCGAGAAGCCGGCTTGAAGGCAGGAGTCCTCGCGGAAAACGTCATGCACTTCGCGCGGCTGCTGCGCGCGGCCGGCTTGCGCATCGGGCCCGACCGCGTGGTCGACTGCGTGCAGGCGCTCGAGATCGCCGGTCCCCCGAATCACATCCTAAGACGCGACGATTGGTACTGGACCATGTCCGCGGTGCTGCTCTCGCGCCAGGAGCAGCGGTCGATCTTCGACCAGGCGTTCCAGATCTTCTGGCGCGATCCCAAGCTCGCCGAGCGCATGATGCAGGTGCTGCTGCCCAAGGCGCACGGCCGCGCCCCCAAGCCCGAAGAGCAGCAAAGCCAGCGCCTCACCGACGCGCTCTTCAACCGGCAGCGCGAGGACGCTTCGCGCGAACAGCGCATCGAGCTCGAGGCGCGCCTCACCTTCTCCGCGCGCGAGGTGCTGAGCCGCATGGACTTCGACACCATGTCCGCGGCCGAGCTCGCGGAGGCGAAGAAGATGATCGCCGAGCTGCGCCTGCCGCTGCCGGAAATCCGCACCCGCCGGTTCTACCCTCAGCGCCGCGGGCACCGCATCGACCTTCGAGCGAGCCTGCGCGAGTCGCTGCGCGAGGGCGGCGACATCATCCCGCTGGTGCGCGCCGCGCCGCGCGAGCTGCATCCGCCGCTGGTCGTGCTGTGCGACATCTCCGGCTCGATGAATCCGTACTCGCGCATGTTCCTGCACTTCCTGCACGCGATCACGAACGATCGCGACCGGGTTTCGGTTTTTGTTTTTGGCACGCGCCTGACCAATATCACCCGGCAGCTGCGCCATCGCGACGTCGACGTGGCGATGGCGAAGGTTGCCGAGGCGATCAAGGACTGGTCGGGCGGCACGCGCATCGGCGCGAGCCTGCGCGAATTCAACTTCCAATGGGCGCGCCGCACGCTCGGGCAGAACGCCTGCGTGCTGCTCGTCTCCGACGGCCTCGATCGCGAGGCGGGCGAAGGCCTCGGCCAGGAGATGGAGCGGCTCGCGAAGAGCTCGCGCTACCTGGTGTGGCTGAATCCGCTCCTGCGCTACGAGAAGTTCGAGGCGCGGCCGGCGGGCGTGCGCGCCATGCTGCCGCACGTCGACCTCTTCCTGCCGGTGCATAATCTGAAGAGCCTGATCGATCTCGCGCGCACCCTCAGCAATCCCATCAAGGAAACCCGCCCATGGAAATGACCGGCGAGCAGCTCGTCCCTGCTCCGCAACGCGTCGTCTGGGACGCGCTCAACGATCCGGAGATGCTCAAGGCCTGCGTGCCGGGCTGCGAGTCGATCGAGCCGGCGGGCGAGAACGCCTACCAGGTGCTGATGGTGGCGCGCGTCGGTCCGGTGAGCGCGAAGTTCAAGGGCAAGCTCACGCTCTCGGACGTGAAGCCGCCCGACTCCTATTCGATC
>DASSLQ010000117.1:0-5852 GCA_035689325.1 Burkholderiales bacterium | reverse complement strand
GCGAGTCCTCCGCCCAGCGCGCGAAGTACTGCGCGTGGTCAGGGACCAGCTCGCGATTGTTGTAGAGCCTGGAAAGGATGCTTTTGTCCGGCGCGTTCATCCACGCTTCTCGCGCCACAATCCCATCGCCTCCTGTCCCGGTCGGTCGGAGAAGGAGAAGAGCACCGTCTCGCCGCTCGTTTCGAACTTCACCGGCGTCCAGGACGGCACCACGAACACATCGCGCGGCTCGAACTCGTAGCTCTCGGCGCCGATGCTTACCTGGCCGCCACCTTCGACCACCGAGTAGATCGTGCCATCGGTGCTGCGATAGGCCTGCGACTGGAAGCGCGGCGGCAGGAGCTGGATGAACGCCGCGATCGTCGGCATGGCATGCCCGCCGGTGAGCGGGTTGACATACTGCATCTTCCAGCCGTGGCACGGATCGGGATCCTGGTCGCGCGCGAGCAGCTCGAGCGATTCACGGCTCCTCGCGTACGGGTAGTTGAAGATCGGCGAGGTCCTGCCGAACGGTGCGGCCGCGCCGAGCGGCGCAAGGCCGTTGCCGAAGCGTGCAGTCGCGGCGCCTTCGCTGCGCATCACCGGCTGCACTTCCTCCGCGTAGACCTCGTGGAACTGCGCGGCGAAGAGCTCGACGATGCGGATGTCGAGCCCGTCCATCCACACCACCGGCTCGCTGCCCGGATTGCCGTGGTCGTGGAAGGTCCACGACGGCGTGATGATGAAGTCGCCGGGATACATCGTCGTGCGCTCGCCATCGACCGCCGTATAGGCGCCCGCGCCCTCGACGATGAAGCGCAGCGCCGACTGGCTGTGGCGGTGGCTCGGCGCGATCTCGCCCGGCAGGATGAGCTGCAGGCCGGCGTACAGGCTTTGCGTAATGCACGACTCGCCGCGCATGCCGGGGTTCTCGAGCACCAGCACGCGCCGGATCGCTTCCTTGGCGGTGATGAGCTTCCCGGCCTCCATGATGTAAGGCCGCACCTCCTTGTACTTCCAGAGGCAAGGCTTGCAGCGCGTCACGGGCGTATCCGGAATCAGGGCGTGCAACACCTCCCAGAGGGGCGCCGTGTTGTGCCGGTCCATGCGCTTGTAGAGGTCCTGCCGGGCGCTGGTGGTCGATTGCGGAATGCTGGCCATGGCAGCTCCTAGTTTACGTTTTGGCGACGGGCTTCATCCACACTACTGGCTTGCCGAGCGTCGTGCCCAGGGCCTTGCCTTCGGGATCGGCGAGCGCCGCGTCGCGCGCCTTGCGAATGGCGGCCGCCTGCTCGCGCGGGTCAGCGGTAGGCGGGTTCTCGATCAGCGCATCGGCGATGGCGAGGAAGTTGCGCTTGCCGCGCCGGTGCGTCTCGCCGTAGCCCTTGATGAGGCGGGCGCACTCGGCGATCTCGTCAGCGAGGCCCGCGTCGCGCTTCGCCGCCTCGGCGACGTAGCCGAGCCAACGTTCGATGAGCTGCTGCTCGTCCGCGTAGCGGTAGCTGTAGGGCCGCAGCGGCCGCAGCCATGAGAGCGAGCGCACCAGCAGGTAGCCCAGGAGGCCCGAGGTCTTGATATGCATGCCGACGTTGTAGGCGTCGAGCTTCCCGCGCCGCTCCGCCCAGGCCACGAGCCGGCGGCCGAGAGGTGCCGGCATCACCGACGCAAATTCCTCGATGCCGGGCTTGAGATAGTCGATGACGACGACAGGCTCATCATCCTTCGCACCGACCTCCCGCCGCACGCGTTCGAAGCGGCTCGCGCGCGTTTTCAGGTCCGCCACGCGGATGATGTCCTCGTAGCTCATCCAGGTCGCGAGATGGCGAGCAACCGTCGCCGCGACTTTGGCGTCGCCGCGCATGAACGGCTCCATGCGCCGCCGGTAGAGCTCGGCGTAGCGCCTGCCCTGATAGTCGCGCAGCCTGTTGTCCGCGAGCCGCATGATTTCGGCGAGCTCAGTGGCTCGCTTCGGCGGCGCCGGCTGCGCCGGCGGCTTGCGGCCGCCGCGCGCGATCTCGTACCCGGCGGCGAAGCCGCGCAGGCTGGCCTCGGCGCCGCGTCCGCCCTTGCGGATCGCGTCCTCGCAGCGCTCGCGCGCGAGCGGCAGCACGCCGCTGCCCGCCATGGCGCCGAACAGCACCGCGTTGATGACGGTGCCACTCTCCTGGGCGAGCTTGCGCATGTCGAAAAGCACGGTGAGCTTCGCGAGCTCGCGCGCCGCGCCCACCACCTTGTCCGCCTCGTAGCGTCCATCGGCCATCTGCATCTTTTCGACAGTCGCATAGATGCGATGCGTCGAGGCGATCAAGGTGGTGCGCTCGGGACTCACGTAGCCGTTCGCCATGGCGCGTCCCGCTTCGACCAGCTCGGAGGCGACCATGATGTCGACGTTGCCGGGACTCGGCGTGAGCGAGAGCACCGGCTCGCGCGCGCCGAGCTCGCTCTTGCGCACCGGGTAGATCTCGAGGTAGTACGTCGTCGCGCCCGTGCGCTGCGCCACGCCCGGGATGGACGTCGCCTGCGCCGGCAGCTCGGCCGCGGTCGCCGCCTCCATCAGCCAGTCGGCCATCACGCCGCCGCCTTCGCCCCCTAGCGCAGCAATGAGGATGGTGATCGGGCGCTCAGGTAACGTCGCGGGCAGCGTCATAGCCTGGCCCACAGCCGGTCCCACACGCTTGCGTTGTTGATGACTTCGGCGCGGTAGAACGAGGGGCAGAGCACCGCAGCGTGCGCGTTCTCGCCGCAGAGACCGCAGCCGACGCAGCCGTCGATCACCGTCGCGACCGGATCGGTGCGCAGCGGATCCGGATTGTCCTTCACCGTCAGCGTTGGGCAACCGGACAGGCGGATGCACGAGTGGTCTCCCGTGCAAGTGTCCTCGTCGACTCCGTACTTCACGCGCACGTAGCGCGCACCGCGCTTGAGCCTGTCGGCGACCTGCGGCTTCAGCCGGCGCTGGCGCTCAAGCTGGCATTCGCCTTCGGCGATAATCACCTTGAGTCCCGGGTAATGCGTGGACATCGCCTCTTTGTAGACCTTGGCGACTTCGCCAACCTTGTAGTTGTTCACCGTGCGCAGCCACTTCACGCCGAGGCCCGTCAGCGTGCTCTCGATGGTGCGGTCCGCGCCGGCCGCGCTCTGTCCGACGGCCACCATGCGCGCGTCCTCCGGCGGCGACGAGATGAGCTCCTGCGTACCGGTGGCCGAGGCGTAGCCGTTCTTCATGATCACCAGCACGCCGTCGCCCTTGTTGAGCAGGTTGGACGCGACGCCTGAGAGCAGGCCGTTATGCCAGAAGCCGCCGTCGCCCATGATCGCGACGGGGCGGCGTGCAGACATCGGTGTCACGCCGGCGGCGGACGCGAGGCTCATGCCGTAGCCAAGGAGCGTATTGCCTTGCGAGAAGGGCTCGAACGAGCCGAAGCAGTGGCAGCCCACGTCCATCGACACATGCGGCCGGCCGATGTCCTGCGCGACGAGCTTCATCGCCGAGAACACGGGGCGCTCCGGGCAGCCGGTGCAGAAGGTCGGCGGCCGGGCGGGCAGCGCGCCGAGCAGCGCATCGGCTTTCTGCCTGGTCTCGCGCACGCCGGCAAGCCATGCCGCGCCGCGCGACGTGTCGAGGTGCGGCGCGTGCTGCGCCAGGAACTTCGCCAGGCCGCGCACCAGCGCCTCGACGTTGTAGTCGCCGGCCATGTGCATGCAGTCCTTGCCATGCAGCTTTCCCGGCACGTCGGCGCGCCGCAGGAATGTCGCGACTTCCTGCTCGATGAACTCCGGCTGCCCTTCTTCCAGCACCAGCACGGCGCGCTTACCGGCACAGAACTGCGTGATCTCCTCGGGCACGAGCGGGTAGACCACGTTCAGCGCGAGGATCGGGATGCGGCTCGCGCCGAACGCGTCGGCCAGGCCGAGCGTCTTCAGCGCGACGGTCAAGCCGTTGTAGAGACCGCCCTGCACGATGATGCCGAGCTCCGCTTCGCTGCCGAGGAAAACCTCGTTCAGGCGGTGCTCGGCGATGAATTTGCGCGCCGCCGGCAGCCGTACCTCGGACTTCAGCTTCTCCTGGCGGAACGTGGCGGGCGGGTGCGCCAACCGGTCGTAGATGAACTCCGTCGGTGGCCCCGACAGGCGCTCGCGCTTCGAGATCGCCGGCGCACGGTTCGCAGTAGTGGTGAAGCTGCCGCGCACGTGGCAGGCGCGGATGCGCAGCTCCATCATCACCGGCGTATTGGAGGCCTCGGACAGCTCGAAGCCGCGCTCGACCAGCTCGACGATCTTCGGCAGGTTGGGCCGCGGATCGAGGAGCCACATGAGCGACTTGAGCGCGTACGCGTGGCTGCGCTCCTGCGCGACCACCCCGCCCTCGCCGTAGTCCTCGCCGAGCACGATCAGCGTGCCGCCCATGACGCCGGCGCTCGCCAGATACGAGAGCGCATCTGCCGCGACGTTGGTGCCGACGATCGATTTCCACGTCACGGCGCCGCGCATCGGGTAGTTGATCGAGGCGCCGAGCATGGCGGCGGCGGAGGCTTCGTTGGTACAGGCCTCGACGTGCACGCCCAGCTCATCGAGGTAGTCGCGCGCCTGGACCATCACGTCCAGCAAATGGGAGACGGGTGCGCCTTGATAGCCACCGACGTAGGACACGCCGGACTGCAGCAGCGCTTTCGTCACCGCGAGGATGCCCTCGCCGTGGAAGGTCGCGCCGTCGCCGAGGCGCAGCGACTCTATTTCCTTAGTGAACTGCCGTTCCACAGCTTGTCCCACCAGGTCGGGTTCTGGATCACTTCGGCGCGATAGAACGACGGGCAGAGCACCGCGGCGTGCGCGTTCTCGCCGCACAGGCCGCAGCCGACACAGCCGTCGATCACCGTCGCCACCGGATCGGTACGCAGCGGATCCGGGTTGTCCTTGATCGTGAGTGTCGGGCAGCCGGAGAGCCGGATGCAGGAGTGGTCGCCGGTGCAGGTGTCCTCGTCGACGCCGTACTTGACGCGCACGTGGCGCCCGCCCTTCTTCAGCTTCTCGGCGACCGCCGGGCGCAGCTTGCGCTGACGCTCGAGCTGGCATTCGCCTTCGGCGACGATGACCTTCAGGCCCTTGTAGCCGGTGGTCATCGCTTCCTTCAGCGTCTTCGCGACTTCACCCACCCGGTAGTTGTCGACCGTGCGGATCCAGCCGACACCGACGCCCTCGAGCGCGCGCTCCATGCTGATGTCTTGCTTGACCTCGCTGTGCTGCGGCGAGGAGGGCAGCTCCTGCGTGCCGGTGGCGGAGCTGTAGCCGTTCTTCATGATCACGAGAATGCCGTCGTTCTTGTTGAACACGTGGTTGACGACGCCGGACGTCAGCCCGTTATGCCAAAAGCCGCCGTCGCCCATCATCGTCACCGTGCGTCGCGCCATGGCCGGATGTACGGCCGAGTTGGACGCGAGGCCGAGGCCGTAGCCGAGCACGGTGTTGCCGATATTGAAGGGCGGCAGCGTGGAGAAGAGATGGCAGCCGATATCCGCCGACAAGTGGAACTTGCCGGTCTCGCGCTCGAGGAGCTTCATCGCCGAGAACACCGGCCGCTCCGGGCAGCCGACGCAGAAGCCGGGCGGGCGCTGCGGCAGCGCGCCGAGCAGCTGCGCGGCGCGCTCTTTCAGCTGCTTGATGGGCGCCGTGGCTTGCTCGCGACCGAGGAACCTCGCGATGCCGCCAAGCACCACTTCACCGGTGTACTCGCCCGCGAGCGGCAGCACATCTTTGCCGCGCACCTTGACGCCGTTCACCTCCGCGCGCCGCAATGCGGCGAGAACGGCGTCCTCGATGTACGCCGGCTGCCCTTCCTCCACGATCAGCACTTCGCGCTTGCCGGCGCAGAAGGC
>DASSLQ010000116.1:0-11399 GCA_035689325.1 Burkholderiales bacterium | reverse complement strand
GTGCCCGTGGCGCCCCATCATGAAAAAGACGCACAAGCCCACCATGACGAGCATGAAAAGCGGAAAGATCCACCAGAAGCCCGAGCCGCCTGCCCACATGTGCCAAGGACCGGGACCGTCCCACCCACGCCAGCCTTCATTCGATTGCGCAATAGCAAGAGAAGGGACAACTATCGATGCAGACAGGGGAAGAAGTCTCTTGAGCATAGTGACCTCCGCGACGCTCCGCGTTTACTTTGCGCCGCCGCCCTCATGGCGTATTGAGCCGTATCAAGGGGGCGCATCTTGGCCAAACCGGCGGCGAGATCAAGGCGAGCGCAACTGCTTGAAGAGATTGGTAAGGTCGTGGCGGATTCGAACCGCCGACCAACTGTCATACGACCAAGGTCTCATAGCAATCGGACGGCCTTGCTGCCTAGACTCCGGCAGCAGGGAGGTGCCGCCATGACCATGTTCCGTATACCGATTGCCGCGCTCGCCTTCGCGGCACTTGCAGTGCCAGCCAGCGCTCAGCGGGTCGATAACGATGCCTACGCCCGCGACATGAGCGGCCTGGTGACGAAGAATCCATTTGGTCTGTGCTGGCGCACTTATTCGTGGACGCCGGACAAGGCCATCGCCGAGTGCGACCCCGAGCTCGTAAAGAAACCGACGCCCGTAGTGCGACCGACCGCCGCGGCGGCCCCGCCTCCGCCTCCGCCGCCAGCGCCGGTCGCCGCACCAGTCGCCGCAGCGCCGATTGTCGCCGCGCCTGTCGTGGTGCCACCGCCCGCGCCGGTAAAACGCACGGTGGCAGTGACGCTCGGTGCCGACGCCACGTTCGATACGGGCAAGGCCGACTTGAAGCCGCAGGGGCGCGCCAAGCTCGACGACGTCGCCGCCAAGCTCACAGACGCAAGCGTCACGATTGACTCAATGATCGTGACTGGCCACACCGATAACGTCGGCAGCGCAGCGGCGAATCAAAAGCTCTCCGAGCAGCGCGCCGCAGCGGTAAAAACCTATCTCGTCGGCAAGGGTCTGGACGGCTCGAAGATTCGCACGCAGGGCAAGGGATTGACGCAACCGGTCGCCGACAACAAGACCGCTCAGGGCCGCGCGCAAAACCGGCGCGTCGAGGTCGAAGTTACCGGTGCACGCGCGCAGTAGCGTCGCCGGCCGATAACAGCTAGGGCCGCACGAACTTCAGGACGAACTCGTCTTTCGGTTGCGGCGGGTCTGGCGTCTCGCGGTCTCGCGGGTCGTTCGGATTGCGCAGGAACGTTCCTTCCTCCACCAGGCGGAACCCTGCGGCCTCGACCTCCCTGCGCAGGAACGACTCCTCGATCCGGTGCAGCGTGTTCGATTCGGAGATACCCGTCCCCGGCCGACCCGAGTGGTCGGCAATGACGTAGAGCCCGCCGGGCCTCAGCGCCTGGAACACCGCGCGGTTCAGCGCCGCGCGGTCCACGCCGAGAAATCCAAGGTCGTGGTAGTTGAACATCAGCGTCACGAGATCCAGGCCGTTCGCTTCGGGCGGCACCGGGTCGTCGAACCTGCGCACCACCAGCACGACGTTCTGCATCGCCGGCGCCTTCATGCGCTCGAGGAGCCGCGGGTTGGGCTTCTGCGCCTGCGCGTACACGGTTCCGCCCGGCGCCACCATCCGAGCGAGCAGCTCCGTCGTGTATCCGCCGCCCGCGCTGATGTCGAGCACGCGCATTCCAGGGCGCGCGCCGACGAAACTGTAGAGCTCGACTGGATTGCGCCGCTCGTCGTTCTTGCGGTCCGCGGCGCTGCGCGTTTGATCGGCGACGATCTTCGCTACGCGCTCGCGCTCCGTCGGCGCGCCGGCGCATGCCGTAACCAAAGCGACAAGGAGCGCCATCAGCCAAACCGGGAACAAGGTCGCAACCATCCGCCCTCCCCTAGACAGGCAGCACTGCGCTGCCCGAAAAATCTTAATGCACTTATCCTGGCTGTTGGAGAAGAACCTGATAGCGGCGATTTCGCTGCCGCTCAACCTCGACATGAAGCGGACCTCTTGTTCTGCCCGCGCAGTGCGCGTAGTCTCGGACCGCTATTTACCCGGGAGGGGGTACGTATGATTTCGGATTGGTTTTCTGCGGTTACATCGTCGGCGTCCTGGCGATGATGCCGGTCACGACCTTGGCGGCCGGTCCGTCCGACGGGCTCAACGTGAACATCACCAACACCCCGGCGCCTATCCAGCGCACGGTCGCCGTCAGCAGCTTCCCGAAGCCGGCCGCAACGCGTCTCGTGAGCCTCTACGCGCCGGTGTCGAGTGGCTGGGGTTGCGCACGTTCCTCGCCGGGCAGGCCGCGAACTTCACGGTCATGACGAATCCAGATGGGCGATCCCGCGCGGAACAACTCGAGAAATTTGCTGACCTGTCAGCGGCGAGCGTGTGAAGGATGAGTACAACGCGCCCGAACGTTTCGAGCCGCACGCCCAGCTCGGGGCCTATTCCGTCTTCGCAGCCAAGTTCATTTCCAGAGCGCTTCGCGGATCTCTGGTGGGTACGCATTCCCGCGCGGTTGCGCCGCTTCTCGACCATGCTGTGGGCCGTTTGGTCTGACGGCATCTATCTCACGGCGTGGCCGCGCCTCGCCATCTTTCTTGTCTTCGCGATGTTCGCGCTGGGCTTCGCCGAAGGCCTGACCCACTGGAGTTTTCGCACCATCGTCGGCTCGAATGGCTTCGCGGGCAATCTGCTCGCGCCCATGGCGAGCGCCGACGGCTACGGCGGCCCGACGCGCGTTGTCTTTGCTGAAAATCTTGCTCTGATGTTGGTCGCCATCGGCGTCGGCACACTCAGCGCGAACCTCGGCCTCGTGCTCGTGCTCGGCTATGCGCTCGGCGATATCATCCACGGGCCCATCGCGCCCGGCCCCGGCTGGCGCAACCTCGATTCCTCCTACGCCTGGATTTACCGCCACGTCCCGCTGCTCGTCAGCTACATTCTTTTCTTCTTCATCGCCTCGCTCGCCATCGTGATGGCGAAAGAGCTCGCGCGCTCGGCGCATCCGCGCATGCGACGCTCGACCGCACTTAGCGTCGGTCTCACCACGGCCATTCACGGTCTGCTTGTCTACTCCTGGGGATGCATGGCCCCGATGGTCTTCCGCACCGTCATGCTCTGGAATGGCGGCGTGCCGCGCATGACCGTCCCTTATTACCGCGAGGTCACTTTGACGTGGTTCGTGCCGGCGGCGATCGCTGGTGTTCTCGTGCGGGCTATGCTCGTTGGCGCTGGCGCCGAGAACGGACGCGTGCTGCAGCGTACCCAGGCGGCCTTGCGGCAGAGCCTGCCCATCGAGCAATGCATCCCCGCGTGGACAAGAACTATCCTCGGCGCCGCGGTCACCGTCCTACTGCTGTCCGGCTTTCTCCACACTCCCACCAACTACCAGCCCGATTTCACGACGTTCGCCGAAGCCGAGCTGATTTTCGGCGTGCTCGCCATCGTGTTGCTCACGACGGCCTATCTCTTGCCGCGCCTTTCGGCTTGGCGGCGTTGGACGGCCACGATCGAGCAGTACCCCGCCGTCCTCCGCCTTACCGCAGCGGTTGTCATTTCCTACGTCCTCTGCCGTACCATCATCGCGGTCCCAAATATGCAATCGGTACAGGGGGGCGAGTTCGGCCCAGAAGTGACAGGCATCCTTGTCGGTATCGCCCTGATGCTGTTCCTTCTTCCGAACGGGTGGCTCGGACTGCGCCAGAGCGTCCACCTTCTGCCGCGCGCGCATTTGGGGCGGCCAAGCCTCGTCACGAAGCTCGTCCTCCTCGCTTTCTTCGTGCCCTTCGTCTCGCGCCGCGCACTTGCCGACTGCTGGGACTACGCCTGCTGTTTCGCGTCACTGCCGGGCGCTGCGGCTGCCGCGGTCGCGGGAGCCATTCCGTGGCTCGGCGGCTCAGCTTCAACGGCCGGCAGTAACGCGCAAGGCACCGGCGACGGCTCTGGCCCCAACGACAGCAAGTCGGGGGGCAAAGGCAACGGAAGCGATAACGGCAAGGAGCCGTGGTGGAAGCCGTGGGCCAAATGGGCGGGCGCTGACAAGATCGACTTCGCCGGGGGAATGTGGGCCAGTACGGAAAAACCCCAAGTCGGCATCGGCCACGACTGGGATCTCGGCGAGAATGGCAGTATCGGTGCAGAGGGCTCCGTCGAGGTCGCCGACGGCCACGACCCCAGCGGCCCTATCCTCAACGTGGATGTGAAGGTCAGCGCGACGTATGACGGTATCGGCGGCTCGATCTCCGACCATGCAACCGTCGGCATCGATACCTCGCGTCCGGGCCTCGATGGCCTCTCGACCTCGACCCACGATCAGATGTCCGGGATCGACCTACCGTAGGTAGGTCAATGCCGTCTCTCCCAGACCTTTCTCGCCCGCGCTCGGCTCGTAGAGAAACGCCAGCTCGCTCTTTTTTTGGCGCACCAGCCCCGGGACACGCGCCAAATCGCTGGAGAATAGTCGCGTACAGCCCGCCTTCAGCACTTCATGGCTGTGATGTTCTTCTTTTAAGCTATTGAATGATGGTAGGTCGTGGCGGATTCGAACCGCCGACCAACGGATTAAAAGTCCGCTGCTCTACCAGCTGAGCTAACGACCCGTATATGGAGTGGTAACGCGCTGAAGGGGCGGAATTTTATCAGCCCTCGCGCGTCATTCGCCAGTATTGCCACTTCATGGTCGCCGCAGAGCCCGCGACGATCGCGACGAACGTGAGGATCGAGCCGAGCGCGAGCGTGGAGAAGCCCGAGATGCCCTGGCCGATGGTGCAGCCAAGCGCGGTGATGCCGCCGAAGCCCATCAGCATCCCGCCGACCACATGGTTGGCGGTGTCGGCGGCGTCGCGGAAGCCTTCCCAGCGGAACGTGCGCGTCGCGAGCGCGTAGGCCGCGGAGCCCGCGATGACGCCGAGGCCCGAGGCGATGCCGTAGGTGATCATCTTCGACTTGTCGGTCCACAGCATCAGGTAGTCGAGCGTGTAGGCCATCGGCGAAACGAACGAGAACGACTCCATGCGCCCGCTGTTCGTGGCGACGAAAGCCTCTTGCAGCGTGCTCGGATCCTCGGCGACATGGCCGAGGACGCCGCTCACGTACCAGCCGCCGACCACGACCAAGCCTGTAACGACGCCGCCGAGCGTGTAGTCGAAATCGGCGCGGAAGTCGCGGCTCGCGTAGACAAATGCGAGCAGCGCGCCGGCAACCACCAGCGCGAGCGCGGCGCTCAAGCTCGATTTGCTGGCGCCCGTGGCGGCGGCGAGCAGCGATGGCAGGTCCTGACCGGCGGGGAGCGTGATCACCGCCTTCTCCAGCACGCCGACGCGAAACGCGCCGAGGATGCCGCGCAGGGTCATGTAGGCGGCGATGCCGAGGAAGACGTAGACGATGAGCGACTTGAGATTCCCGGCGCCGACGCGGATCAGCGTCTTCGAGCCGCAGCCCGAGCCGAGCGTCATGCCAACGCCAAAGAGCAAGCCGCCGACGAGATACGAGAGCCAGGTGAAGTTCGGCGTCGTGTAGATCGATTTGGAGTAGTCCACCAGCCCGGTCAATTGCAGGCCGGCGGCGCCGAGGATGGCGACGGCAATGGCCAGAAGCCACATGCGAAGACGCGACGTCTCGCCCATGTTCACCCAGTCCGCGACCGCGCCCATGGTGCAAAAACGCGTCTTGTTGCCGACCGCGCCGAAGATGAAAGCGAGAATGAAGGCCCCGCCGGTCACGTAGGGGACCAGCGCGGCGGGATTAGTGTCGGTCATCTATGACGTCGTTCCCGCGCAAGCGGGAACCCATGCTTTTAAAAACTGGGCCCCCGCTTTCGCGGGGGCGACGCGTGTGGGCTCAACGTTTGGAGAAAGCGGCGAGGCGCTGCTTGGCGCTCGCGGCGGCGTTGCTCTTCGGGTACTTGGCGATCAGCTCTTCGAGGGTCTTCTGCGCGTTCTTGCGCTCGCCCATCGTTTCCTGGGAGCTCGCGATCGAGAGCATTGCATCGGGCGCTTTTTCGCTATCGGGCCAGGCGGACAGGAGCTTGCGCTGCGCCGAGATCGCCTGCTTGTAGTCGCGCTGGCCCGAGTACGCCATGCCGATCCAGTACTGCGCGTTCGCCGCGAGCTTGCTGCTCGGATACGTGACCAGGAAGCCCTGCATCGCCGAAACCGCGAGGGAGTAGTTGCCGAGTTTGAACTGGTCGAGCGCCGCCTGGTAGGCGCGCATCTCGGCCGGCGACGCTTCCGCTTCCGGCGAGCCGGCGGGCCCGGCGGGCGTCGCCGCCTGCTCGCGCGACTGCTCGAGCTTGCGCAGGCGCGTGTCGATGTCGAGGTAGAGGTCCTTCTGGCGCCGCTCGGCGGTCTCGGCCTGGTTGGCGAGCGTCTCGAGCTGGCCGCGCATGCGTGCGAGCTCGTTGTTGAGCGTTTCCACCTGCGTCGCGATCTGCAGCAGCGCGCTGCGGTCGGAGGCGGAGGAGACCGCCGCGTCGAGCTTCTTCAGCTGCTCGGCGACCTGGCGCTGGTTTTCGGTCATCTCCTGGCGCAGCAGGTCGATGCGCCGGCGCGCCTCGTTGTCGTCGAACAGGCCCTGCGCCGCCGCGCTGAAGGCAGCCGCGCAGCCGGCGGCGAGGATCAGGTACCGCAGCATCAATACTCGCCGCTGTAGAGCATGTCGTCGCGGCGGTTCTTGGCCCAGCACTCTTCGCTGTGCTCGCTGCACGAGGGTTTTTCCTCGCCGAGGCTGACCGCCTCGATCTGCTCTTCGCGCGCCCCGAGCAGCGTGAGCATCTTCTTCACCGCGTCGGAGCGGCGCTGGCCGAGGCCGACGTTGTACTCGCGGCTGCCGCGCTCGTCTGCGTTGCCCTGGATCAGCATCTTGGCACCCGGGTTCTCGCGCAGGAACTTGGCGTGCGCTTCCACCAGCGGCCGGTACTCGGACTTGACCTCGAACTTGTCGAAGTCGAAGTAGACCGAGCGCTTCGACAGGATGTTCTTCGGATCCTTGAGTGCCGCGAACGCCGAGGCGGCGCCCGCCTTCGGCGTCTCGACCGGCTTCACCGGCTGGGTCTGCACGGGCTGCGGCGCGCCGGGCTTCGACTCCACCGGCGCCTGTCCCGCCGGCTTCTGCTCTTCGGTCGCGCAGGACGCGAGCGCGAGGCTCGCCGCGCTCAGCACACACAACATGGCACGCATGGCATCGCTCCTTTTCATTCGATGAACGGGCCCCAGGCCGGCTCGCGCACGTCGCCCGCGGCGGTGCTCAGGCGCTGCTTGACGCGGCCGTCGGCGGACACTGCCGAGAGCACGCCGCGCTCGCCGATCACGGTGGCGAGCAGGATCATGCGGCCGTTGGGGGCGAAGCTGGGGGATTCGTCGCGATCACTGTCGGTGAGAATCTGCACCTGACGGGTCGACAGATCGAGCAGCGCGACTTGGAACTTTGCGTCGTTGCGCGTGATGTACGCAAGCGTCTTGCCGTCCGGGCTTATTCTCGGCGAAACATTATAGCTGCCCTCGAAGGTGACGCGCTGCGGCTCTCCCCCGTTCGCGCTCATGCGGTAGATCTGGGGCGTGCCGCCGCGGTCGGAGGTGAAGTAGATCCACTGGCCGTCGGGCGAGAAGCGCGGCTCCGTGTCGATCGCGGTGGAGCTCGCGAGGCGCCGCACCCCGCTGCCGTCGGCGTTGATCATGAAGAGCTGCGAGCCGCCCTCGCGCGAGAGCACCACGGCGAGGCGATTGCCATCGGGCGCCCAGGCCGGCGCCGAGTTCGAGCCCTTGAAGTTGGCCACCACGTGGCGCCGGCCGTCGGAGAGCGAATGGATATAGACCACCGGCTTCTTGTTCTCGAACGAGACATAGGCGAGGCGCTTGCCGTCGGGCGACCAGACCGGCGAGATGATCGGCTCGAAGGAAGCGAGCGCGGTCTCGGCATTCGCGCCGTCATAGTCCGCGATCTGCAGCTCGTAGCGGTTGCCGCGCTTGACCACGTACGCGATGCGGGTCGAGAAGACGCCCTTCTCGCCGGTGAGCTTCTCGTACACGAAGTCCGAGATGCGGTGCGCAGTCGCGCGCCCCTGGTCCTTGTTCAGCGTGTAGGCGATGCCGCCGAGCGGCTGCTGCTTCACCACGTCGTGCAGCCGGAAGCGCACCTCGAAGCGGCCATCGGGCCGCTGCTGCACCGAGCCGACCAGCAGCGCGTCGGCGAGCCGCGAGCGCCACTCGGCATAGTTGACGTTGGTCGCCTCGGTCGGCGGCGGCACGATCGGCGGCAGCTCGAGGCCGCGGAACAGACCGCTCCGCTCGAGGTCGGCGCGCACGATGTTGCTGATGCCCGGCGGCAGCGTGTTTTCGCCGGCGAACGGCACGATCGCGATCGGGATGCGCTGCGCGCCCGCGCCGGTGATCTCGATCGAGAGCTGGGCGTGCGCCGCCGGAATCCAGAGAAGCAGGAAAGCGAGTGTTCGGATCATCGGTCCTGGGGGCGGAATTTTAATTCGAGGTCGCGCCGGAAAACGGCGCGATCGTCGGGCGGCGGCAGCGGCGACGATTTCATGATCGCACGCTCCACCGCGTCATCGTAACCGGCGTGACCGCTCGACTTGCGCTTGCGCACCGTGAGCACCTCGCCGGTCGGCAGGATGGTAACGTCGAAGATCGCTTCCGGGTTGCCCGGGATGTCCTGCGGCAGGATGATGTTGCCGCGGATCTTGGCGCGGATCTTGTCGGTCCAGCTGAGCAGCGCCTTGTCGCGTGCCGCGGCCTGCTGACGCGCGATCAGCTCGCGCAGCTCGCGCTCCTTCCTCTGCTCGTCGATCTTCTTTTCCTCGAGCGCGGCCTGTTCCCTGAGGCGCTTCTCGAACGCGAGGTCGCGCTTGGGCTCGGGCTTAGGCTTGGGCTTCGGTTTCTCGGGCAGCGCGATCTCCGGCTTCTTCACCTGCGGCTCGGGCTCGGGCTGCGGCACGGGTTTCGGCGGCGGCTTCTGCTCTACCGCGGGCGGCGGGGGCGGCGGCGGGGGCGCCTCCCAGAGCTCCACCGTCACCGCCTCGGGCGGATTGCTCTGGAAACGCACGCCGAGAAACAGCACCGCGATCAGGCAGCCGTGCACCAGCGCGGAAAGCGTCGCCGCCGGGGCGAGCGCGGGGCGCGGGCGGCTGCCGTACCTGCCGGACGTCAGCTCCGCGGTGCTCACTGGGCGAGCTTCACCTGCAAGCCGACGCGGCTCACGCCCTGCCTGCGCAGCTCGTCCATCACCTGCAGCACCGCCTCGTAGCGCGCGTCCTTGTCGCCGCCGACGAGCACCGAGAGCTCGGCATTCTTGCCGCGCACTTCCTTGATCGCGCTCGCCAGCTCCGCGCGCGACACGGTGCGCTCGGAGACGATCACGCCGGCGCGGTCGCGGCTCCTCACCACCAGGCCGCGGTCCGACTTCACGTACACCTCGAGCGGCACGACTCGCGGCTGTCCCGCCTTCTCCACCGTCGGCAGGTCGATCACGGCCGGCGTGACGAGCGGCGCCGTGACCATGAAGATCACGAGCAGCACCAGCATCACGTCGACGTACGGCACGATGTTGATCTCGTGCATCGGGCCGCGTCTGCGCAACGCGGGCACTGCGCTACCTCACCGCCTGGCGATGCAGGATGTTGGAGAACTCCTCCATGAAGCTCTCGAACCGGTTGCCCAGGCGCTCGACGTCGTACGAGTAGCGGTTATAGGCCACGACGGCCGGGATGGCGGCGAACAGGCCGATGGCGGTGGCGACGAGCGCCTCCGCGATGCCCGGCGCGACCTGCGCGAGCGTCGCCTGCTGCACGTTAGCGAGGTTGCGGAAGGCGTGCATGATTCCCCAGACCGTGCCGAAGAGGCCGACGTAGGGGCTGACGGACCCGGTCGACGCGAGGAACGCGAGACGACGCTCGAGGAAATCCATCTCGCTCTGGAAGGTGGCGCGCATCGCGCGGCGCGCGCCGGCGACCATGTCGGTCGCTTGCGTGCCCGCCTGCTGGCGCAGCTTCGCGAACTCGCGGTAGCCCGCCTCGAACACCCGCTCGAGCGAGCCGATGGTGTGGCGCTGGTTCACCGCGCCCTGGTAGAGCGCGTTCAGGTCCTTGCCGCCCCAGAACTCGCGCTCGAAGTTCAGCGTCTGCGCCAGGGCGCGGCGCAGGACGAACCACTTCTGGAAGATGAACATCCACGACATGAAAGAAACCGCGAGCAGCACCACCATCACCACCTTCACGACGAAGCTCGCGTGAACGATGAGCGCCCAGATGTCCAGATCCTGTGTGACGGTCGGCATTAGTTAAGTGCCTGTTCGAGTTCGTGCGGCATGCGGGCCGGCTTCATGCGGCCTCTGTCCACCACGGCGAGCGTGACTTGCGCTTCGACCAGCAACTCGTTCTGCCGTTCCACCCGCTGGCGAAACACGACACTCGCGCGGCCGATTCTAACCACTTCCGCACTCACCGAAATGAGCTCGTTAAGCCGGGCGGCGCGGTAATACTTGACTTCGAGGCTCGCTACCATGAACTGCACGCCGCGCTTTTCCGCGAGCTGGGCAAGATCGACCCCGGAGCGGTTCAGGAGCTCCGTGCGCGCGCGCTCCATGAACGAGAGGTATTGCGCGTGGTACACGACTCCGCCCGCGTCGGTGTCCTGGTAGTAGACGCGGAGCGGCAGCTTCAGCTGTCGGATAACAGATCTCTGGGCGCCGAAGGCGCGACGATGCCGAAATGGCGATACGCCGTGAGCGTCGCCATGCGCCCGCGCGGCGTGCGCTGCAGGTAGCCCTGCTGGATGAGATAGGGCTCGAGCACGTCCTCGATGGTCTCGGCATCCTCGCCGATGGCGTGCGCAAGGTTCTCCAGGCCGACGGGCCCGCCGCCGAACTTCTCGATCACCGCGAGCAGGAGCTTGCGGTCCATGACGTCGAGCCCGAGCGAGTCGACGTCGAGCATCTTGAGCGCGGCCTCGGCGATCGCCTTGCTGACGCGCCCGTCCGCCTTGACCTCGGCGTAGTCGCGCACGCGGCGCAATAGCCGGTTCGCCACGCGCGGCGTGCCGCGCGAGCGGCAGGCGATCTCGCGCGCGCCTTCGTCCTCCAGCGGGACTTTCAGCAGCCGCGCCGAGCGGCGCACGATGGTGGTCAATTCCCCTTCGCTGTAGAACTCCAGGCGCGCGACGATGCCAAAGCGCTCGCGCAGCGGGTTGGTCAGCATGCCGGCGCGCGTGGTAGCGCCGGCGAGCGTGAAGGGCGGCAGATCGAGCTTGATCGAGCGCGCCGCCGGCCCCTCGCCGATCATGATGTCGAGCTGGAAGTCTTCGAGCGCCGGATAGAGGATCTCCTCCACCACCGGCGAGAGGCGATGGATCTCGTCGATGAAAAGCACATCGCG
>DASSLQ010000115.1:0-29260 GCA_035689325.1 Burkholderiales bacterium | reverse complement strand
GTCACTGCGTGCGCAGCTCGACCGGCTCGACCCGGCCGGCGCGCCGCGCCGTGCCGCCGAGACGCGCGCGCTTGTCGAGCGCTTGCGAGCGCGATGAGCACCATCCGCGAGCTCGAGTCGCGTGTCGGCGAGGAAGTGGGCGTCTCGCCATGGGTCGAGGTCACGCAGGAGCGTATCGACACGTTCGCGCGCGCGATCGAGGACTTCCAGTGGATCCACGTCGATGGGGCGCGGGCGAAGAATTCTCCATTCGGCGGCACGATCGCCCATGGCTTTCTCACGCTCTCGCTCCTTTCGCACCTTTCGGAATGCACGTTCTCCTTCAGCGACCGCAGGATGGGCGTCAACTACGGGCTGAACCGCGTGCGCTTCACCTCGCCCGTGCCCGCCGGCTCGCGCGTGCGCGCACGCTTCACGCTGGCGAAGTACGAGCGCATCGAAGCGAACGGCGTGCAAGTGACCTGGAACGTCACCATCGAGTGCGAGGGCGCGCCGAAGCCCGCGCTCGTCGCCGAGTGGATCGGCCGCCATTACTACTGAGGGTGCCATGAGCCAACGCTGGAAGCAGCGTCCGCCTGGGTCGAACTGGGGCCAGTTCGGCGCCGACGATCAGCGCGGCCGCATGAACCTGGTGACGCGCGAGAAGGTGCTGCAGGGTGTTGCCGAAGTGAAGGAGGGAATCAGCTTCTGTCTGTCGCTGCCGCTCGACTACCCTGGCGGTACCGTGCTCAACCCGCGCCGCAGTCCGCCGCGCATCGCCGCCACCGTGCGCGATGCCGGCAAGAACAAAGGCCGGCAGAACTTCTGCTATCCGCTCGCCGCAGATAACCCTGACTTGACGGACGTCGTCTGCGACGACGTCGTGCTGATGACGCTGCAGTACTCGACGCAGTGGGACTCCTTTGCGCACATCGGCAGCCGCTTCGACGCGAACGGCGATGGCGAGGCGGAAATCGTTTTCTACAACGGTTTTCGCGCGGGCGAGGACGTCGTGCCGGCGCCGGAAAATCGCAACGCCGAGCCGTGGGCGCGCTACGAGGGAACGCAGGCGAAGGCGCTCGGCATCCAGCACCTCGCGGAGCATGGCGCGCAGGGGCGCGGCGTGCTGGTCGATCTGCATCACCACTTTGGCCGCGAGCGCCACGCGGTCACCTGCGACGAGCTGATGCGCATCCTCGAGGCGGACAAGGTGCAGGTCGAGCGCGGCGACATGCTGTGCTTCTACACCGGCTTCGCCGACGTGATCCTGGAGCTGCGCAAGAACCCGGATCCGAAGCTCTTGCACGGCACCTGTAGCGGCCTGGAAGGCCGTGACGATCGCCTCCTCCAGTGGGTGAGCGACAGCGGCGTGGCCTGCCTCATCGCGGACAACTTCGCCGTCGAGCTGATTCCCACCAGCATCAGCAAGCCGCGCCCGCATGCGGCGATGCCGCTGCACGAGCACTGCATCTTCAAGAACGGCATCCACCTGGGTGAGCTGTTCTATCTCACCGAGCTCGCGCGCTGGCTGCGTGCGCACGGCCGCAACCGCTTTCTGCTCACCGCGCCGCCGCTGCGCCTGCCGGGCGCGGTCGGTTCGCCGGCGACACCGATCGCTACCGTCTGAGCACGTACGACTACATCGTCGTCGGCGCGGGCTCGGCCGGGTGCGTGCTCGCCAGCCGGCTCACCGAGGATCCGCGCACGAGCGTGCTCCTCATCGAGGCGGGGCCGCGCGATACGCATTTCTGGATCCACGTGCCGCTTGGCTACGGCAAGCTCTTCGCGCGCACCGATGTCAACTGGGCATACCAATCGGAGCCCGAGCCGCTGCTGGGCGGCCGCCGCATCTTCACCCCGCGCGGCAAGGTGCTCGGCGGCTCGTCTTCGATCAACGGCCTCGTCTACATCCGCGGCCAGCCCGAGGACTACGACGGCTGGGGCATTCGCGGCTGGCGTTTCGCCGATCTCCTGCCGTACTTCAAGAAATCGGAGAACCAGGCGCGTGGCGCAGATGCCTGGCACGGCGTCGGCGGCCCGCTGGAGGTCGGTGATCTCGAGCGTCACGAGCTCTGTGACGCCTTCATCGCCTCGGCTGCGGCACGCGGCATTCCGCGCAATCGGGACTTCAACGGCGCCTCGCAGGAAGGGACGGGCTACTACCAGGCGAATACCTGTCGCGGGCGCCGCTGCAGCAGCGCTACCGGTTACTTGCGGCCGGCCGAGAAGCGGCCGAACCTGCACCTGCTCGTCAACACGCTTGCTACCGCCATTACATTCGACGGTCGCCGGGCGAGCGGCGTGCGCACCGCCACCGAGACCTACCGTGCGCGCCGCGAGGTGATCGTCGCCGGCGGCGCGTTCAACTCGCCGCAGCTCTTGCAGCTCTCGGGCATCGGTCCGGCCGCGCTCCTGCAGCGCCACGGCATCCCGGTCATCGCCGAGCTGCCGGTCGGCGATGGCTTGCAGGATCACTATTACGTGCGCACGTTCTGGCGCTGCGGCAAGCCGCTTACGCTGAACGATGACATGGCGTCCTGGCTCGGCCGCGCGCGCATTGGCGCGCAGTATCTCCTTCGCCGGCAGGGACCGCTCACCATTGCCGCGGGCTATGCCGCCGCGTTCGCGCGCACACGCCCCGAGCTCAAGCGGCCGGATGTGCAGATCTATTTCATCAATTTCTCCACCGCGAAGCGCGGCGGCGTGCTGCATCCGTTTTCCGGCTTCACCTGCTCGGTGTCGCAGCTCCAGGTCGAATCGCGCGGCAGCGTGATGATCCGCACGCCCGATCCGGCGGAGCCGCCGGCGATCAGGTACAACTATCTCGCGACGGAAAACGATCGTCGCGTGATGGTCGATGGGGTCAAGCTCGTGCGTCGCATCGTCAACACGCCGCCGCTCTCCGAGTACGTCGCTGCCGAGGAATTGCCGGGCGCCAAGGCGCAAAGCGACGATCGGCTGCTCGCCTTCGTGCGCGAATATGGCGAGACGGTATTCCATCCGACTTCGACGTGCGGCATGGGAACCGTGGTCGACGAGCGGCTGCGCGTGAAGGGCATCGGCGGCTTGCGCGTGATCGACGCGTCGGTGATGCCTGCGGTGCCATCGGGGAATATCAATGCGGCCGTCATCGCCGTCGCCGAGAAAGGCGCCGACCTGCTGAAGCAGGACGCCTCCCTATAATCGGCCGATGTGGGAAGCGCTCGTGCTGCTGCTGGTGATCGCGCTCGGAACGCTGCTCTGGGCCGACAGCCTGAAGGCGCGCGAGCGCGCGGTGCGAGCCGGTCGCTCGGCCTGCGAGCGCTACCAGCTGCAGTTCCTCGACGACACGGTGGCCTTTGCCCGCATGCGCCTCGCGCGTGACGACGAGGGACAGCTGAAAATAAGGCGCACCTATACGTTCGAGTTCTCGGACACCGGCAACAATCGCCGCCATGGTGCGATCGTCATGCTGGGCGGCGAAGTCGCCGACATGCACCTAGAGCCCTACAGGATGCAATGAGCGAGAAGTGGCTCACCGGCCGGGTGATCGAGAACCGGCACTGGACCGAGACGCTGTTCTCCTTGCGTGTGGATGGGGCGCAGCTGCGCTACGAAGCGGGCCAGTTCGTGCGCATCGCCCTGAATACCATGGAAGGAAATGCGGGCTCGCGCGTCGCGCGCGCGTTCTCTTTCGTCAACCCGCCCGACGATCCGGTGCTCGAGTTCTACGGCGTGATCGTCCCCGAGGGGCCGCTCTCGCCGCGGCTGGCCAAGCTCAACGCCGGCGATGCGCTCTACGTCGCCGCAAATCCGGCGGGATTTCTCGTCCTGTCCGAGGTGCCCGATGCCGAGACGCTGTGGCTGGTGGCGACCGGCACCGGCCTCGCGCCGTTCCTTGCGATCCTGCGCACCGAGGCGCCGTGGCAGCGGTTCAAGAACGTGGTCCTGGTGCACGCGGTCCGCTATGCGAGCGAGCTGACCTATAAGGAAGTGATCCGCGGCACCGCTGCCCGCTATGTCACATTCGTCAGCCGCGAGCAGGCTGCCGGCTCGCTCGCCGGGCGCATCCCCGCGGCGATTGCCGACGGCAGGCTGGAGAAGGCGGCGGGGTTGCGGCTCACGCCGGAGAGCTCGCACGTCATGCTGTGCGGCAATCCGCAGATGCTGCGTGACGCAACCACGGCGCTCGCCGCGCGCGGCATGCGCAAGCACCGGCGGCGTGCGCCCGGCCATATCACGGTGGAAAGTTTTTGGTAAGGGCGCTTTGCGCAGTTCTCGTCCTTGTGCTGCTCGCGGGTTGCAGCGCGGTGCGGCTCGTTTATGACAACGCAGAAATTTACCTGCGCTGGCGCGCCGCACATTACCTCGATCCGGACGAAGCGCAGGCCGAGGAGCTCGACGAGCGCATCGCCGCGTTCATGGCGTGGCATCGCACGCACTCGCTGCCGAAATATGCACAGATCGCGGACGAAGCGCGGCGGCGCCTCGAGCAGCATCTGCAACCTGACGATCTCGTTTGGGGGTACGATTCCGTCGTCGCGCAATTGAGAGAAGACGCGCGCGCGGCAGCAGAAAACATGGCACCCCTGCTCGATCGGCTGACGCCGCAGCAGATCGCGCATTTCGAGCGCCGCATTGCGGAAGACAACCGCAGGTTCGAAAGGGAGAACCTGCGCGGCGGGGAGCGCGAGCGCCGCAAGCGCCGCACCGAGCGCAACGTCGAGCGACTGGAGGACTGGTTGGGGAGACTGTCCCGAGCGCAGGTCGAGCGCGTAGCGCAATACTCGGAGCGCGCGCCCATGCTCGATGAGCTGCGAGATCGCGACCACAAGCGCCTGCAGGCGCAATTGCTCGCCATCCTGCGCGCCAGGGAAGCAAAGAAGCGCCTGCCCGACTTCGTCGCCGACTGGGATCGCGGCCGCGAGCCGGCCTATGCCGCCGCCGTCGATGCGGCGCGCAAGGAGTACGGCGCCATGATCCTCGACATCGACCGCAGCCTGACGCGCGAGCAGCGCGCCCGCGCCGCGCATGACCTCGCGCGTTACGCGCAGGAGTTTCGCAGCCTGGCTGCGAGCGCACGATGAGCGAGCCTGCGGCGCGCCGGGAGGCGGCGGAAGCCGCGGCGGGGCTGCGGCCCGAGCCGCAGCCGCCGGCGATCGCCGGCCGCTCGCGCCACGGTCAGCTTGAATACGAGGCGCTGCTCGCCAACGCCTCGATCGGCATCGCCTTTACCCGTGAGCGCCGCTTTTTCCTGACCAACCCGAAGTTTGCCGAGATGTTCGGCTACGCATCCGACGAGCTCGTCGGCCAGCCGGGCGAAGTGGTGTATCCAAGCCGCGAGAGCTATGCGGCGCTCGGCGCGATCGCCGTGCCGATCCTCTCTGCCGGCCGGCAGCTGGACGTCGAATGGGAGATGCGCCGCAAGGACGGCTCGACCTTCCTCGCCCGCATGATCGCCAAGGCGATCGATGCGGCCAACACGCAGGGCGGCACGGTGTGGATCGTCGAAGACATCACCGAGCGGCGCCGTCAGGCGGACGAGGTGTCGCGGCTCCTGCGCGAGCAGGAAGCGATCGTCGGCACCGCCTCGATCGGCATCGTCTTCGTCAAGGACCGGCAAATCGTGCGCTGCAACCGGCGCTACGAGGAGATGTACGGCTATGGGCCGGGAGAGATGGACGGCCAGCCGACCACCATCCTCTACCCGGGCGGTGCGGGCTATGAGCAGGGCGGCAAGGTCTACGAAGCGCTCGCGCGCGGACAGACCTCGCGCCGCGTCGAGCTGCGCCGCCGCAAGGACGGCACCACGTTCTGGAACCGGGCCGACGGCCGCGCCGTCGACCCGCGCGCGCCGCACAAGGGCTCGGTCTGGATCGTCGAAGACGTCACGGAAGAGCTCAAGGCCGAAGAGGAGCTGCAGGCCGTGCTTGCCGAGCAGCAGGCGCTGCTCAATAACGTGGTGGTCGGCATCCAGTTCACGCGCGAGCGCAAGACCGTGCGCTGCAACCGCCGCTACGAGGAAATGTTCGGCTATGCGCCGGGCACCGCAGTCGGCTCGCCGACGCGCGACCTCTACTACACCGAGGAGGAGTACCGGCGCATCGCCGATATCTACCCGGAGCTCGATGAGGGACGCACGCACTCGCGCGAATCGTGGCTGCGGCGGCAGGACGGCTCGGGTTTCTGGTGCCGCATCACCGGCCGCGCCGTGCAACCCGGCGAGCGCTCCAAGGGCTACGTCTGGCTGCTCGAGGACATCACCGAAAGAAAGCGCGCCGATCAGGCGCTGCATCGGCTGCTGCGCGAGCAGGACGCGGTGCTCGAGAACGCGCTCGCCGGCATCATTTTCGTGAAGGAGCGGCGCATCGTGCGCTGCAACCGGCGATTCGAGGAGCTCTTCGGCTACGAGCCCGGCGAGCTGTTGAATCAGTCGACGCGCTTCATGTTCGCGAGCGACGCCGAGTTCGACGCGGCCGGCGCGCCGGTCTACGAGACGGTATGGCGCGGCGAGACGCAGCAGCTGCGCCGCCAGCACGTGCGCAAGGACGGCAGTCTGCTCTGGTGCTCGATCAGCGGCCGCGCGCTGCAGGCGGGCGACCCCTCGCAGGGCTCGGTGTGGCTGTTCGAGGACATCACGCGCCAGCACGAAGCCGAGGAGCGCATCGAGCGCGCGCTCGCCGAGCAGGAGCTGATCCTCGACAACGCCACGGTAGGCATCGCCTTCGTCAGCAACCGCATCATCCAGCGCTGCAACCGCTTCCTGGAGGAGATGGTCGGCGCGGGCCCCGGCGAGCTCGTCGGCCAGAGCTCCGAATGCCTGTTCGCCGATCGCGAGGATTGGGAGCGCGCCGGCGCGCTCGCCTATCTCACGACCGCGCCGGGTGGCACGCACGACGCCGAATGGCGCTTCAAGCGCCGCGACGGCTCGACCTACCGCTGCCGCACGCGCGGCCGGCGCATCGACGTCGGCGACGAAGTGCAGGAATGGATCTGGAGCTTCGAGGACGTCACCGCCGAGCGCGAGGCGGACCAGCGGGTGCAGCGCGCGCTTGCCGAGCAGGAGCTGATCCTGGACAACGCCACGGTGGGCATCGCGTTCGTGAAGAACCGCGCCTACCAGCGCTGCAATCCACGCTTCGAGCAGATGTTCGGCTATGGGCCGGGCGAGCTCATCGGGCAGGGCACCCGCGCGATCTACGGCTCCGGGGACGAGTACGAGCGCGATAGCGCCTGGTACGAGGAGATGCGTGCCGGCGGCTCGGTAACCGCGGAGCGTGAGCACCGCCGCAAGGACGGCAGCCGCTTCTGGTGCAAGGTGGTTGGCAAGGCGATCGACCCCTCGAATCCACGCGCCGGCACCATCTGGATCTACGACGACGTCACGGCCGAGCACGCCGTGCGCGAATCACTCGAAGCGTCGCGCGACGCGCTCGAGCGCGCGGTCGCCGAGCGCACCACGGAGCTCGAGGAAGCGAAGGCGCGCGCGCAACACCTCGCCGACCATGATGCGCTCACCAGCCTGCCGAACCGCCGGCTGCTCGAAGACCGGCTGCGCCAGGCGCTCGCGCTCAGCCAGCGCAATCGCAAGCAGACCGCGGTCATGTTCATCGACCTGGACCGCTTCAAGCCGATCAACGACTCGCTCGGCCATGCCGTCGGCGACGTGCTGCTCAAGGAAGTCTCGCAGCGCCTGGTCAGGCAGCTGCGCGAGGGCGACACGATCTGCCGCATCGGCGGCGACGAGTTCGTCGTCGTGCTGCCGGAGGTAAGGCGCCCCTCCGACGCCGCGCAAGTGGCGCAGAAGGTGATCGAGCAAGTCTCGGCTCCGGTGGTGATCGATGAGCGCGAGCTCGCCGTCACCTGCTCGGTCGGCATCGCCGTGTTCCCGGACGACGGGCGCGACGCCGAGACGCTGATCCGCAACGCCGACGCCGCGATGTACCACGCCAAGGAGCTCGGGCGCGCAAACTACCAGTTCTTCACCGAGCAGATGAACCAGGCGGCCTCGCGCCGCCTCGCGCTGGAGACCGACCTGCGCCGCGCGCTTGGGCGCGACGAGCTGCGCGTGCACTACCAGCGCATCGTCGATGCGCACACGGGCAAAGTAACCGGCCATGAGGCGCTCGTGCGCTGGCAGCATCCGGAACGCGGGCTCGTGCCGCCGATCGAATTCATCCAGCTCGCCGAAGAAAGCGGCCTCATCCTCAAGATCGGCGAATGGGTGCTGCGCGAAGCGTGCCGCTGGGCCACCTTCATCGGCATCGAGCGCGGGCTGCAGGTCTCGGTCAACCTCTCGCCGCGCCAGTTCAACGACCCGAAGCTCGCTCAGCACGTGGCGCAGGCGCTGAAGGAAACCGGACTGCCGCCGCGGCTCCTCGAGCTCGAGATCACCGAGACGCTCGCCATGCAGCACACCGATATCACGCTCTCCACCCTGCGGCGCCTGAAGAAGCTCGGCGTGTCGATCGCGATCGACGATTTCGGCACCGGCTATTCGAGCCTCGCCTACCTGCGCCGCTTCCCCGTCGACAAGGTCAAGATCGACCGCATGTTCGTCGCCGACGCGCCGGAGGACCGCGAGCAGGGCGCCATCATCTCGGCAATCGTGGCGCTCGCGCACGCGCTCGACATCGAGGTGATCGGCGAAGGCGTGGAGAACGAGGCGCAGCAGGAGTTCCTGCGCCGCTGCGGCTGCGACTACATCCAGGGCTTCCTCGTCGGCCCCCCGGCCGACCCCGACACGGCGGCGAAGGACTACCTCTAAACCCAAATCGGGGACCGACTGTCTAGATCTGCTTGCCGCGCTTCTCGGCGAGCAGCCGCTCGATGCTCTTGATGTTCATCTCGACGCCGAACATGTTCGGATTGACCTCCAGCGCCTTGCGGAACCAGGCGAGCGCCTCGTCGTAGCGCTCAAGCCGCGCATAGATCAGCCCGAGGCCGGAGAGCGCGCCGAAGTGGCGCGGATTGCGCTTCAGCACCTCGGCGCAGTCGGCGATCGACTTGCGGTCTTCGCCCGCGAGGTAGTACACGGTCGCGCGCTTGTTCCAGCCTTCGGCAAACGTGGGCTTGCGGCGCACCATTTCGCTGAACGTGGCGATTGCCGCCTTGTAGTCTTGCGCGTCGATCTGCTCCACGCCGCGCGCCATCAGTGCATCGATCGTGGCATCACCCGAACGGCTCCATAACACCCACAGGCCCTGCTCGGCATAGTCGCGCACCAGGGCGTTGTCATCGCGCAGCAGCGCGTCGAGTCGCGCCGTGTCCGCCATGGCACCGTAATTGGCGAGCCAGACGATCCCTTCCAGCCGCGCCGCCGTCTCGCTGCTCGCGAGCTGCGCAAGCGCCTGTTGCCGCGACTTCAGCGGCTCAGCGAGCGCGCCCGATGCGCAAGCGAGCAAGACGACGGCGAGGAGCAGGATGTTGCTGCGCGCAGAGGCGAGCATCATGTACGTAATCCGGTCGTGACCAGGGTGTTACAAGCCGCACATCATACGGTTACAAACGCTCGTTATGTTTGCGCTGATGAAGACGATAGGACGGAAACTTTTCGGATACGCATGCGCATCGCTTGCTGCTGCGGCTGCTGCCGGCGCTGAACCGCCGAACGTACCTCCGCAGCTCGCGGTGCCGAGCGGTCAGATGCTGTTGCTCAAGGCGCTCGCTGACGGCGTGCAGAACTACGTCTGTAGCGAGGGCAAGTCAGGACTCGAATGGACCTTCAAGGGTCCGCAGGCCCAGCTCACCGATGAGACGGGACGCGCGATCGGCAAACATTACGCCGGTCCGACCTGGGAAGCGCCAGACGGCAGCAAGGTCGTGGGACGTCTCGTCTCCTCCGCGGACTCGGAATCGCGCGACGCTATCCCCCAGCTGTTGCTCGCCTCCACGCAGAACGCCGGCAGCGGCGTATTCGCCAACGTGAAGAGCGTCCAGCGACTCAATACCACCGGCGGGCTGGCGCCGAAGGAGCCTTGCAAGCCGGATCAGCTTGGCAGGCTGGTGCAATCGCCGTATAAGGCGGTCTATTACTTTTACGGAGATGCGCGATAGTTGGAATGCCGCCCGCGTTGCTCCTGTTAGCGCAACCGCGGGCAGTACGATTGCACCCTCGGAAAGGGAAGGCCTCATGAAAGTGAAAATCCTCACAGCCATCTTCGCGCTAGTCGTCACCAATGCCGTTTACGCGGCGGATACCTCCGGACCCGCTGCGCGTTCCGACCCGATGTTGGACCGCTACCACGCGGCTGCCGAGCGCCAGGACTGGAAGTCGGCGGCGGCGACGATGAACGAGGCGCTTGGCGCCAATCCGGACAACGCCGACTATCACAGCCTCTACGCCTACGCGCTGCGCCGCAGCGGCAGCCCCGACATGGACGTGGTCTTCAAGCACTACAACGAGGCGCTGCGCCTCGATCCGAAGCATCGCGGCGCGCACGAGTACATCGGCGAGGCCTACCTCATGGTTGGCAACGTCGCCAAGGCGAAGGAGCACCTGGGCGCGCTCGACAAGATCTGCTTCTTCGGCTGCAGCGAGTACACCGAGCTCAAGAAGGCGATCTCCGAAGCCGAGGCGAAGACCGTCAAGCAGTAAAGGCGCGCCGATGGCCCCGCGCAGGCGGGGGCCGGTTTGTTAGTCGTTCAGCCCCAGGACGCGCGCCGGGTTCTTGCGCATCATGAGATCGATGTCGGGATCCGAGATGCCGACGCGCTTCATCTGCGCGATGGCCGTCCGCCGATCTGCTTGATCGCCTCCGCCCGCTAGCGCGAGAGCCGTGCCAGCGCTTTTGCGTAGTATGCCGCTTCGATCTTCGTGCGCAGCAGCGCTAGCTTCTTCACCGCCCGCGCCTGCGCCAGGGCGCCGGCGCAGCCCTGCTGCACGAGGCGCTCGAGCTGCGCGATCTCGCGCAGCGCCTCCACCTCAGGCGGCACATAGCCCGCGTTCTTGAGGATGCGATAGGCGAGGCGCAGGTCTTCCGGCACCAGGCGGTCATCGTCAAGCTCGAGCGGCCGCCCGGCGCCGGGCAGGCCATCCAGCTCGCCGCGCGCGGCGGCTTCCTCGATCTTGCGCTCAGCCAGAAAGAACAGCGCCATCACTGCGTGGATCATAACCGCCGGCGAGCGTGCCGGCCTCGTCGATCGTGATGCCGTGCGCATGCCCGGCAAGCTCGTTCCACTCGGCCCAGCGATCCAGGCGGTGGCCGCGGCGCGCGAGCTCCTCGATGGTGTCGCGCGGAAAGCGCGACTCGATGTGCAGCGTGTCGCGCGCTTCGCCAAGCGCGAAGCGGCCGGAGAGCCAGCGCGGCGCGGCGACCGCCTGCTGGATGTCGCGGCCGTAATCGATCATTGCGACGTACGCCTGGAGATGGATCTGCGGCTGGCCGTCGGCGCCCATGCAGCCGAGCGCTGCCCACAGCTTTTGGTTCTTGAACGCGAGCGACGCGATCAGCGTATGAATCGGCACCTTGCCCGGCTCCAGGCGATTCGGGTGCGCCGGGTCGAGCGAGAAGTACGCGCTGCGGTTTTGCAGCACCACGCCGGTGGCCGGGTCGGTGACGCAGGCGCCGAACACGCCATAGAGGCTGAAGATGAGCGACGCCGCGTTGCCCTCGGCGTCGACGACGGCGACATAGACCGTATCGCCGGTGAGGCGGCTCTGCGGGACCTGGTCCCAGGCGAGCGCACGCTCCCGGTCGACGAGCTTGCGCCGCGCGCTCGCATAGGCCTTCGAGACGAGCCGCGCCACCGGCACGTCAGCAAAGCGCGGGTCGGCGAGCCAGCGGTCGCGATCGTGATACGCGAGCTGCTTTGCCTGCACCAGCAGATGCACGTGATCTGCGCCCTGGTAGGGGCCGAGATCGAGCGGCTCGACCAGGTTCAGCATCTCGAGCACCGTGAAGCCCTGCGTCGGCGCGGGTGTTTCGTAAATCGTTACCCCGCGATAAGTACCCGAGATCGGCTCGCCCCAAGAGGCGCGCTGCGCGGCGAGATCCGCGGCTCCGAAGAACCCGCCACGCTCGGCCGAGAAGCGCGCGAGCGCCGCCGCGACCTCGCCCTCGTAATACCCGGCACGGCCTTGCGCTGCGATCGCTTCGAAAGTGCGCGCGAGCGCCGGGTTCGTGAGCTTCGTTCGAGCGCCGAGGAAAAGTGCGGCGGCGCCTGCATCCTGTGCGAGCTCCGCTTCGGTCGCCGAGATCCAGCGCGCAAGCCGCTCGGTGACCGGATATCCGTCGCGCGCATAGTGGATGGCGGCGTCCAGGCAGCGCCCGAGCGGCAGCCGGCCGTAGCGCGCGTGCGCCTCGCAGAAGCTCGCGACAGCGCCCGGTGTGGTAAGCGTGGCCGGCACGATGCCGCGGAAGGGAATCTCGCGCTGCCCGTGAAATCGCTCGAGCCTTGCCGAGGCCGCCGCGCGGCCGCCGCCCTCGAGATAGGCGACGCGCGCTTCGCTTGCGTCGTAGATCAGCCAGAAAGCGTCGCCGCCGATGCCGCACATGTGCGGATAGACAACGCCGAGGACTGCAGCGGCCGCGATTGCCGCATCGACAGCAGAGCCGCCGGCACGCAGCGCGTCCACGCCCGCAGCGGAGGCGAGCGCGTGCGGGCAGGTAACCATGCCGCGGCTCACCGCGATCTCAGTTTTCTCCTTGCGAGGGCCGTGCCGGCCACGAGCGCCTGCAGCTTGCGCACGGCAATGTCGCGATCCATCGGCGCCATGCCGCAGTTGGTGCACGGGTAGAGACGCTTCGCCGGCACGTACTTCGCCGCCGCGGCGATGGTGGCGGCGACCTCCTGCGGCGTTTCCACGGCGTCGGTGGCGACGTCGATCACGCCGACCAGCACATCCTTGCCTTTCAGCAGCTTGAGCAGCTCGATCGGCACCTTCGAATGGATGCACTCGAGCGATACCTGGTCGATCTTGCTTTTGGCGAGCGCCGGAAAGATTTCCTCGTACTGGAGCCACTCGGCTCCGAGCGTGCGCTTCCAGTCGATGTTCGCTTGTATGCCGTAGCCGTAGCAGATGTGTACGCAGGTCGTGCATTTAAGGCCTTGTGCCGCGCGCTCCAGAGCGGCGATTCCCCATTTCTTCACATCGTCCATGTAGACGTTGAAGGCCGGCTCGTCGAACTGGATTACGTCGACGCCGTCCTTCACGAGCGCGCGCGCCTCCTGGTTGAGGAGCTCGGCGAACGCCATGGCGAGCTTCACCTTGTCGCGATAGTGCTCGTCCGCGATCGTGTCGACGATCGTCATCGGCCCCGGCAGCGTGAGCTTGAGCTGCCGCCGCGTATGCGCGCGCGCGAGCGCCGCTTCGGCCTGGTGCACGCGGCCTTTCAGCCGCAGCGGCGCGCTCACCACGGGCACCATCGCGTCGTAGCGGTTGTTGCGGATGCCCATCTTCACCTTGCGGCCAAAGTCGATGCCGTCGACGAACTCGAGGAAGCCGTGCACGAAGTGCTGGCGCGACTGCTCGCCGTCGGTGACGATGTCGAGGCCCGCGTCCTCCTGGCTCTTGAGCCAGAGGAGCGTTGCATCCCGCTTCGCTTGCGCGAGCTCTTCGCCCGTCAGGCGCCACGTCGGCCACAGCTTCTTCGGTTCGGCGAGCCAGGCGGGTTTGGGCAGGCTGCCGGCGATGGTCGTTTTCAACATCGGCCTATTATCGAGGGCGTCGCCGCCGAGCGACGGCTGCCATTTCGCTCCCTATCGTTCATAATGCGACAGGTTCAAGGGAGGAATCCTGACAATGGTGTTCTGCAGCACGCTGGGGGCGCTTGCGGCCTTTTTCGTCGGCATCTTCGATCCGCGCGTGATCAACAAAGCGGGTCCTGACTGGCTGTGGCTCGGCGGCCGTGACGACGTCATCCGCGGCCTCTACTTCAAGCCGAACGGCACCTTCCGGCGCTACGGCTTCCTCGCGCTGATGCTCACCCTTGCCGCCGGCACGGCGGCGCTCCTTTGGCTGGGCGGGCGCCTCTAGTCACCCACACGGGCGGTTGCCACTGCGGCGCCGTGCGCTACGAAGTGCGCGCCCCGGCGCGCGTCACGGTCGAGGACTGCAACTGCTCGATCTGCCGCAAGAGCGGTTACTTGCACCTGATCGTCGAAAAAGCGGACTTTCGCCTCATCCAGGGTGCGGATTCGCTCACGAGTTACCGCTTCAACACCGGAGCCGCGCAGCACATCTTTTGCAAACGGTGCGGAATCAAGTCATTCTATGTACCGCGGTCGCATCCGGACGGGTACAGCGTCAATGCGCGCTGCCTCGAGCCGGGCACCGTGAAGGGGATGAAGGTACGGAAGTTCGACGGAGCCAACTGGGAACGAGCGGCAAGGAGAAAAAAATGGACAAGTTGATCATCGCGGCACTGGTGCTGGGCTTGAGCGCGAGCAGCGGATGGGCGCAGTCGCAGAGGAAGGACTGCAACGAGCTCAAGGACGAGATCGAGGCCAAGATCAAGAAGAATGGCGTCGAGAAGTTCAGCCTCGACATCGTCGACAAGGACGCGCAGTCCGACGGCAAGGTGGTCGGCACCTGCGACGGCGGCACGAAGAAGATCGTCTACAAGCGCGGTTGACGCATCGGCCACAGCCACGCTAGCGCGACGAGTTGCAGCGCGACTAGCGTGGTGAACGCCGCCGCATAGCCGGCCGGCGCATAGCGGCCATCCACGACTGGATACAGCCGCAGCGCCGCGCCGACGGCCCATTGGATGGCAAAGCCGAGCGTGAAGATGAGCACGTTCGCGACCGTGCTCACGCGCCCCGTCATCTCCGGCGGAAAGAGCGGCGTGAGAAGCGCATAGGCGAGCGACGCGGAAACCCCAGTGAACGCATAGACGGCAAGGACCGCGCCGACGCCTGCCTGCACGCCGGCGGCGATGAGAGCGAGCATCGCGATCGAGATCGACAGTCCCACCTTGAAGACCAGCATGCGGGAGATGCCGAGTTGCGCCAGGCGGTCGCTCGCCACGCCGAAGAACATCGAGCCTGCGATATAGGCGAGCGCCGCGACGAGCAGATGGTTTGCCACGCCTTGGCGCGATTGCCCGGCGACATCGGCGAGCCAGGGTCCGAGCCACAGGCCAATGAGCGCGATAGTGATTCCCTGGCCGACACCGGCGGGCAGCGCGATGCGCCAGAACGCAAGCATCGCGAAGATGCGGCGGAATGCGGCGATCTGCGCGCGCAACGACTGACCGTGCCCCGGCAGCGGCTTCTCCGGCACCACCGTGAAGACGAGCACAGCGGCACCGAGCGAGACCACGCTCAGAGCGACGAACATGCCGCGCCAGCCGATCGCGCCGACCAGCGCTTCGGCGGGCGACGTCGCGGCAAGTGCGCCGAGGCCACCGAGCGCGAGGTAGACGCCGTTCAGCGTGGCGAGGCGCGAGAGCGGGAACCAGAGCGTAAACGCCTTGATCGCGCCCATCAGGCCCGCCGAGACGCCGAGGCCGATCAAGGCACGACCGACGGCAAGCGAGGCGAGATCGCGGGCGAGCGCGAAGACGAGCGCTCCTGCGACCGCCACGCATAGGAGCGCCGCCACGGTGCGCCGCGGCCCATAGCGGTCGAGCAGCAAGCCGAGCGGCAGCTGCGCCAGCGCGAAGGCGAAGAGATACATCGACGTGAGGAAGCCGAGATCCGTCGACGTCAGCGCGAACTCGGCGACGAGGTCTTTTGCGATGACTGCGGTGACGTTCCGGAAGACGAACGAAATGAAGTAGCCCACGACAAATGGGCAAAAAACGCGCAGGACAGGTACCCTAGCGGCCGTGAAAAAGCGGCTCATCGTCGGCATCACCGGCGCTACCGGCGCGATCTACGGCATCGCGCTCTTGCGCGCGCTGAAGGAAATCTCCGGCTGGGAGAGCCATCTCGTGCTCACCGACGCGGGCGTGCTCAACGTCTGGCACGAGCACAAGATGAAGCGCAAGGAGGTCGAGCGCCTGGCCGACTACGCCTACCACCCGAAGGACATCGCCGCGACGATCTCGAGCGGCTCGTACCTCACCGAGGGCATGGTGATCGCCCCCTGCTCGATGAAGACGCTCGCGGCGGTGGCGCACGCGCATGCAGATGACCTGGTTTCCCGCGCGGCGGACGTGGTGCTGAAGGAGCGCCGCCGTCTCGTGCTCGTGCCGCGCGAGACGCCGCTCAACCTCGCGCACCTGCGCAACATGGTTGCGGTGACCGAGATGGGCGGCATCATCATGCCGCCCATGCCGGCGTTCTACGCGATGCCAAAGACCGTCGACGATCTCGTGGCGCACACGGTCGGCAGGATCCTCGATCTCTTTGACGTGCGCACGGCCAAGGTCAAGCGCTGGCAAGGCCTCAAAGGAAATCCCGCAGCGCCTGATTGAACTTCTCGGGCTGCTCGACGTTGGCGATGTGGGCCGCCTGCTTCAGCATCACGAGCTTCGCCCCGGGGATGTTCTCGCCGACATATTTCGTGCCGGGCGCGGCGGGATCGGCTTCACCGGCGATGGCTAGCACCGGCAGCTTGATCTCCTTCAGGCGTGCGGTGGTGTTCAGCTTCATGATCGCCTGGCCGCAGCCGACGTAGCCCGCGACGGGCGTATTCTCGATCAGCTTGGCGATGGCCTTCGCCTGCGGGCTCTCGCGGAAGCTGGGAGTGAACCAGCGCTCCATCGTCGAGGGCACGAGCGCCTTCATGCCCTGCGTCTGCGCGATGCGGATGCGCTCTTCCCACTGCTTGAGCGCCTCCGGCGGCTGCGTGTGCCCGGTGTCCGCGAGCACCATCTTGTCGAAGCGCTTCGGTTCCCTGAGCGCCAGCGTCTGGCCGATCATGCCGCCGATCGAAAGCCCCATGAAGGTGGCGCGCTCGATGCCGAGGTGCTTCATCAGGCCGAGCACGTCGTCGGCGAGCATGTCGAGGGTATAGGGCCCGGCGGGCGCCGCGCTCTTGCCGTGGCCGCGCATGTCGTAGTTGAGGATGCAGTAGCGGTCCTTGAACGCCGCGACCTGCGGGTCCCACATGCGCGTGGTGCAGGCGAGCGAGTGGCTGAGGATCAGCCAGGAGCTGCCCTGTCTTCCCTGCATCTCGTAATAGATCTCGGTGCCGTTCACTTTCCCTGTCTTCATGCGTTCTCCACTATCAGAGGAATCATCATCTCGTCCTCGTGCGTGCCGCCGTGGTTGCCGATGTGCAGCCAGCGCGGCTCGCCGGGGGTCCAGTCCTTGACGGTGTAGCGGCCGCGCATCATGAGCGCAACGTCGCCGATGCGCTCGTGCAGGAACGGATGCGGCGCGCCCGGCCCGAGCCAGCCCTCCTGCACCAGCCGCTCGCTCGGCATCACCTCGGCGCGCTCCTCGAGCCAATCCTGCGCACGCCTGGCGAACTCGGCAGGCGCGTGTACGTGGCAATAGGCGATACGCCGCTCGCCGCACAGCGGAAAGCGCAGCAGCGGCGCAAGTTCCGCCGGCAGCTCCAGCAACTCCTCCGGGGCGACGTCGATGAAGCCGTGGTCAGCAGTTGCCACGATCGTGGTCTCCGTGCCGGCAAGGCGCCGCAAGAGCTGACCGAAGGCGTCATCGACGATCGCGAACTGCTTTGCCGCCTCGACGCTCTCGCAACCGTGGCGGTGCGAGACGGCGTCGTAGTGCGGCCAGTAAGCGTAGATAAATTTGCGCTCGGGTCCGCTCTTCACGGCGCGCTCGAGCTGTGCGACGAATTCGTCCGCGTTGCTGTAGGCGAGCCGCTCGGCGCCCTGGCACAGTACGCGGTTGTACTGCGAGTCGACGATCTCGCGGGAGGTGACGACGATCGACTTCACCGCCAGCGAACCAAAGAGCGGCGGCGTGTCGTAGAGGCGCTCGGCGTCAACACCGCGCGCGGTGAGCGACGCCATGTCTCCGCGGCTGCGATAGGGCAGCGCGGCGCTCACGCAGCCGGCGGCGCCGAAGTAGACGAACCAGCCGGTGAGACCGTGCTCGAGCGGCGTGCGCCCGGTGTACGACGTGGTGATCGCCGATGCAGTGGTGGAAGGGAACACGGAGGTGAGCGCTCGGCGCCGACGCCGCGCAAGCTCGCTCCCCGCGCCGTGGCGCGCGAGATAGTTGTCGCCGAGTCCATCGATGATGAGGAGCACCAGGTTGCGTACGCCGGAATCAAGCGTGAAGTCGCGCAGGGGCTCGTGCAGCGCTTTGCCGCCGCGCGCCGCGACGAGCGTCGCGACCAGATTAACGAGGCTGCCGCCTGCGTAGTCGGGTCGCATGCGCGGATTTTAGGGGTAGAATCGGGCATCCCCTTTCGAGGCTTTCGCCATGCGGCACGAAGTGCATCTCCACGCCGACATCCCGATTCTCGAGGGCGTCTCGCGGCGCCAGCTCGAGCAGGCGCTCGCGCCGCTGCTCGAGTATCTCGACGCCGACAGCATCGCCGAGCTGAAGAGCCTCGAGCAGGACGAGCCCGGCTTCAAGTACGACGAGAAGGAACTCATCCTCTACATCTGCTGGACGGGCGAAGTCGGGCGCAGCTTTGACGGCGCGCTCGAAGCCGCGCTCGAGTTGCTCGGGCCCTACTGCTACGAGGCGGTTGAAATCGACCTCACGGTCTACCACGAGAACGGCGAGCAGGAGTCGAAGCTGCTTTTCGTCGGTCCGACCGCGCAGGCGATCCATGAGGCGCAGCGCCGCTGCATGGTCGAGGACATCGCCGCGATCCTCGCGCGCCAGTTCGACAAGCAGCAGGTCGCCGAGGTGACCGCGCTCGTCAACGATCTCTTCGAGCGCGACTGGAAGGACAAGAGCGCGCAGCAGAAGAAGCCCGAGCGCGCCTTCGAGAACTACACGCGCCCGTCGCGCAAGAACCTCCACTAATTCGGACCCGGGGTCGCAATTCATTGCTGCCGCTCGATCGGCGGTAGACTGGTTGCGAGAATAGTTACGACCCTGGATCGGAATTGATGGCTGGCCCGAAATATCCCGGCTTCGACACGCTGGCGCTGCACGCCGGCCAGTCGCCCGACCCGGCGACCGGCAGCCGCGCGGTGCCGATCTACCAGACCACCTCCTATGTGTTCCGCGACACGGAGCACGCGGCGTCGCTCTTCAACATGGAGCGCGCCGGGCACGTCTATTCGCGCATCTCCAATCCGACCGTCGCGGTGCTCGAAGAGCGCATGGCGGCGCTCGAAGGCGGCGTCGGCGCCATCGCTACAGCCTCCGGCCAGGCGGCGCTGCACCTCGCGATCGCGACGCTGATGGACGCCGGCAGCCACATCGTCGCCTCCGGGTCGCTCTACGGCGGCTCGCACAACCTGCTCGCCTATACGCTCAAGCGCTTCGGCATCGAGACGACCTTCGTCGTGCCGCGCAACCTGGATGACTGGCGCCGGGCGGTCAAGCCCAATACGCGCCTGCTCTTCGGCGAGACGCTCGGCAATCCCGGCCTCGACGTGCTCGACATCCCCGCGCTGGCCGAGATCGCGCATCGCGCGAAGGTGCCTTTGCTCGTGGACGCGACTTTCACTACGCCCTACCTGCAGCAGCCGTTCAAGCTCGGCGCGGATCTGCTCTACCACTCGGCGACCAAGTTCCTCGGCGGCCACGGCACGGCGATCGGCGGCGTGCTGGTCGACTCCGGCCGCTTCGACTGGGAGGCGGCGGGAAAATTCGCGACGCTCACCGAGGCGTACGCCGGCTTTCACAACATGGACTTCGAGGAGGAGTCGGGCACGCGTGCGTTCCTGCTGCGCGCACGCCGCGAAGGCCTGCGCGACTTCGGCGCCTGCATGGCGCCGATGACGGCGTTCCAGATCCTGCAGGGAGTGGAGACGCTGCATCTGCGCATGCCGCGGCATGTGGAGGCGACGCGCAAGGTCGTGCAGTTCCTGGTCGCGCATCCGGCGGTGGCCAAGGTGATCTATCCGGAGCTCGCGGACCATCCGGATCACGCGCTCTGCAAGAAGCTGTTGCCGCTGGGCGCGGGTGCCGTGTTCTCCTTCGAGATCAAGGGCGGCAGGCCCGCGGGCAAGACGTTCATCGAATCGCTGCGTATCTTTTCGCATCTCGCGAACGTCGGTGATGCGAAGTCGCTCGTCATCCACCCGGCGACCACGACGCACTACCGCATGAGCGACGCGGATCTGCAGAAGGCCGGCATCACGGCGGGCACCGTGCGCCTCTCGATCGGGCTCGAAGACCCGCAGGACCTGATCGACGATCTCGATCGCGCGCTGCGAGCGTCGCAGAAGTGAAGCTGCAGGTCGACGGCCGCGCGGTCTACGCGTACACAGCGAATCATGAGCTCGACGCGTCGAAACGGACGGTGGCGTTCATCCACGGCGCGGGCCTGGATCACTCCTGGTTCGGGCTGCAGAGCCGCTACTTCGGCTATCACGGCTGGAACGTGCTGGCGCTCGATCTGCCCGGACACGGGCGTTCGGAGGGTCCGCCGCTCGCCACCGTGCCGGCCATGGCCGATTGGTTGACGCGTGTGCTCGATGCCGCTCACCTGGGCAAAGCGGCGCTGGTCGGCCATTCGATCGGCACGCTGGTCGCGGTCGATTGCGCCGCGCGGTACGCTCAACGCGTCGAGCGCATCGCCCTCATCGCCACGGCGTATCCCATGAAGGTGAGCGACGCATTCCTCGACGCGGCGAAGCGCAACGAATACAGCGCGTTCGACATGCACACCATCTGGGGCCACGCGCCGAGGGTGCCGCTCGGCGGCAATCCGAATCCCGGCATGTGGATGTACGGCGACACGCAGGCACGCCTCGAGCGGCTTGCGCCGGGCGTGCTTTACGCGGACCTCAAGGCGTCGAACGATTATGTGTTTGCCGGCGGCGTCAAATGCCCGGCGCTTTTCATCCTCGGCAAGCGCGACATGATGACGCCGCCGCGGGCGGCGAAGACGCTGCAGGAGCAGCTTGCCGGCGCGCAGACCGTGCTCATCGACACCTCGGGCCATTCGCTGATGGCCGAGGCGCCCGACGCGGTGCTCGACGCGCTGATCGGCTTCCTCCGCTAGACTGTCCGCCGGAGGAGGATCCATGCGCTTTTTGCTCGCGCTGCTCGCAGCGCTCGTTTCGTCGTCGGTTCTCGGGCAGGCGTATCCGGCGAAGCCGGTGAAGATCGTCGTGCCGGCGCAGCCCGGCGGCGGGCTTGATCTCGTCGGCCGCACCATCGGCGACCAGCTCGGCCGCGCCCTCGACCAGTCGTTCGTGATCGAGAACTCGGCGGGGGCGGGCGGCTCGATCGCGGCGATGGCCGTGGCGCGCGCCGCGCCCGACGGCTACACGCTGATGGTCGGCTATGTCGGCACCCACGGCACCAATCCCGCGGTGCGCAAGCTCCAGTACGACGCGATCCGCGACTTCACGCCGATCGCCATGGTGGGCGGCACGCCGAACGTGCTGGTGGTGCAGCCGTCGCTGCCCGTGAGCGATCTCGCGAGCTTCGTGGCCTACGCGCGTGCCAATCCCGGCAAGCTCAACTACGGCACCGGCGGCATCGGCCTGCTGAACCATCTCGCGCTGGTGCAGTTCACCGGCGCCGCTAGCCTGCCGGTGTCAGCCTATGTGCATTACAAGGGCATGGGACCGGCGATCGCGGACATGCTCGGCGGCCAGATCCAGGTGCTGTTCCCGGGACTCGCGGCGGCGCTGCCGCACATCCGTGCGGGCAAGCTGAAGCCGCTCGCCATCACGGGGCTCAAGCGCCATCCGCTGCAGCCCGACCTGCCGACGTTCGAAGAGCTCGGCTACAAGGGCTTCGACGGCGTGCAGTGGTACGGCATCGTCGGCCCGGCGAAGCTCGCGCCGGAAATCACGCGGCGCCTGAACACCGAGATCAACAAGGCGCTCGCGACGCCGGCGCTGCGCGAACGCCTTGCCGGCGAGGCGCTCGAGCCGATGCCGATGACGCCCGAGCAGTTCGGCGATTTCATCCGCGCCGATATCGCGCGCTGGAGCGCGCTCGCGCGCGAGCGCAACATCTCGCTCGATTAGCGAAGCTCCCTCGTCATCTCGCTCGATTAGCGAAGCTCCCTCGTCGTTCCCGCGAAAGCGGGAACCCATGATCTTCCAAGAACTGGACCCTCGCTTGCGCGGGGGCGACGTGTCCGAGGTTTTCCCTAAGCGCGAAACGCGGCGAGGTCGATGCGCGCGTCGAAGGCGTCGCGCGCGAAGGCGAGGAAGCGCTCGGCTTGCGCGGCGCTCCAGCCGCCGTGCGCGCAATTCAGCCTGAATTTCCCCTCGATGTCCGCGCGCGTGAGCGGCTCGTGCGCGCCGCCGCGCAAATGCGGCTGGCGCTCCTCGAGCTCGCGCCCGTCGCGCAGGCGCACGCGCACGTGACCGGTGAACTCCTTGGGATACGGGTTCGCCGGGTCGATCACGTAGCGCACCCTGGCCGCCAGCGCGCGCAGCCGTTCGTCCTGCACGCGCTCTTCAGTGAAAGCTTCGAGTCCCGCGTGGCCGAGCACGAAGCCCGCCGCCACGCAGTAGGGCTGGCTGAACTTCGCCGCGTAGGCATTCGGCGGCCGCTGCTTGTCGCCGAGCGGCTCCCACAGCCGATGCACCGTGCCCTCGGCGGCTTCGCACACCACCTCGGCGATGTCGCGCACATCCACGCGCTGCGCGAGCCGCCGGGCGCAGTCGACGTAAGGCTGCGTCATGGTGCCGCAGGCGTAGGGCTTGAAGGCGATGGCGTTCGCGATCCAGCGCTCGCCGAATGCATCGGTGAGGCGCGTCCAGTCACCATCGGTGGTATGCGCGAACGCGTTATAGAAGCCATGCGTGCCTTCGAGCACCGTACGCGGCCCGATGAATCCGCTGCGCGCGAGGTCGGCCGCGCGGATGCCCGCCTGAGCCGCCCAGCCCGGGTGCAGGCGCTTGGTCCACGCGCCTTCGGCGAGATACTCGATGATGCCGCTCGCCGCGGAGCCGACGATGCCGAGCGCATTCACCCATTGCTCTTGCGCCAGGCGCCGCGCGCTGGCCACGCCCGCGGCGGCGCCGAGGGCACCCAGCACCGCCGTTGGATGGAAGCCCGCCTTGTGGATACGGGTCGGCGTAACGAGGCTCGCGCGGCACATGAGCTCGACCCCGACCGCGATGCCGGCGAGCGCATCTGCGCCTTTCAAGTGCTCCCTCTCGGCCGCCGCCAGCACCGCGGGAACGACCACGGCGCCCGCATGGACCGGTCCGCCCTCGAAGGTGTCGTCGAAATCCTCGCCGTGTGCGGCCGTGCCGTTCACGAACGCCGCGCCCGCGGCGTCGAGGGCGCGGCCATGGCCGATGGCGCTACAGCCGCCGGCGCCGTCCCACCCGGCGATGGCGGCGCGCACGTAGTCGGTCCCGCGCGCCGCGACGCACAGCCCTGCGATATCGATCAGCAGCTTCTCGGCCGTTTCGCGGAAATCCGCCGACGTCTCACGCGCGCGCTCCAGGCGCGCCGCGAGCTGCTCCGTGATGGTGGCGTTCGGGCCCAGGCCCGTAATTATTTCAGCAACGGCGACACCGCGCTCGCCGCCGCCAGGCCGAGCACCACGCCGATCGCATCCGCCACCATGTCGAGCACCTCGAACGAGCGGTATCCCAGCCAGCGCTGCACGAACTCGAGCGCGATGCCCATGGCGATGAAGCCCGCGGCATAGGCGATGCGCGCCGCCCAGCGCGGGTAGAGCTGGCAGAACCAGAACATCGTGCCGCCGTAGGCGGCGAAATGGCCGAGCTTGTCGCCGTGCTCGATGCCGATGTCGGGCGGGCTGTGCGTGACCGACAGCCAGATGATCGTCGCGACCAGGCCCCAGCCGATCGCGAGCCAGAGCGCTCGCAATTTCACCGTTCGCTGATTCTAGAAGAGCGCGAGCTGGCCGGGACTCGCCGCCGGCGGCTTGAACAGGCTGCAGTCGAGCTCGGCGCGGCGCCTGCCCGCGCCGTGATCGTTCAGGCGGTACTTGCGGCAGGCGATGTCGAAGCGCTTCGCGATCAGCTCCGCATACATGCCGGTGCCGGTCATGCGCGTGCCGAAGCGCGGATCGTTGTCGCGCCCGCCGCGCAGCTGATGGATGATGCTCATCACATGGTCCGCGCGCTCCGGGTAATGGGCGGCGAGCCACTCCTTGAAGAGATCCTTCAGCTCGTTCGGCAACCGCATGATCACGTACGCGGCCTCTTCAGCGCCCGCCGCGGCCGCGGCCTCGAGCACATGCTCCATCGTCTTGTCGTTCAGCGCCGGGATGAGCGCAGCGACCATCACCCCGCACGGCACCTTCGCTCCTGCCAGCGCACGCAGGATGTCGAGCCGCCGCTGCGGACTCGCGGCCCGCGGCTCGAGCTTGCGCGCAAGCTCCCGGTCAAGGGTGCCGATGGACACGAACACGCGCACCAGGTTGTTCGCCGCCATCGGTCCGAGGATGTCGAGGTCCCGCTCCACCAGCGCCGACTTGGTGACCATCGTTACCGGGTGGTTGCATTGGGCGAGCACTTCCAGGAGCTGGCGCGTGATGCGGTACTTGCGCTCGATCGGCTGGTAGCAGTCGGTGTTCGCGCCCAGCGCGATCGGGCTCGGCTTGTAGCCGGGCTTGGCAAGCTCGGCGCGCAGTTGCTCCGCTGCATTCGTCTTGGCGAACAACTTGGTCTCGAAGTCGAGCCCGGGGGAAAGCTCCAGGTACGCGTGGCTCGGCCGCGCGTAGCAGTAGATGCAGCCGTGCTCGCATCCGCGGTAGGGATTGATCGACGTGCTGAAGCCGACGTCCGGTGAATCGTTGTGCGAGAGGATGGTGCGCGCGCGCTCGATGGTGACCTGCGTCTCGAGCGGCCGGTCGTCCTTTTCGTCGGGCGTCCAGCCGTCGTCGAAGGGCTCGCGCGCGACAGTCTCGAAGCGGCCTTGAACGAACGAGCGCGCGCCGCGCATGAAGGTGATTTCGCTCTTGCCGTCCTTCGCCATAGCACGCGGCCCCTACAATCAGGCGGGTGGTGATTCTACGCCGGATACTGTATAAATGAACAGTACCAGACGCAACGTCGGCTTGCTGGCGGCCTGCCAGGCGATGCTCTTCACCAACAACTCGACGCTGGTCTCGATCAACGGCCTGGCCGGGCTCGCGCTCGCGCCCAAGGCCGCGCTCGCCACGTTGCCGGTCACCTGCTGGGTGCTGGGCGGAGCCCTCGCAACGATGCCCGCGTCGCTGCATATGCGGCGTGTCGGGCGTCAGGCGGGCCTCACCAGCGGCACGTTCTGGGGCATCGTCGGGGCCCTGATCTGCGGCGCTGCGATCTGGCAGCAGCAATTCTGGCTGCTCTGCCTCGGCACGCTGGTCTGGGGTGTCTATAACGCCTACGGCCAGTATTACCGCTTCGCGGCGGCCGATGCAGTCCCGCTCGAGAAGCGCCCGAGCGCGATCTCGCTGGTGCTCGCCGGTGGCCTCGTCGGCGGCATCGTCGGCCCGACGCTTAGCCGCTGGACCGTGAACCTCGGCGCGCATAAGTACATGGGCGGTTACCTCGCGCTGATCGCGGTCGCGATCGTCACCATGGTGCTGCTGCGCTTCATCCGCATCCCCACGCCTAGCGCCGCCGAGCGCGCCGCGGTCGGCCGGCCGCTTGCCCAGATCGCCGCGCAGCCGAAATTCATCGTCGCCGTGCTCTCGGCGGCAATCAGCTATGGCGTCATGAATTTCCTCATGACCTCGACGCCCATTGCCATGCAGGTCTGCGGCCATCCCTACAGCGCGGCCGCCTTCGTCATCTCCTCGCACATCATCGGCATGTTCGCGCCGTCGTTCATTACCGGCGGCCTGATCCGCAAGTATGGCGCGATCCGCGTGATGCTCGCGGGAGCGTTCCTCAACCTCGTCACCGTCGGCATCGCACTGCAGGGCATCACTGTCGAGCATTTCTGGTGGGCGCTTTTCCTGCTCGGCGTCGGGTGGAACTTCCTGTATACCGGCGGCACCACGCTCCTCACGGAGACCTATCGACCCGAGGAACGCGCCAAGGCGCAGGGTGCGAACGACCAGGCGATCTTCATCATGATGGTCGTGTCGTCGTTCACTTCCGGCGCCACCGTCACGACCGCGGGCTGGGAGCGCGTCAATCTCTATGCCCTGGTGCTCGTCGCCGTCGTTGCGCTCACCTTGATCTGGTTCGCGCTCAAGCAGCGTGCGCAGCGCGGGGCCGCGGCATGATGTGCGCCGCCCCGGCCACGGTAGGGCAGCCGCTGCAAGACGTCGACACGCCGGCGCTCGTCGTCGAGCTCGACGCCTTCGAGCGCAACCTGCGCACCATGGCCGACTCGGTAAAGGGCCGCGGGGTGCGCGTGCGCGCGCACGCCAAGACGCACAAGTGCCCGGAAATCGCCAAGCGCCAGGTCGCGATGGGCGCGGTGGGCGTGTGCTGCCAGAAGGTGTCGGAGGCCGAAGCGCTCGTCGACGGCGGCGTCGGCAATGTGCTCGTCAGCAACGAGGTCGTCGGCGCCGCCAAGGTCGCACGCCTCGCCGAGCTATCGCGGCGCGCACATCTCGGCGTTTGCGTCGACCACGCCGACGGTGTCGCAGCGCTCGCCGCGAGCGGCGCGAAGCTCGACGTCTACATCGAAATCGAGGTCGGCATGGGCCGCTGCGGCGTGGCGCCCGGCAAGCCGGCGCTCGCGCTCGCGCAACGCATCGCTGCCGCGAAGAATTTGCGCTTTGCGGGCCTGCAGGCGTATCACGGCCGTGCGCAGCACATGCGCTCGCTGGCCGAACGACGTGCCGCCATAGAGGGCGCCGCCAAGGCAGTGCGCGTAACCGAAGAACTGCTGAATAAGCACGGCATCGAATGCCCGATCGTCACCGGCGCTGGGAGCGGCACGTACATGCTGGAAGTAGAGAACGGCGCCTGGAACGAGATCCAGCCAGGCTCCTACATCTTCATGGACGTCGACTACGGCCGCAACGAATGGGCCGCGCCCCTGCCGCGCTTTGATCACTCACTTTTCGTGCTCACCACTGTCATGAGCCGCCCGGCTGCGGATCGCGCGATCGTCGATGCGGGCTTGAAGGCTTCGAGCGTCGATTCGGGTATGCCGACGGTCTGGGAGCGCCCGGGCCTGGTGTACCGCGCTGCGTCCGATGAACATGGTGTGGTCGATATCGCGAGCGGCGCGCAGGCGCCGACGCTCGGCGACAAGCTGCTGCTCGTGCCGGGGCATTGCGACCCGACGGTGAATCTCTACGACTGGTATGTATGTGTGCGGAACGGTTTCGTAGAGGACGTCTGGCCAATTACCGCCAGAGGCGCAGTGCTGTAGAGGGAAATCACGCGCATTGAGCGTAGCGGCGTCGCCGTGAAGCTCTGGAACGATTTAAGAGCAGCAAGGCGAAGCGCAGGTGACGGATCGCCCAGCCTAGAGCAGGAGCGGACAAGCCCCACTTTTTGTGGGGCCTGTCGTCAGCGTCCTAATTCCAAATTGGATCAGGTTGCTCTGGGCATATGGCAGGTCCGATAGTTTCAGCTGCGTGCCCGATGCTCGTTAGCGGACCACCATAGGCCCACGAGGCGGTGGAGTGTCCGTTGCTTGCAACAAAGACTTGGATCACGTCCGGACCGACTAGGCAAACGGCGGGGCCGTTGATTGAACCGCCATTCACTTGGATCCAAGCCGCAGCAGCGTCACCCGCTTGCGTTAGGTTATAGGTGGATAAGGCGGTGCAATCGGAGAAGAACTGCCCCAAGCCATTCGAGTGCTGTACCTGCTGTGCGCCACCTGGGCACGGGCCGCCGCCACCGCCCGTAGTCAGGTCAAATTGTGCGGTGACCGTTCGCGTGCCGCTCAGCGTAAGTATGCAAGTTCCGGTTCCTGAACAATCTCCTGACCACCCGGTGAACGTCGATCCACTGCTCGCAGTGGCGTTCAAAATAACGGAGGTTCCGGTCGGGTACGCCTCGGTGCAATCGGTGTCCACCCCTCCGCATTTGATGCTCTTGTCGAAACTCCCTACGGTGCCTGCACCCGTACCAGCCAAGCTAACCGTTAGTCCGAAAATACTGGTTGGGCCAGCAGGACCTTGCGGACCAGCAGGGCCCTGAGGGCCAGCAGGGCCAGCCGGTCCAACAGTATTCCATTGAAGTTTGATCTCATTGCTGGCGCAGGACGCCGCCGCGCTAATGATGTGAATCGTGCCGCTACTATTGTTCACGCAGGCGTAAATTACAGCTGGTGCTGTTTGTCCATAAGCAAGGACTGCAACGAATAGTTGCAATACGAACAACAACAACAGTTTTCTGGATCGAATCATCACCTGCCTCCCCTTCGTAGAAAGTGCGTTTGTGACTGGGGCGACTTGCGGCTTTCTAAGCGGAAGATAGGCATGCTGCCCCGTTGGCTTGCCCGAGGCAGAGTGGTACAGCGTACCTAAAGGGATGAGCCCTGCCGGCCCGAACTTAAGTCACTTTCTGATCGTTTCTTCTCACTAGAGTATTTGCGCAACTCACAGGGTTCTGCAAGGTACGAACGTCCTTGTGACAGGCGCCTATTTGGCTACTCCGTTACCAAATTGAAAGGTCGGTGTCAGCGATTACTCGGACGGTAAGTAGGCCGCCTACTCCGCCGGGAGCGCGCCGATACGAATCGAAAAGGTCGCGCCTGTGCTCTGCTCGGCGTGCCGGCACAATCGGTTGCAGACCGTCATCGCGGGCAGGGAGCTGCGGACGAGTGGCGCTGCCGGGATTAGGCTGGACTAGTGAACTTTGCCGGCCAGTTTTACTAGCAGATGGGCTAACGCCATAAGCATGGAGTCCGGCATTTCGGAGTTGCCGTTCATCCAGCCATCGAGCGTTCGTTCGCTGATCCTCAGCCCTTCGCCTATGGCTTTGCGGCCGAATAGATCGGTTGCCTGGTGTAGAAGGTGCCGTTGCTTGTAAACGCGGTTCTTATTATCTGGTGACACTTGGCCCGCAGGGTAACCGAGCCTCGCGTAGTACCGTGAGGGATTAAGTCCTCTGCCCGACGTGCCGACATCATCAGCCGCGCACCGTGACGATCGCCCGCAAGACTGACTCGCCTTACTACTGCTGGCATCACGTCGCCAGCTTCCCGACTGCTACTTGGTGCCCGCTGTACGGGCGCGCGCCTGGAGCAGACGACGCCTGACCGGGAAAGCGATTGTCCTTCCTGAACTCGCGCTTCTTGCCGCAGTTCGGGCAGGCTTTGAATCTGCCGATGCTCCTGGCATTACCCCCTTCTATTCTGCGGAACCACTCATCTTGTACTTCTGCTTCATCGACTGTTGGACAGACTTGGCATCGTAAACAACGCCCGGCCTTTGCGGTTTTTCTTTGAAGCAGAGAAT
>DASSLQ010000114.1:0-2509 GCA_035689325.1 Burkholderiales bacterium | reverse complement strand
GAAGTCGCGTTGCAGCCGAAGCTGCCGGCGATCGAGCACGGCTTCACCCATTTCCACCTGACGCTGCACCCGCAACCGTGCGCCGTGCAGGCGTGGCCGCGGCGCGCCGAGGAACCGGGGCTGCTGTGGCTGCCGCTCGATGAAGCGGCAAGTGCTGCGCTGCCGGCGCCGATCAAGAAGCTGCTGCGAACGAGGGCCGCCGCATGATCGGCCGCTTGTTCGTGCGCTTGCTCATGGTGGCGCTCGTCGCGTGCGCCGCGCTCGCGCAGGCGCAGGACTACCCGACGCGGCCCATCAGGGTCGTCGTGCCATTCTCGCCCGGCGGCGCGGTCGACGGTCCGATGCGCATCATCGCCGAGGCGATGGCGAAATCGATGGGACAGGCGGTGGTGGTGGAGAACAAGCCGGGCGCGGGGGCGACCATCGGGGCGGAGGTGGTGGCGAAGTCGCCGCCCGACGGCTACACGCTGCTGCTGGCCTCGCAGACCAACGTGATCAGCGCGTCGCTGTACTCCAAGCTTCCCTACGATGCGATGGAGGACTTCGCGCCGATCTCGCTCATCGGCCGCGAACCCGGCGTGCTGGTGGTCAATCCTTCCGTGCCGGTGAAGACCTTCCAGGAGTTCGTCGCCTACGTGCAGGCGCGTCCGGGCAAAGTCGACTACGCCTCCTCGGGCAACGGCAGCGGCCAGCACCTGTTCATGGCGCTGCTCGCCTCGACGCTGGGGCTCAAGATGAACCATGTGCCGTATCGCGGCAGTGGCCAGGCGACCACCGATCTCATCGCCGGCGTGGTGCAGGCGTCGATCCCGGGCACGGCCGGCATGGTCGGGCACATCCGCGCCGGAAAGCTGCGCGCGCTGGCCGTGACGGGCGCGAAGCGCTCGCCGCAGTTGCCCGACGTGCCCACGCTGATCGAATCCGGCGTGCCGGGGTACGAGGCGTACGTATGGATGGGATTGATGGCGCCGAAGGGCACGCCCGCGCCGATCGTCGACAAGCTGCACGCCGAGGTCCTGAAGGCGCTCGCGACAGACCCGATCAAGACGTACATGGCCAACGCCGGCATCGAGATCGTCGGCTCGGCGCCGGCGGAGTTCGGCTCCTTCTACCGCGCCGAAAAGGAGCGCTGGGCGAAGGTGATCAAGGAGACCGGCGCGAAAGTCGACTAGCCATGGACAAGCCAACGCAAGTCACCGGCGTCGAGCGCTGGGCACGCAAGGCCACGGCCGACGGCGACGTGCGCCTGTTCCTCTGGGAGAAGTACGTCGGTGCACCGGACGGCAAGCCCGCGATTCTGTTCGTCCACGGCTCGTCGATGGCGTCCCAGCCCACGTTCGACCTCGTCGTTCCGGGACGCCCGGATTCTTCGGCGATGGACTGGTTCGCGCAGCGCGGCTTCGACTGCTGGAGCGTCGACATGGAAGGCTACGGGCGCTCGGACAAGCGCCGCGACATCACCTGCGACATCGGCGACGGCGCGGACGACCTGGAGGCGGCGACCGACGCCATCGCGGCGAAGCGCGGTCCGCGCGCGTTTCTCGTCTACGGCATCTCGTCCGGCGCGCTGCGCGCGGCGCTCTTCGCGCAACGGCATCCCGAGCGCGTGGCGCGGCTCGCGCTCGACGCCTTCGTGTGGACCGGCGCAGGCTCGCCCACGCTCGAGCAGCGCCGGAAAAGGCTGCCGGAGTTCCTCGCGACGAAGCGCCGCCCGATCGACCGCAAGTTCGTGCACTCGATCTTCGAGCGCGACCATCCCGACACCGCCGACCGCGCCACGGTGGACGCCTTCGCCGACGCGATCCTGGCGCTCGACGACTCGATGCCCAACGGCACCTACATCGACATGTGCTCGAAGCTGCCCGTCGTCGACCCGGCGAAGATCACCGTGCCGACGCTGATCCTGCGCGGCGAGTACGACGGCATCGCCGGCTTCGACGATCTGATCGAGTTCTTCAAGCGCCTGCCGCATCCCGACAAGCAGTTCTCGGTGATGGCGGGCATCTCGCACGCGAGCTTCCAGCAGAAGAACTACCGCACCGTCTATCACATCCTGCACGCGTTCTTCACGCAGCCGAAGCCGGTGTACGTCGGCCCGGCGGCTTGAGCCGCGCTGCCTGAAATCGCTACTTCGGCGCCGCGTTGTCGCGCAGATCCGGCGGCAGCAGCTCGGAAGCCCGCTCGCCGTAGGCCGCTCTGAAGGCGGCGAGCTCCTTCGCCGCGGCCTCGCGCTCGCCGCGCGCGCGCAGCTCGCGGATGCGTGCGACCCACGCTTCGACGCTCGACGCGCCGGCCTCCTTCGCCTTGACCTCGTCGAGCGTCGTCGTCTTGGCCGGCGTGGCCGGCGCAGCCAGCGCGCGGCGCTGCACGTTCTCGGCCGGGGCTTGCGCGGGCTCGGGCATCGCGGCCGGCGCGGCGGGAGCCGCGGACTGCGTCGGCGTGCCCGGCGCCACGGCCTGATGGCCGGCGAGCGGCTCGACTTCGTCGCGCGAGGTCATCTGTGCGATCC
>DASSLQ010000113.1:0-7886 GCA_035689325.1 Burkholderiales bacterium | reverse complement strand
AACGTGTCGGTCAAGGTGAACGCGGTCGTGTACTTCCGCGTCGTCGACCCGGCCAAGTCGGTGATCCTGGTCGAGAAATTCTTCGAGGCAACCAGCCAACTGGCGCAGACGACGCTGCGCGCGGTGCTCGGCAAGCACGCGCTGGACGAGCTCTTGTCCGAGCGCGAGAAGCTCAACCTCGACATCCAGACCATCCTCGACCAGCAGACCGACGCGTGGGGCATCAAGGTCGGCATCGTCGAGATCAAGCACGTGGACATCAACGAATCCATGGTGCGCGCCATCGCGCGGCAGGCCGAGGCCGAGCGCGAGCGCCGCGCCAAGGTGATCCACGCCGAAGGCGAGCTGCAGGCGTCCGAGAAGCTGCTGCAGGCGGCCGAGATGCTCGCGCGCAAGAGCGAGGCGATGCAGCTGCGCTACCTGCAAACCCTCACCCAGATCGCCGGCGACAAGGCGTCGACCATTGTCTTCCCCGTGCCGATCGATGCGCTGGGCTCACTCTTCGGCAAGAAATCGGGGACAAGTTCGTAATTCGGACCCCGGGTCGTAATTATTGATCGCCGATGGCCGAGCTGGCCGGCGCCATGTTCGGCTTCCTGCTTGGCGGCTTCGTCTGGACGCGCTTTCTCTACTGGATAGGCTGCCTGTGGTGGCCATCGAAGACTGGCGCACGGCGGTGGCTTATCCGCACCTCGGGCGCAACAAGCGATGGTTCGTTTTCCGGCACTTCTGGTTCGTCGGTGGTTTCCTAGCCTATGTTGTGTTCATGTGCGCGATCGTCTTGCTGTGGATGCACCGGAGAAAGAGGCTCGCGCTCCAGGGACAAATTGCGACCCCGGGTCGGAATCAAAAAAAGCGGGCCGGTCGCCCGGCCCGCTTTTCTTTTGCTGCTGGCGGGTGCTACTTGCCGTAGGTCGAGCTGCTCGGGCTCTTGGTCGTGCTCGAGCCGCTCGTGCTCGGGCTCGAAGAGCTCGAGGAGCCGGAGCTCATGCCACCGCTGGAGCTCGACCCCATGGAGCCGCTCGAGCTCGAGCCCATGCTGCCCGAGGTCGCGCCGGAGCTCGCGCCATGCTCTTTCTTCTGGTGCGCCGCCCACTCGGCCTTGCTGATCTGGCCGTCATGGTTGGTGTCGATCTCGTCGAACTCATCATGGCCGGCTTTGGAGGCGCCAGCCGAGGCGCTCTTGCCGGAGCTCGATGGCGAGCTGGACGACGACGTGCCGCCCGCGGCTGACGACGCGCCGCCGGTGGCCGAGGAGCCGCTCGACGACGGCGTGCTGCTCTGCGACGTGGACGGCGAAGCGCTCGAGCCGGCGCTCGACTTGCTCTTCGCATCGTCGGCATAGGCCGACACCGCGGCGAACGTGAGGAGCGAGAAGCTGAGCAGTACAGGTTTCAGCAATTGCATAGAGAGATTCCTCCTAAGCGTTAACGGAACGGGATTGCTGCACGGTGTAGGCGTGCCCCTTACTGGGAAGCACACAACGTGCCGAGTCCTTAAGCCGTTCTTAAGCTTCGCGGCCCAGCATGGCAGGCATGAAAACACTCGCTGGAGGCAACACCCCATGAGGATGCAACCCATACGCGCCGCGGTGCTGGCGGCGCTCTTGCCGGTGGTCATTGCGGGCTGCTCGGCGTCCAATGCCGCCGGGCCGCAGCCCGCAGCCGCGCCCGCGGCGACGGCCAGCGCGGCCGTGCGCGGCCCGGGCTTCGACTTCACGCAGCTCGCCAAGGACGAGGGCCCGGCGGTCGTGAACATCAGCGTCACCAAGGAAGTGGCGGCACAGATGCCGCAGCTCGACCCGAGCGACCCGTTCTATCAGTTCTTCCGCCGCTTCCAGGGCCCCTCGCCGCGGCAGATTCCGGAGCGCGGTATCGGCTCGGGCTTCATCATCAGCCCGGACGGCTACATCCTGACGAACGCCCACGTGATCGACGGCGTGAAGGAAGTGCAAGTCAAGCTCACCGATCGGCGTGAATTCACCGCCAGGGTCGTGGGCACGGATACGAAGACCGATGTCGCGCTGATCAAGATCGATGCGAAAAATCTACCGACCGTGCGCCTCGGCAGCGCGAAGAATGTAGAAGTCGGGCAGTGGGTGGTGGCGATGGGCTCGCCGTTCGGTTTTGAAAATTCGCTCACTGCGGGCGTGGTGTCCGCCAAGTCGCGCTCGCTGCCAGGCGACGGCTACGTGCCGTTCATCCAGACCGACGTGGCGGTCAACCCGGGCAATTCCGGAGGACCGCTTTTCGACATGAACGGCAACGTGATCGGCATCAACTCGCAGATCTACAGTCGTTCGGGCGGCTACATGGGCGTGTCGTTCGCCATACCAATCGATGTCGCGCTGCATGTGAAGGACGAGCTCGCAAGCAGCGGCCACGTGACGCGCGGGCGCATCGGCGTCGCGATCCAGAACGTGAACCAGAGCCTAGCGCAGTCCTTCGGCCTGCCCAAGCCCGAGGGCGCGCTGGTGAGCGCGGTGGCCGACAACAGCCCCGCGGCGCGCGCCGGCATCAGGCCCGGCGACGTGATCCTCGCCTGGAACGGCACGCCGATCGACGAATCGGCCGAGCTGCCGGCATTGGTCGCCGATACCGCGCCCGGCAAGCACGCGACGGTGAAGCTCTGGCGCAACGGCGCGGAACAAACGCTCGGCGTCACTGTCGGCAATATGCCGGACGAGAAAGTGGCGAGCGCGGAAGGCGCGAATCCCGATGCGAATTCCGGCAAACTCGGCCTTCTCGTGCAGCAAAGCGAGCAGGGCCTGGTCGTCGCCGGCGCCTCCGGCCCGGCGGCGCGTGCCGGCGTGCAGGAAGGCGACCTCATCCTGGCGGTCAACAATCAGCCGGTAAAGACCGTGGAACAATTGCGCCGGCTCGTGAACAAGGCAGGCAAGCACGTGGCGCTGCTCGTGCAGCGCGAGGATGCGAAGCTGTACGTGCCGGTGGATCTCGGGTGACGCGATGAGACTCTTACTCGTAGAAGACGATGCAATGATCGGAGCGGGCGTGCGCGCGGCGCTGCGCCAGGACGGCTACGTGGTCGACTGGGTACAGGATGGCGCGGCCGCCGAAGCGGCGCTCGCTGCCGAGCCTGCGTTCGCGCTGGTGCTCCTCGACCTTGGCCTGCCGAAGAAGGACGGGCTCTCGCTGCTCGAGGGCCTGCGCCGGCGCGGCAAGCGCATCCCGGTGCTGATCATCACCGCGCGCGACGCGGTGGCCGATCGCGTGCGCGGGCTCGATCTCGGCGCCGACGACTACCTGGTGAAGCCGTTCGAGCTCGACGAGCTCTCCGCGCGCATCCGCGCGCTGCTCAGGCGCCACGCCGGGCGCGCGGAGCCGGTGATCGAGTTCGGCGGCTTCCGCCTCGATTCGACCACCCGCAAGGTGAGCTATCTCGGACGCGAGGTGAATGTGTCCGGGCGCGAGTTCTCGCTGCTTGCGGCGCTGCTCGAGCGGCCCGGCCGGCCGCTCTCGCGCGCGCAGCTCGAGGAGCGCCTCTACGGCTGGGGCGAGGAGGTGGCGAGCAACTCGGTCGAGGTGCACGTGCATAACCTGCGGCGCAAGCTCGGCGAGCGCGCCATCCGCACGGTGCGCGGCGCGGGCTACGTGATCGACGAAGCTCCGGCCGAGGCGTGTCGATCCGCCGCAAGCTCCTCCTAGCACTGCTCGCGGCGCTGGTCGTCACAGGCCTCGCGGCGAGCGGCGCGACCTGGTTCGAGGTGCGCCGGCAGGCGAACCAGCTTTTCGACTATCACCTGGAGCAGATGGCGCTCTCGCTCGCCGACCAGCCGCTCGCGGCGAGCGCGGCGCTCGTGCCGCAGCTCGGCCTGGGCCAGGATTACGTGATCCAGGTGTGGGACTCGGGCGGCGGGCTCGCCTACCTCTCGAAGAACGGTGCGCCGCTGCCGCCCGCTACCTCGGGCTTCGACAACGTCGCCCTCGACGGCGAGGACTGGCGCGTCTTCACGCTCGAAACGTCTGACCGCACGATCCAGGTGGCGGCCCCCGCGTCGCTGCGCAGCGGCCAGGCGAGCGCGATGGCGCTGCGCATCCTGGTGCCGATCCTCGCCACCATTCCGGTGTACGGGCTGATCATCTGGGTGATCGTGGGCGAGGGATTGCGCCCGCTCAGCGCGATCGCGCGCGCCATCCGGCGGCGCCAGCCGGCGTCGCTCGAGCCGCTGCCGCAGCGCGGGTTGCCCGACGAGGTGGCGCCGATGGTCACGGAGCTGAATGCCCTGCTCGAGCGCTTGCGCGAGGCGCTCGACCGGCAGAAGCGCTTCACCGCGGATGCGGCGCACGAGCTGCGCTCGCCGCTCACCGCCCTGCAGGTGCAGCTCGACATGCTCGCGCGTGCCCGCACGCCCGAGGACACGCGCGACGCGCTCGAGGCGCTGCGCGCGGGCATGAAGCGCGCCTCCCGCCTCGTCGAGCAGATGCTCACCATGGCGCGCCTCGAGCCGGAGGCGCCGCTCGCGCAACCTGCCGACGTTGCGCTCGACACGCTTGCCGCGCAGGTGGCGGGCGAGCTCGAGCCGCTCGCCGAGGCGCGCCGCATCGAGCTGCGGCTCGAGCGCCTCGAGGGCGCGCCGGTGCAAGGCGATGCGACCGCGCTCCATGCGCTCGCGCGCAATCTCGTCGACAACGCCATCCGCTATACGCCTGCGGGCGGCGTCGTGCGCCTCGCGGCATTCCCCGAGGGCGGGCACGCCATCCTGCAGGTCGAGGACACCGGGCCCGGCATCCCGGCCGAGGAGCGCGCGCGCGTCTTCGACCGCTTCTACAGGCTGCCCGGATCGAGCGCCGAGGGCAGCGGCCTCGGCCTCGCGATCGCCAAGCAGGTGGCGGACGCGCACGGCGCCGAAATCGCGCTCGACGATGCGGCGGACGGGCACGGCCTGCGCGTCACCGTGCGCTTCAGGCGCGCTTAAGTCGGCGCGGCTAGCGTAGCCGCATGTGGAACGAAGAAGTGATCGCCGCCCTGCCGTTCGTCGTGCCGGGCCTCGCGGTGCTGCTGCTGACGGCGGCCTACATCGTCTTGTACGCCGCGCTCTGACGAGCCATCGGCCTCGCGTAAACTCGCGCGCAGCGATGAAGCTTTCCCGCCGTATCTGGCTGAAAAACGTCGGCGTCGGCCTTGCCGTGACACCGTGGGTAGCGCGCTCTGCCCGTGCCCAGGGCATGGCGAGCAAGGAGGCAATGAAGTATCAGGACAAGCCGAACGACGGTCAGCGCTGCAACGACTGCATACAGTTCATTGCGGGCCCGCGGCCCGGCGCGAACGGCACTTGCAAGATCGTCGAGGGCCCGATCAGCCCGAGCGGCTGGTGCATCGAGTTCGTGAAGAAGAGCTAGTCGGCCGGCGTCGCCGCCCGGCGTTGCGCGTACACGCGGCAGCCTTCGATGAAGGCGCCAGTCGTGCCGGCGCAGTCGTCCGCATCGCTGATCCGGTTCCGCGCGGCCCACTGGTAGCCGGCCTTGTCTTCGGAGCAATCGTGCGGGCACGGATAGCCGCCGAAGGTCATCCTCGTTTCGGCTTTCTTGGCGGGCGGCGCCGGCTTGCGCGGCGCAGTGTGCTGATCGGCCGCGGCGAGCGCCGAATCGACCGGCCGAAAATGCGGCGCCAACTGGAAGTAAAGGACGAACGACAGCCCGGCGATGACAAGTGCGAGCGTAGGCCAGTGCTTCAAGATGCAGCCGAGAATGCCCGCTGCCGCTTAAATGAAGCTTAGGCCTGCTCCTGCGTTGGCACTTCCGTGACCCGGATGTCGATGACGAGCGGCCGCCCGGCGCGCATCACTTCGAGCCTTGCCGCGCTGCCCGGCGGGCTGTCGAGGATCAGGCGCTCGAATCCGCGCAGGTCGCCGATCTTCCTGCCGTTGTAGCTGAGGACCACATCGCCCTGCTGCAGGCCGGCGGCCTGGCCGGCCGGGCCCACGTCGCTGATGATCACCTGGGCGCCGTCGGCGCTTACGGCCGCGCCGATGCAGCCGGAGATCGGGCTGTACGCCTCGTCCAGCGGCAACGCGGCAGGGTCGGCGGCGCAGCCGATCGCGATCAGCGCGGCCGCCACGGCCCCCGCGCGGCTGAGCACAATCCTCACTCTCACGGCGGCGGAGCATGCCAAGCGGACCATTAAGCGAAGCTTAACTCGACGCAGGAACATCGGTTGCAATAGGCGTCGCATGGCCCGCCTCATGCCTGCCGCTGTCCTCTGCGCCGCGCTCACCGCCCTGTGGGCCCTGCCGGCGGCTGCGCAGTCTGCGATGCAGGGCGACACCTCGGCCGCGGGCAGCACGGCGCAGCAGCCGGCGCGGACGCGCTCCGCGGCCGCGGGCGGCAGTGCGGTGGTGCGCGACGAGGCCGCGAGCAGCCGCCTATTCCGCGAGCTCGATCGCAACGGCGACGGCTACCTCTCGGCCGACGAGCTCAAGAGCGACGCGGCGCTGCGCAACAACTGGATCGCTGTCGATCGCAACCGCGACGGCCGCATCTCGCGCTCGGAATTCGAAGCCGTCGTCCCCCGCTAGCCGCGCAAAGACAAACATAGATGACGCCGGGAGCGCGTGCGTTCCCCGGAAACGCGCGCGCGCATCGCGTCATCCAATCGCGCGCGAGCAAAGAGCCCGCATCTTTGGAATAGGAAGGAGCTGCCATGGGAATTCGATTGCTGCTGTCCGCGGCCGCCGTGCCGCTCGCGGTTGCTGCGCTGATCGCGGCGTACGCCGACGATGACGCAAACGGGCCGCTCAGCGCTAACGACCGCGCGATCGACCGGCATGCCGAGATGATGGTCGAACAGGGGCGGCGGATATTCCGCTTCGACACGTTCGGATCGGAGGCTTTCTTCGGCGACGCGTTGCAGCTCCACAAGGCGATCGCCGGCGCGAAGAACGGCGGCGTCGGCGCCGGCGTAAGCCCGAAGACCGCGCTCGCGGTGGGCTTGAAGGTGGATGCCGACGCGTTGCCCGACGCGCTGAAGGCGCAGCTCAAGGCCGGCAAGGTAAACCTCGATGATCCCGCCACGACGCTCGCGCTGCTCAAGCTCAATGCGGTCGTGGGCCTCACCGGCAAGTTCGACGGCGGCGGCCGCATCGAGTCGATCGGCGTGCAGTGCGCGTTGTGCCATTCGAATGTCGACAACTCGTTCGCGCCCGGCATCGGCAAGCGCCTCGACGGCTGGGCCAACCGCGACCTGAACGTCGGCCTGATCGTTTCGCTCGCGCCCAACCTGACCCCGTTCACCGATCTCCTTGGTGTCGACGAGGCGACGGTAAAGAAAGTGCTGACGAGCTGGGGGCCGGGGCGCTTCGACGCGCTGCTCGACAAGGACGGCAAGGCTTTCCGGCCTGATGGAGGGCAGGCGGGCACGCTTATCCCGCCGGCTTTCGGTCTCGCTGGCGTGAACCTGCACACCTGGACCGGCTTCGGCTCGGTGCCGTACTGGAATGCCTACGTCGCCGCCACCGAGATGCACGGCTCCGGCACGTTCTTCGACGCGCGGCTCAATGATCGCGCTCAGTATCCGGTCGCCGCGAAGACCGGCTCGGGGAATACGCGCGGCACGCCGGACCTCATCACTGCCAAGCTCGCGCCGCTGCACTTCTACCAGCTCGCTATTCCGGCGCCGAAGCCCCCGGCGGGCAGCTTCGACCAGGCAGCCGCCGTTCGCGGCCACGAGGTCTTCGACGGCCGCGGGCGCTGCGCGAGCTGCCACGTGCCGCCGCTCTACACCGAGCCGGGCCATAACCTCCATTCGCCCGCGGAAATGGGCATCGACTCGTTCCAGGCCGACCGCTCGCCCACGCACATGTATCGCACCGCGCCGCTCGCGGGACTCTGGTCGCACCAGAAGGGCGGCTTCTATCACGACGGCCGCTT
>DASSLQ010000112.1:0-22368 GCA_035689325.1 Burkholderiales bacterium | reverse complement strand
GGAAGCCGAGCTCGCGGGCGCGCCGCGCGTCGAAGTTGCGCGGCCAGCCCTCGACGATGCGCATGATGGTCGGGTCGGGCTGATCGCGGATCAGCCGCACCGCCGCATCGCCCGCAACGCGGCGTAACGCCTCGATCTGCTCGCCGACGGTGGCGCTGATGCCGGGCATCGTCAGATTGCGGCGCGCGCCGAGCTGCGCCGTGTCGAGCCGCGCGGCATGCAGGAGAAAGCCGACGCCGGCGCGCGGCGAGGCGAACCAGTGGCGCACGGTCTTGGGAACCGGTAGCACGGCTTCCTGGCCTGCCAGCGGCTCGCGGAGGATGCCGGAAAAGAAGCCGGATGCCGCGCGGTTCGGCTTCCCCGGCCGCACGCAGATCGTCGGCAGCCGGATGCCGATGCCGTCGAAGAAGCCCCGCCGGCTGTAGTCGGAGAGCAGCAGCTCGTCGATCGCTTTCTGCGTGCCGTAGCTTGTGAGCGGTGCGCACAGGAATTCGTCGCCGATCGCCTCCGCAAACGGCGCGCCGAACACGGCGATCGACGAGGCGAACACGACGCGCGGCTTGTAGCCGGCGCCGATGGCGCGTATCGCTTCGAACAGGCGCCGCGTACCGTCGAGATTGACGCGATAGCCTTTGTCGAAGTCGGCCTCGGCCTCGCCGGAGACGATGGCCGCCAGGTGGAAGATGAGCTGCGGCCGCGCAGCGACCAGCTTGTCCGCCTCGCCGGGCGCCGAGAGATCGGACGCGACGCCGCGCGCTTTATAAGGCGCTCGCGCCGGGGCAGTCGGCTCGACGATGTCGTGCAGCAGCACCTCGTCGACGTCCGTAAGTCGCGCCGCCAGCTTGCGGCCGAGCATCCCGGCCGCGCCGGTGATGAGGACCCGGCTCACCAGTTCGGATCCCAGATGCGCCACCAGGGCGCACGCTTTTTTATGCCGCCCGGGGTCAGGTACTTGGTGTCCGGGAAATTCTTTATCAGCACTCGGTCCGCAGCATCGCGCAGGTCCGTCATGCCGAGCGAGTCGTAGGCGCGCACCATGATCGCCATCGCTTCCTCGACCGCCGGCGTCTGCGGGTAGTGCTCGATCGCGTACTGCGCGCGGTTGGCGGCGGCAAGGAAGGCGCCGCGCTTCATGTAGTAGTTGGCGACGTGCACCTCGTTGGCGGCGAGCGAGTTCACGAGGAAGCGCATGCGCGCGCGGGAGTCCTCGGCGTAGCGCGAGTCGGGGAAGCGCGTCTGCACTTCCTTGAACGCGAAGTAGGCATCGCGCGCCGCCTTCGGGTCGCGGTCGCTCATGTCCGGCGTCGTGAGCCAGGAGAGCACGCCCTCCATCTGGTAGAAGTTGACGAGCCCCTTCAGGTACCAGGCGTAGTCGACGCTCGGGTGGTTCGGATAGAGCTTGATGAAGCGATCGGCGGCGGCGATCGCCGAGGCGCGCTCGCCGTCCTTCCAGTTGGCGTAGGCGATCTCGAGCTGCGCCTGCTGCGCGTAGCGGCCGTACGGGTAGCGCGCCTCGAGCTTCTCGAGGAGCTTGATGGCCTTCTGCCAGTCGCGGCTCGCCATCGCGTCCTTCGCCTCGCCGTAGAGGCGCTGCGCCGTCCAGCCGATGGTCTCGTCCTCGGAATTGAGCGAGCTGCAGCCGGCGCCGACGAGTGCGAGCGCGGCGAGAAGCGCAGCCATTAAACTTCTGATCATGGGTCGCGCCGATTATAGCGAGTGGGATGCGCCGTTCGTCGCGCCGATGAGCGCGATCGTGCCCGCTGAAATGGGCGGCCTGCGCCTCGACCAGGCGCTGGCGCGGCTCTTCCACCAGTACTCGCGCAACCGCCTGCAGGAATGGCTGCGTGCGGGGCACATCACGGTCGATGGCCGCGCCGCGCCCGCGCGCATGCACGTCACCGGCGGTGAAAAAATTTCAATGACGCCGCCGCGGCCGCCGGACGCGGCGCCGCGCGCCCAGCGCATGCCGCTCAAGATCGTGCACGAGGACACCGCGCTCATCGTGCTCGACAAGCCGGCGGGCCTGGTGGTGCATCCCGGCGCGGGCCAGCCCGATCGCACGCTGATGAATGCGCTGCTTGCGCATGCGCCCGCGCTCGCCGGCGTGCCGCGCGCCGGCATCGTGCATCGGCTGGACAAGGATACGAGCGGTCTCCTGGTGGTGGCGAAGACCGTCGAGTCGCAGGCGTCGCTCGTCAAGCAGCTTGCCGATCGCACCATGCGCCGCGTCTATCTCGCGCTCGTGCAGGGCGATCCGCCGGCGAGCGGCACCATCGACGCGCCGGTCGGTCGCGATGTACGCGCGCGCACGCGCATGGCGGTCACGCATCGCGGCAAGCCCGCGCGCACCACTTACCGCGTGCTCGAGCGCTTCGGCCGCGCGGCGCTCGTGGAGTGCCGGCTCGAGACCGGGCGCACGCACCAGATCCGCGTGCACTTCCAGCACATCCGCCATCCGCTGGTGGGCGATACGGTGTACCGGCGCGGCACGCGCCACGGCATCGCGTTTGCGCGCCAGGCGCTGCACGCGGCCGAGCTGAGCTTGCGCCACCCGGTGAGCGGGGAAGCGATGACGTGGCGCGCGCCGCTGCCGCGCGATTTCAAGCGTCTGGTCGACGAGCTGCGCGCGTGCGCGATCTGATCCTCCCCGACTGGCCGGCGCGCGTCGGCGCGCTCGTCACCACCGCCGCGATGGGCGACATGGCGAGCGACCAAGCGCGCGCAAGGCTGCGCGCGCTATTGCCGGCCGAGCCGGGCTGGCTGCACCAGGTGCACGGCGCGCAGGTCGTCGCCGCCGACGCCGTCATCGCGCCGCCGAAGGCGGATGCGTCGTACACGCATACGCGCGGCACCGTCTGCGTGGTGAAGATCGCCGACTGCATGCCGGTGCTGTTTGCCGATGAAGCGGCGAGCGTCGTCGGCGCCGCCCACGCCGGCTGGCGCGGCCTTGCGTCCGGCGTGCTGGAAGCGACGATCGATGCGATGCGCGCGCCCCCCGCGACGCTGTACGCGTGGCTGGGGCCGGCAATCGGGCCGAATGTCTACGAAGTTGGCGAGGACGTGCGCGCCGCAATTGGAGAACCGGCCACCGCGTTCAAGGCGACGCGTCCGGGACATTGGCTGCTCGATCTCTATGCCGTCGCCCGTGCGCGGCTCGAGGCGAAAGGCGTGCGGCGCATCTACGGCGGCGGCTATTGCACCTACACCGAGCGCGAGCGCTTCTTTTCGTATCGCCGCGACCGCGGCCAGAAACGCATGGCGGCAGCAATATGGATAGCGTAGAAGCCCGCTGAACGGCATGGCTCGATTAGAATCCGGACCCCCATGACGCTCGGCTGGATCCTCGCGGCGAGCTTCGCGGGCGGCACGCTCTCGGCCGCGCTTGCCGCTTTTGCGCTCTTCCTGCGCGCGAGCTGGCTGCCGATGCTGATCTCCTACGCCGTCGGCGCGCTGCTTGGCGCGGCATTCCTCGAGGTCATCCCGCACGCGTTCGAGAGCGGCTCGCCGCACGAAGCGGCGGGCGCGATTCTCGCCGGCATTTTCGGTTTCTTCGTGCTGGAAAAACTGCTGCTGTGGCGCCATTGCCACGCGGAGAACTGCGAAGTCCACGACCGCCATGCAGTGGAGCACGACCATGGCCGCAGCGGCGCGCTGATCATGGTCGGCGACACGATCCACAATTTCGTCGATGGCGTGCTGATTGCGGCGGCGTTCATGAACAGCACCGAGCTCGGCATCGTCGCGGCGGCGGCGATCATCGCGCACGAAATACCGCAGGAGGTAGGGGACTTCCTGATCCTGCTCCACTCGGGCTACAGCCGCGGCCAGGCGCTCGCAGTGAACCTGCTCTCGTCCCTGGCGACGCTCGTGGGCGGCGTGCTGGGCTACTACGGCCTGCAGTACGCTCGCCAATGGGAAACCGCGCTCCTTGGCTTCATCGGCGCGAGCATGGTGTACGTGGCCGTGGCCGATCTGATCCCGGGGCTGCACCGGCGGCCCGAACTGCGCGATACGGCCTTCCAGGCCCTCCTGATCGCCCTCGGAATCGGCAGTATTGCCGCAGTGCGCTTGCTGCTCGCGCACTAAGTGAAAAAGACTAACGTTCAGTAGGTTATTTGGTATTTGACGCCGCGGGTTGTGCGTCGCAAAATCGCCTGAAGATGCAACCCGGCTCCCCAGAAGGCGTGCTCGCGGCAATCGCGCAGTCGGGCAATACGATGACCCAAGGCTGGATGCGGTTGCTTTCCTCGCCGCCACAACTCGAGCACAACAACGCCCTGCAAACCGAATATCTCGAGCAGCAAGCGAAGCTCTGGACGGCGCTGCTCGCCGGCCGCAATGAATCGCTGGTGCAGGACGATGACCGCCGCTTCGCCGCGCGCGAATGGCGCGAGAACCCGTACTTCAACTACCTGCGCCAGTCGTACCTGCTCGCGGCGAAATACGTCCGGCAGATGGTCGAAGCCGCGCCGCTCGATGCGCAGTCGAAGGAGCGCGCGCGCTTTGCCGCGCGGCAGTGGCTCGACGCGATGTGCCCCGCGAATTTCGCCGCCACCAATCCGGTCGCGCTGCGCGAGGCGCTCGACTCCAAGGGCGAAAGCCTGGCGCGTGGCCTCGCCAACCTGGTGGCGGACGCGCACAGGGGGCGGATAAGCCAGACGGATGAAAGCGCGTTTGCGCTCGGCCGCAACGTCGCCACGACGCCCGGCGAAGTGATCTTCGAGAACGAGCTCATCCAGCTGATCCAGTACCGCGCGCGCACCGCCGAAGTGGCGAAACGGCCGCTGGTGATCATCCCCCCCTGCATCAACAAGTACTACATCCTCGACCTGCAGCCGGAGAACTCTTTCGTCGGCTACGCGGTCGATCGCGGGCACACCGTGTTCATGGTCTCGTGGCGCAATGTCGGCGCGGAGCAGGGCCACTACGGCTGGGACGATTACCTCGAGCTCGGCGTGTTCGCTGCGCTGCGTGTCGCCGAGGAAATCACCAAGGCCGACAAAGTGAACAGCCTGGGTTTCTGCGTCGGCGGCACGCTGCTCGGCGCGGCGCTCGCCGTGATGGCGGCGAAGGGCGAGGACAGCGTAGAGAGCGTCACGTTTCTCACCGCGATGCTCGATTTCTCCGAGCCCGGCCCGATCGGTGTGTTCGTCGACGAGCCGTCGGTGGCTGCGCGCGAGGCGACGATCGGCAAGCACGGCATCCTGCCGGGCACGGACCTCGCATTCGTGTTCTCCGCCCTGCGCGCAAACGATCTCATCTGGCCGTACGTCGTCAACAACTACCTGCTGGGCGAACGCCCCGCGGCGTTCGATCTGCTGTACTGGAATGCGGACAGCACCAACCTGCCGGGGCCGATGTACTGCTACTACCTGCGCAACACTTACCTTGAAAACAAGCTCCGGGTGCCGAATGCGCTGACCAATTGCGGCGTGCCGGTGGATCTCGGAAGCGTGAACCTGCCGATGTTCGCCATCGCCACGCGCGAGGATCACATCGTGCCCTGGCGCGCGGCGTACCGCACCTTGCATCTGGTCGGTGGCGAGGACAAAACCTTCCTGCTCGGCGCGAGCGGGCACATCGCGGGCGTGGTGAATCCCGCGTCGAAGAACCGGCGCAGCCACTGGATCGGCGTCCCGTACCCCGAGGATCCCGAGGCGTGGCTCGCAGCCGCGACCGAGCACAAAGGCAGCTGGTGGCCGCGCTGGGCGCAATGGCTCGATGGCCACGGCGGCGGCAAGCGCAAGGCGCCCGCGCGCGCTGGCAGCGCGAAGTACAGGCCGATCGAGGCGGCACCCGGCCGCTACGTGCGGCATCGGATAGTCCACTGAGGAGGCATCATGGATGAGATCTATATCGTCGGCGCGGCCCGCACTCCGATCGGAAAGTTCGGCGGCACGCTCGGCAAGATGCCGGCCTCCGAGCTCGGCGCGCTCGTGATACGCGATGTACTGAAGCGCGCGGGCGTCTCCCCCGACCAGGTGTCGGAAGTCATCCTGGGCCAGGTGCTCACCGCAGGCGTCGGCCAGAATCCGGCGCGCCAGGCGGCGATGAAGGCCGGCGTGCCGCACATGGTGCCGTCGATGACCATCAACAAGGTCTGCGGTTCGGGGTTGCAGGCGGCGATGCTTGGCGCACAGGCGATCGCCAACGGCGACGCCGATGTCGTGGTGGCGGGCGGCCAGGAATCGATGAGCATGGCGCCGCACGCGCTGAACGGCTCGCGCGACGGTTTCCGCATGGGCGATGCCAAGCTCGTCGACACGATGATCGTCGACGGCCTGTGGGACGTCTTCAACCAGTACCACATGGGCGTGACGGCGGAGAACGTGGCGAAGGAGTACGCCGTCACGCGCGAAGACCAGGACAAGTTCGCCGCGGCGAGCCAGAACAAGGCGGAAGCCGCGCAGAAGGCCGGCAGGTTCGCCGACGAGATCGTCACGGTGGAAGTGCCCTCGCGCAAAGGCCCGATCATGTTCAAGGACGACGAGTACGTGCGCCACGGCACGACCGTCGATGCGCTCGCTGCGCTCAAGCCCGCGTTCGACAAGAACGGCAGCGTCACCGCCGGCAATGCGTCGGGCATCAACGATGGCGCCGCGGCGGTAGTCTTGGCGTCGGCCAAGAAAGTGCGCGAGCTTGGATTGCGCCCCATCGCGCGCATCAAGGCGTTCGCCTCGGCGGGCGTCGATCCGAAATACATGGGCATGGGTCCGGTGCCGGCGTCCAAGCGCTGCCTCGCGCGCGCCGGCTGGGAGCCGAAGGACCTCGACCTCATGGAGATCAACGAAGCATTCGCAGCCCAGGCGATCGCGGTGAATCGCCAGATGGGCTGGGACACGAGCAGGGTCAACGTGAACGGCGGCGCAATTGCGCTCGGCCATCCGATCGGCGCCTCCGGGTGCCGCATCCTGGTCACGCTGCTCCACGAGATGGCCAAGCGCGACGCGAAACGGGGGTTGGCGTCGCTGTGCATCGGGGGCGGCATGGGTGTCGCCCTCGCAGTGGAGCGCTAGACAAAAGGAATGGACATGGGCAAAGAAGGGGAAGTCATCGATCAGCCGGTGGTGGAGCAGGAGATCTGGCGCGACCGCTCGCGGCCGGTCATCAAGCGCATCGCGTTCGTCTCGGGCGGCATGGGCGGCATCGGCACGGCGATCTGTCGACGGCTTGGACAGACCGGCCACACCGTGATCGCCGGCTGCCTGCCGGGCTACGAGAAGAAGGATGAGTGGCTCGCCGCCATGCGCAATGCGGGCTACCGCGTGCACGCGGCGGAGGGCGATGTCGCGGACTTCGATTCCTGTGCCGCGATGTTCTACAGCGTGCGCTCGGTCGTCGGGCCGATCGACATCCTGGTGAACAATGCCGGCATCACGCGCGACTCGGTGTTCAAGCGCATGACCGAGAAGGACTGGATGGAGGTCATCAACACCAACCTGAACAGCGTGTTCAACGTCACGCGCCAGGTGATCGACGGCATGGTCGAGCGCGGCTGGGGCCGCGTCATCAATATCTCGTCGGTCAACGCCATCAAGGGCCAGTTCGGCCAGACCAACTACTCCGCTGCCAAGGCCGGCATGGCCGGCTTCTCCAAGGCGCTCGCCCAGGAAGTGGTGAGGAAGGGCGTGACGGTGAACACCGTTTCGCCGGGCTATGTCGAGACCGACATGGTGATGGCGATCCGCGCCGAGATCCGCGAGCAGATCATCGCCTCGATCCCGATGGGGCGGCTCGCGCGGCCCGAGGAGATCGCTGCGGTAGTGGCGTTCCTCTCCTCCGACGAGGCGGGCTACATCACCGGCGCCAACATCTCGGTAAATGGTGGAATGCACATGATGTAGACTCGGCCGCTGGCGCCGAGACAAGCTGAGGAGGAGTCATGGCGAAGCAGCGTATCGCCGTCGTCACCGGTGGCATGGGCGGCCTGGGCGAGACGATCAGCACCAAGATGGCGGACGCGGGCTATCGCGTCGTTGTCACTTATTCGCCGTCGAACACCAAGTATCGGTCCTGGCTCGAGGAGATGAAGGGCCGCGGCTATTCGTTCGCTGCGTTCCCGGTCGATGTCGTGAGCTACGACGACTGCTCGCGCGCCTGCTCGCGCATCCAGGGCGAGGTCGGCCAGATCGACATCCTGGTGAACAACGCCGGCATCACGCGCGACATGACGTTCAAGAAAATGACCAAGGCCGACTGGGATGCGGTCATGCGCACCAACCTCGACTCCTGCTTCAACATGACCAAGCAGGTGATGGACGGCATGGTCGACCGCGGCTGGGGGCGCGTCATCAACGTCTCCTCGGTCAACGGCCAGAAGGGCGCCTTCGGCCAGACCAACTACTCGGCGGCGAAGGCCGGCATCCACGGCTTCACCAAGGCACTCGCGCTCGAAGTGGCGAGGAAGGGCGTCACCATCAATACCATCTCGCCCGGCTACATCGGCACGAAGATGGTCACGGCGATCCCGAAGGAAATTCTCGACTCGAAGATCCTGCCGCAGATCCCGATCGGCCGGCTCGGCAAGCCCGACGAGGTGGCGGGGCTGATCATCTACCTCTGCTCGGAGGAAGCGGCGTTCGTCACTGGCGCGAACATCTCTATCAACGGCGGCCAGCACATGTATTAAGGAGTAAACTCGGACCGTGGCGCTCCCCGAACCGAAGGTGGACCGGACCGACAGTCAGCTGCGGCTGATCAAGAAATACCCGAACCGGCGCCTCTACGACACCAAGACCTCGAGCTACATCACGCTTGCGGACGTCAAGCAGATGGTGCTCAAGCAGGAGGAATTCCAGGTGGTCGACGCCAAGAGCGGCGACGACCTCACCCGCCAGATTCTCCTGCAGATCATCCTCGAAGAAGAATCGGGCGGCATGCCGCTCTTCTCCTCCGACCTGCTGTCGCAGCTGATCCGCTCCTACGGCAACGCCATGCAGGGCATGATGGGCTCGTACCTCGAGCGCAACATCAGGGCGTTCCAGGACATCCAGAAGGCGCTGCAGGAGCAGTCGCAGCGCATGTACGGCGACAACTCGCGTGCCTCCCAGGACCTCTGGGCGCAATTCATGAACCTGCAGGGCCCGGCGATGCAGAGCCTGATGCAGGCGTACATGGAGCAGAGCCAGAAGATGTTCTCGCAGTTCCAGGAGCAGATGCAGAGCCAGGCCCGCAACATGTTCTCGGGCCTTTCCTTCCCCGGTTTCCCGTCTGGCAGCAAAGACAAAGACAAGAGCGAGCCCGACAAGTCCTAAGGTCGGTTTCGTTTCCCTCGGTTGTCCGAAGGCGCTGGTCGATTCCGAGCGCATCCTCACGCAGTTGCGCGCCGAGGGCTACCTCACGTCGCCCTCCTATGACGACGCCGACCTCGTGATCGTCAACACCTGCGGCTTCATCGACGCCGCGGTGGAGGAATCGCTCGACGCCATCGGCGAAGCGCTGCGCGAAAACGGCAAAGTAGTTGTCACCGGCTGCCTCGGCGCGAAAGACGGCGTCGTCGCCAAGGTGCATCCCTCGGTGCTCGCGATCACCGGTCCGCAAGACACCGTGGGCGTGATGCAGGCGGTGCATGAACACCTGCCGAAGCCGCACGACCCGTACATCGATTTGGTTCCGCCGCAAGGCGTCAAGCTCACGCCGCGGCATTACGCGTATCTGAAAATCTCAGAAGGCTGCAATCACCGTTGCACCTTCTGCATCATTCCGTCGATGCGCGGCGATCTCGTGTCACGGCCGCTCGCGCAGGTGATGCAGGAAGCGGAAAACCTGGTCAAGGCGGGCGTCGAGGAATTGCTGGTGATCTCGCAGGACACGAGCGCCTATGGCGTCGACGTCAAGTACCGCACCGGCTTCTGGCGCGGGCGCCCGCTGAAGACGCGCATGACGGACCTTTGCCAGGCGCTCGGCGAGCTCGGTGTCTGGGTGCGGCTGCACTACGTCTATCCCTATCCGCACGTCGACGAGGTGATCCCGCTGATGGCCGAGCGCAAGATCCTTCCCTATCTCGACATTCCGTTCCAGCACGCAAGTCCGCGCATCCTGCGTCTCATGCAACGTCCGGCCTCGAGCGAGAAAGCGCTGGAGCGCATCCGCCGCTGGCGCGAGATTTGCCCCGAGATCACCCTCCGGTCGACTTTCATCGCCGGGTTTCCCGGCGAGACGGAAGCGGAGTTCAGCGAGCTGCTCGCATTCCTGGAGGAGGCGCAGCTCGATCGCGTCGGCTGCTTTGCCTATTCGCCGGTCGAGGGCGCGGCGGCCAATGCGCTGCCCGATCCAGTGCCCGAACCGGTCAAGGAAGAGCGGCGCCGGCGCTTCATGCAAGCGCAGGCGCGCATCAGCGCCGCGAAGCTCAGAGCGAAGGTCGGCAAGACAGTGCGCGTGCTCATCGATGAGCCGGGCAGCGGTCGCACGCAGGGCGACGCGCCGGAGATCGACGGAGTGGTGCATTTCAAGGGTGGGAAAAGCGGCGAGTTCGCCGATGTGCTTATCGATCGTGCCGATGCGCACGATCTCTACGGGAGACGGCTATGACGGACGTAATGGTGGTGGCAGGCGCAAGGACGGCAATCGGCGACTACGGCAGCGCGTTCAAGGACATCCCGCCGACCAAGCTCGGCGCGATCGCGATTCGCGAGGCGCTGACCAGGTCGAAAGCGGATCCGGCGAGCGTCGGCCACGTGGTGATGGGCAGTGTGATCCACGGCGAGGCGCGCGACATGTATCTCTCGCGCGTCGCGGCGGTCGATGCCGGCATTCCGGTGGGCACGCCGGCGCTGACGGTCAATCGGTTATGCGGCTCGGGCCTGCAGGCGATCGTCTCGGCCGCGCAGCACATCATGCTTGGCGATACCAACATCGCGGTCGCGGGCGGCGCCGAGAGCATGAGTCGCGCGGCGTACATGCTGCCGAGCGGACGCTGGGGGCAGCGCATGGGCGATGCGCCGGTGATCGACGCGATGAGCGCGGCGCTGCACGACCCGTTCGGCCACGGCCACATGGGCGTCACCGCCGAGAACATCGCCGCGAAATACGGCTTCACCCGCGAGCAGCAGGACCAGTACTCGGTCGAATCGCACAAGCGCGCGGCGCGCGCCATGGAAGCGGGCTACTTCAGGTCGCAGATCGTGCCCGTCGAGCTGAAAAGCAAGAAGGGGATCGAGCAGTTCACGACCGACGAGCACGTGCGTGCCGACGCCAGCATGGAGAACATGGCGAAGCTCAAGGCGGTGTTCAAGAAGGACGGCACCGTCACGGCGGCCAATGCATCGGGCATCAACGATGCCGCCGCCGCGGTCGTGCTGATGGACGCCAAGGCGGCGAAGAACTACAAGCCGATGGCGCGCCTCGTGGCGTACGCGCACGCCGGCGTCGAGCCGCAGCTCATGGGCCTCGGCCCGATTCCCGCGGTGAAGCGCGTATTCGAGAAAGCGGGGCTCAAGCCCGCCGACATGGACGTCATCGAGTCGAACGAGGCGTTCGCCGTGCAGGCCATGGCGGTGACCAAGGATCTCGGCCTCGACCCGGCGAAGGTCAACCCGAACGGCGGCGCGGTGGCGCTCGGCCATCCGATCGGCGCCACCGGCTGCATCCTGACCGTGAAGGCACTCTACGAGCTACAGCGCACCAGCAAGCGCTACGCGCTCGTCACGATGTGCATCGGCGGCGGGCAGGGCATCGCGGCGATCTTCGAGAGGGTTTAACAGCCGCTCGCGTAAACTCGCGGGCACCTTGACGCGCAAACCCCGCATCGGACTCGCGCTCGGCTCGGGCAGCGCCCGCGGCTGGGCGCACATCGGCGTGATCCGCGCGCTGGAAGAGCGCGGCATCAAGTTCGATCTCATCTGCGGCACGTCGATCGGCGCGCTGGTGGGCGCCGTCCACGCGTCGGGCCAGCTGCAGCAGCTCGAGGACTGGGTGACGAGCCTGGTGTGGAGCAAGGTGATGCGGCTGATGGACCTTACCTGGAAAGGCGGCCTGATCCGCGGCCACCGGCTCTTCAGCCTGTTCCGCGCCACTTTCCAGGATCTCGACCTCGCCGAGCTGGCGACGCCCTTTGGCGCCGTCGCGACCGAGCTCAGCTCCGGCCGCGAAGTCTGGCTGCGCCACGGCAAGCTGCTCGACGTGGTGCGCTGCTCGTGCGCCATGCCGGGGTTCTTCACGCCGGTAGTGCACCAAGGCACGCTGCTGGTCGACGGCGGCCTGGTCAATCCGGTGCCGGTATCGATGTGCCGCGCGTTCGGCGCGGAGCTCGTCATCGCCGTGGACCTTAGCTGGGGCAAGCTCGGCGCGTATCGCAACATGGGCCGCGAGCTGCCGGCGGTGCCGGAAGAGCCGAGCTGGATCGGACGGCTCACTAACGGCTGGCTCGGCGGCGCGCAGAAGAAAGCCGACCAGCCGCGCATTCCCTCCATCTTCGAGGTGTTCAATACGTCGCTCGACATCGTCGAGCAGCGCGTCGCGAGGAGCCGCCTCGCCGGCGAGCCGGCCGATGTGCTCATCACGCCGCTCCTTCCCGACTACGGCACCATGGACTACCACCGCGCTGTGGAGGCGATTGCCGAGGGACGCGCGGCCGTGGAGCGCATGATGCCGCTCATCGAGCGCGTCATCCTGTAGCGCATGGAGATCAGTTTCGGCGTGACCCTCGCCGTGCTGGGGGCGGCGCTGCTGCACGCCACCTGGAACGTGCTGGTGAAGGCGGGCGGCGACAAGGAGCTGGAGACCATCAACATCGCGTTGGGCTCGGGCCTGGTAGCGCTCGTCGCCGCGCTCTTCCTGCCGGCGCCCGCGCGCGCGTCGTGGCCTTGGGTCGCGGGGTCCGCCGTCGTGCACATCCTGTACTTCATCTTCCTCGCGGGCGCCTACCGGTGGGGCGAACTGTCGTACACCTATCCCGTGATGCGCGGCGGCGGGCCGATGATCGTCGCCATCGTCGGCGCACTCGCGCTCGGCGAGGTGCTGCCGCTGCATGAGACGCTCGGCGTGGTGCTGATCTGCGCCGGCATCTTCGCGTTTGCCTCCGGCCGGCACGATCGGCGCGCCACCGCTTTCGCGCTCGCCAACGCCGTGGTGATCGCGGCATATACGCTGATTGACGGGCAGGGCGCGCGCGCCTCCGGCGCGCCGGTGAGCTATACGATGTGGTTCTTTGTCGCCAACGGCTTCGTCATCCTCGCCTACGGCGTTGTCCGGCGGGGTCACGCCGTTGGCGCGTATTGGCGCGAGCACTGGAAGCGGGCGCTCGTCGGCGGCGCCTGCGCGGTAGGCGCCTACGGGATTGCGCTGTGGGCGATGACGCGCGCGCCGATCGCGGTAGTGGCGGTGCTGCGGGAAACGGCGGTGATCTTCGGCGCCTTCATTGCCTGGTTCGTGCTGCATGAAAAACTGACGCGCCGGCGGTTGGCAGCCACCGGCGCGGTGATGCTGGGCCTCGCGGCCCTCAAGCTCTAGACCGGCTGGAGCTTGCCTTCGTAGTAGCGCACGCGGTCGCCCTGGTGCCAGAAGGGCTGGTCCGGGCTGTTGAACACCTGTGTAGAGCCGTTGTCGTAGCGCACGGTCAGCTCCCACTGCTTGGTGGCGCGCGCCGTCTTCTCGATCTGGTTGCCAAGCAGCGCACCGCCCGCCGCGCCGAGCACGGTGACGAGCTTGTTGTGATCGCCGATGTTGTGGCCGAGGACCGCGCCCGCGAGGCCGCCGCCGACGGCGCCGACGCCTTTGGCGTCGCCCTTCTGCTCGACTTCGCGCACCGACTCGACGACGCCGTACACGCCCGGCTTCGCCGCCGGCGCCTGCGCTACCGGGGCTGGCGCCGGCGGCGTCATCGCAGGGGTCTCGGCAGCCGCGACCTGCGCGGGCGGCACGGGCGCCTTATGCGCTTTGGCGACGTGCTTCTTGACCGGAGCCGGCGGCGTCGCCGCGGGCGCTGCTTCCGGCATCGATGCGCTTGCAGGCGCGTTCGCCGTGGCGGCGGCCACCGGCGGTTGATCGTCGCCTTTCGAGTGCGGGATGAGACCGGTGATCGCGGCCACTCCCACGGCCGAAAACACCATTACGGAAACGGCGGCCGCCGCCACGATCGGGTGCAGCCTCCGGGTATTGGTAATCGGTTCCATCGCGTGGTTCTCCTTTCGTATCGCGAACAACGCGCAGGTTAAAGGCGGTGATGACGCGCTGCAGTGAGCGTTGGTTACCAGATGTAACGGGCTTAAGCTTCGGGCCGCATGTGCGGGAACAGGATGACATCGCGGATGCTCGGGCTGTCCGTCAGGAGCATGACAAGGCGGTCGATTCCCAATCCCATGCCGCCCGCCGGCGGCATGCCGTACTCGAGCGCGCGGATGTAGTCCGCGTCGTAGTACATCGCCTCCTGGTCCCCGGCCTCCTTCATCTTCGCCTGCTCGAGGAAGCGCGCTGCCTGATCCTCCGGATCGTTCAGCTCGGAGAAGCCGTTGGCGATCTCTTTGGCGTCGATGAAGAGCTCGAAGCGGTCGGCGATCTCGGGATCCGCGTCACGCCGGCGCGAGAGCGGCGAGACTTCCGCCGGGAAGTCGGTGATGAAGGTCGGCTGGATGAGATCCTTTTCTGCGAGCGCCTCGAACAGCATCAGCTGCAGCGATCCCCAGCCGTGCTCGGGCTTGTGCTCGAGCGCCGTTTGAGCGAGCTTGCGTGACAGGTAGGCTCGGTCGCGCAGATCGCCGTCGAGGCCATGGCGGCGCAGCGCTTCGGGTATCGAGAGGCGCGCGAAGGGATTTCCGAGCTCGATCGTTTTCCCCTGGTAGTTGATCGACGTGCGCTGGCCGGCGCCCGCGCGCACCAGGCGCTCGGTCAGCGCCATCATGTACTGCCAGTCCTCGTAGGCGGCGTAGCACTCGAGCATCGTGAACTCCGGGTTGTGCCGCGTCGAGATGCCCTCGTTCCTGAAGTTCCGATTGATCTCGAACACGCGCTCGAGGCCGCCCACGACCAGGCGCTTGAGGTAGAGCTCCGGCGCGATGCGCAGGTAGAGATCCATGTCGAGCGCGTTGTGGTGCGTCTTGAACGGCCGCGCCGCGGCGCCGCCCGGAATCGGCTGCATCATCGGCGTCTCCACCTCGAGATAGCCGTCGGCGCGCAGGGCCTCGCGGATCGCCTGGATCACGCGGCTGCGCGTGAGAAACACGTCCTTGGCGTCCGGCGTGACGATGAGGTCGACGTAGCGCTGCCGGTAGCGCAGCTCCTGGTCGGCGAGGCCGTGGAACTTCTCCGGCAGCGGGCGCAGCGCCTTTGCCAGCAATCGGATGGCGCGCGCATTGACGGTGAGCTCGCCCTTCATCGTCTTGAACACCGTGCCTTCGGCGCCGACGATATCCCCGAGGTCCCAGTGCTTGAAGGCCTCGTAGCCGGGCGTGTCCTGCGTGATGTAGACCTGCATGCGGCCCGAGCCATCCTGCAGCGTCGCGAAGCTCGCCTTGCCCATGACGCGCTTCAGCATCATGCGGCCCGCGACGATTGCGCCGGGCTTCTGCGCATCCAGCTCGTCTTTGCCGAGCGCCCCGAAACGCTCGTGCAGCGCGGCTGCGAAATCCCTGCGGCGAAAATCGTTGGGATACGCCTGTCCGGCGGCGCGCAGCGCCTTCAGCTTGTCGCGGCGTTCGTCGATGAGCTTGTTGTCTTCGTGCTCCAGGCTAAACCCCTTGCTTCAGGCTGGCTTCGATGAAGTCGTCGAGATCGCCGTCGAGCACGCGCTGCGTGTCGCCTTTCTCGACGCCGGTGCGCAGGTCCTTGATGCGCGACTGGTCGAGAACGTAGGAGCGGATCTGGTGCCCCCACTCGATGTCGGTCTTCTGCGCGGCGAGCTTGTCCTGCTCGGCCATGCGCTTGCGCAGCTCGAGCTCGTACAGCCGGGACTTGAGCATCGCCATGCATTCGGCACGATTGCGGTGCTGCGAGCGGTCGTTCTGGCTCTGCACCACGATGCCGCTGGGCAGGTGCGTGATGCGCACCGCCGACTCCGTCTTGTTGACGTGCTGGCCGCCCGCGCCCGAGGCGCGATAGACGTCGATGCGCAGATCCGCCGGGTTGACGTCCACCTCGATCGACTCGTCCACCTCGGGGTAGACGAAGACGCTCGCAAATGACGTGTGCCGGCGGGCGTTGGCGTCGAACGGGCTCTTCCTCACCAGGCGATGGACGCCGGTCTCGGTGCGCAGATGCCCGAAGGCGTATTCGCCCGTCACCTTGATCGTCGCGCTCTTGATGCCGGCGACCTCGCCGGCGGTGTGCTCGAGCACGTCAGCCGTGTAGCCCTTGCGGTCGCAGTACTTGAGGTACATGCGCTCGAGCATCGAGGCCCAGTCCTGCGCCTCGGTGCCGCCCGAGCCCGCCTGGATGTCGACGAAGCAGTTGTTAGGATCGAGCGGGTTGGAGAACATGCGGCGGAATTCGAGCGCCGCCACGTCTTTCGCGAGCTTCTCGACGTCCGCGGCAACGCCCACCACGGTGGCGTCGTCGCCCTCGGCGCGCGCGAGCTGGAAGAGCTCCTGCGCGTCCGCCAGGCCGCTGCCGACCCGGCCGAGCGTGCCGACGATCGCCTCGAGCGTCTTCTTCTCCCTGCCGAGCTCCTGTGCCCGCTGCGGGTTGTCCCACAGCTTCGGGTCTTCGAGCTCGCGGTTCAGCGCCGTGAGCCGGCTTTGCTTCGCCTCGTAGTCAAAGATACCTCCGCAGCGCGGCCGAGCGCGCCTGCAGGTCGGTGAGCGTGCTGGCGATCTGGTTGATGCGTTCTGCTTCCATCTATCGCGCTACCTTCTGTTCCCAATATAGGACTTCGCGCCCGAAATTCAATTCCGCCTCGGCCGCTTCGAGCGGCGTCACGCTCGCGCGGCTCGCGACGACCGCCTTGCGCAGCCCGCCGCGCAGGGTCGACAGGTAGAAGTACACCTCGCCGGGCGCCTGCACCACGAAGAGCAGGTATTCGCCGTCGACGAGCTGCGCGATGCGCAAGACCTCGGCATCGCGAAACCCGCGCTGCCGCGCGGCGATCAGCTCGACGCCGGACTCGCGCGGCAGGCCGATCGCATCGGCGACGTCGGCGGCAAGGAAGCCGTCGCTGCCGTGCGCCTTCAGCCAGCCGGCGATCGAGCGCAGGCCGACCGTCTCGAGCGGCGCCACCGGCGCGCCCGGCGCGGCGGCCGCCGACATGCAAACGCACGCGAACAAGGCTATCAACCCGCCGCGCATCAACCCTCCCTGCTTGGACTGCTTATCGGCTTATTTTACGGGTTTGGGGGTGTACTCTTCGGCGATCTTGTCGTCGTAGAAGCTGGTGGGGTTGGGCGCCGCCATGAAGCGCCGGTAGACCTCCGGGTAGACACCGACGTACTGGTAGACTTGGCCGTTCGACATCTCGATTTCGAGCGTGCGCGTCGCCTCGTCGTAGCCCACCGAGCGCAGCTTCGAGGAGTTCACGCGCTTTCGCTGCATCAGATCTTCTCCACGCGGATCTTCTGCCCGGCTTTGATCCAGCCAAGGCGGCGCGCGTCGCCGGTCAGCGTGCCGAGCACGTTGCAGCGTGCCGCGAGCTTCGGGCGCTCGTCGGTCGAGATCGGCGTGCGCCCATAGGGCAGGGCGAGCGCATCGCCTTCGGTCCAGAAGCACACCGTGCCGGGCTCGACCACCTGCTTCGCATCCGCTTCGAGCTTGGCACTCACCGGCGTAGTGAAGTAGACCTCTTCGCCCCAGGTCTGGGCGCTCGCTTCGAAAGGTACTGCTTGCATCAATAATCGCGACGTCGGCGTGTCGCGCAGCTCGGCCTCGAGCGCGAGCCTTCCCGCGGTGATGCGCAGCTTCATCCGCCGAGCGTGGCCGTCCAGGGCGTCTTGCCGTCGATCATGCCCTCGATGGTGGTGCCTTTGACGACGCCCGAGAATTCGCCCTTGTGGCCGGTGAGCCTGAAGCTCAGATGGTCGCCGCGCATCTTTCCATCTTCCAGCGCAACATCGCGGCCGTCGAGCCGCAGGCTGCCGGAGACGCGGCTGATCTGCTGCTTGAGCGTGAGCGCGGCGGGCTGCTTGCTGATCGCGGGCGGCATGTGCGCCTGCCATTTGCCCGCCACTTTCGCCGGCACGACGTAGAGATAGATCAGCGTCGTCGTTACGCCGCTGATCTTGACCTTCTCCTCCAGATCCATCTGCCACCAGTTGTCGGCCATCCAGCCGCTGAGCGGATAGTCGTGCGAGACGATGCGCGTGCCCGGCTTGAGCTCCGTCAGGAGCTTGTCTTTCAGCAGGTTCACCGTGTCCGGCAGCAGGTACATCGTGACCACGGTCGCCTGCGAGATGTCGGTCTTGAAGAGGTCCTGCTTCACGAACTTCACGCGGTCGGCGACGCCTTCCTTCTGCGCCGCCTCGTTCGCGAGCTTAACCAGCTCCTCCTTGATCTCGACGCCGAAGCCGCGCGCGCCGAACACCTTGGCCGCGGTGAGCACAATGCGCCCGTCGCCCGAGCCGAGATCGATGAGAAAGTCGTTCGGCCCGACTTCGGCATAGCGCAGCATGTCGGCGACCACGCTTTGCGGTGAAGGAACGTAGGGCCCGGCATCCTTGATCGGCTTTACATCTTCGGCGAGGGCGGCAGTGGCGGTCATCAGTATGGCGGCGGCAAAGTGCTTCATGATTCGACGTGCTCCAGGTTGAGCTGGACGGACCGCAGGCCGTTCCATTCGTTCACGGCCAGGCGGTAAGCCGCGCGGATGCGCGCCGGCAGCGCGTCGAGCGCACCGTAGCGCATCGCCTCGTGGCGCCGCCCGTCTCTCGCGAGCACGAGCTTGCAATGGCGCTCGCCGACCACGCGCTGGCTCTCCACGGCGAAAGTATCGCAGAACAGCGGCTGCGGAAAGCCCTGTCCCCAGATGCCGTCTTCGAGCATGCGCGCGATCTCGAGCGTGTAGTAAGTGTGGCTGAGACTGCCGTCGGTTTCCACCGTGCGCAGGCGCGCCGCTGCCGGCAACGTCTCGTCGAGCGCGCGCTCGAAGGCGATGGCGAAGCGCGCATATTCCGTTTCCGCGATGGTGAGGCCCGCCGCCTGCGCATGCCCGCCGAACCGGACGATCAGGCCCGGGATGCGCTTGGCGATGAGATCCAGGCAGTCGCGCAGGTGCAACCCGGGCACTGATCTGCCGGAGCCCTTCAGCGAGCGGCCATCGGCCGCCTTGGCAAAGCACACCACCGGCCGGTGCAGCCGGTCTTTCAGCCGCGACGCAAGAATGCCCACCACGCCTTCGTGCCAGTCCGGCGAGAAGAACACCGACTGCGCCTGCGCCTCCAGTGTTTTCAGCTTCTCGAGCGCCTGCTCGAGCATGCCGGCCTCGATGTCGCGCCGCTGGCGGTTCAGACGATCGAGCTCCTGCGCGCAATTGAACGCTCGCGCCTCGTCGTCGGCGATCAGGCATTCAATGCCTAGGCTCATGTCGGCGAGCCGCCCGGCGGCGTTCAGGCGCGGGCCGGCGACGAAGCCGAGATCGAAGCTCGACGCCTCGGCGGGATTGCGGCCGGCCGCGCGGACGAGCGCGCTGATTCCCGGCTGCGCGCGGCCGGCGCGGATGCGCTTCAGCCCCTGCGCCACGAGATTGCGGTTGTTCGCATCGAGCGGCACCACGTCCGCGACGGTGCCGAGCGCGACGAGATCGGTCAGCGCGCCGAGATTGACCTCGCTCTGCGGCCAGCTGCGCTTCCGCAGCTCGGCGCGCAGCGCAACCATCACGTAGAACATTACGCCGCAGCCGGCGAGCGCCTTCGACGGAAAGCCGCAGCCCATCTGGTTCGGATTCACGATGCAATCGGCCTGCGGCAGCTCGGCGCCGGGCAGGTGGTGGTCGGTGATCAGCGTGCCGATGCCGAGCGCGCGGGCGCGTGCCACGCCGTCTACGCTGGCGATGCCGTTGTCGACGGTAATCAGCAGATCCGGCTTGCGCTGTGCGGCGAGATCCACCAGCTCGGGCGAAAGCCCGTAGCCGAGCTTGAAGCGGTCGGGCACCAGATAATCGACGGCTGCGCCGAAAAGGCGCAGCGCGCGCATGCCGACCGCGCAGGCCGTGGCGCCGTCGGCGTCGTAGTCGGCGATGATCAGCAACCGCTTGCCGGCCTGGATCGCATCGGCGAGGAGGACTGCCGCCTGCTCGATGCCCTTGAGCAGCGACGGCGCGAGCAGCGCTGCCGGGTTGTACGCGAGCTCGGTCGCAGAGCGGATACGGCGCGCGGCGTAGATCCTCGCGAGCAGCGGATGAATGCCTGCCTCCTCGAGCGCGCGGCGCGCGGCATCCTCGTACGGGCGCTCGATGATCTTCATGCGTAATGCTCGAGCGCTCGCGGCCGGCGCCAGAAGCGGCGCAGGTCACCGCGGATGGTTTCGTACGCGGTGCATTCGCCGGCGTCGGGCACGTGGATGGTGACCATGCCGACGCGCCCGTCGCGCAGCGCGACGAGCAGCGGCGCGAACCAGTCGTGCTCGAGCCGCGCGAGCGCCTCGTGGTAATCCGCGGTTTCGCCGAGGGCGAGCGGCGCACGCAGGGCATCGAGCACCACGAGATGCCGGCCGTCCTCCGGCATGCGCTCGAGCCACGCCGCGCCGCTCGCCGGCAGCGTGCGATGGCGCATGCCCGCGGCGCGGGCGAGGCCGAGCGCGAGCGGCTCCTCGGCGCTGAGCGAGTGCCAGCTTGGCGCGCCGATGCTCGCCAGGCGCTCGGCGCCCCACAGCCAGACGCTGTTGATCGCCGGCTCGCCGCGCGTCTCTCGTGCTTCGTTGACGGGATGTGCGTGGAGCACCATCTGTGCTTCGTTCAGCAGCTGATGCACCACCGTGTCGGTGGGCATGGCGAGCGCGACGTCGCGGCCGGCGAGCGCGAGCGGCGGCGTCGAGCCAAGCGCGAGCTCGAGAGAAGTGCGCGCGATCCAGCGTCCGGCATCGATGACTTGGAGTGCGAGCCGCTCGCCGAAATGGCGATTGAGCGCGTCGCACAGCGCCTCGGCTTCGCCGCTCGTGATGCGGAGCGCGGCGGCGGGCATCAGCAGCAGGCGGTCGCGCATCAGGCGCAGATGCACCGGATCGGCGCGCGACCACGCGTAGCCGGCGGGCTCGCCGCCGGCCGCGAGCAGCGTGAGCGCGCCCGCAGCGAGCGGCTCGTCGCCAAGGTCGAAGGCGTCGTGCAGCCATTCCTCGAGCCCGCGCGACGCGCCGCTCGTGCAGCGGCCGCGCGCGATCAGCAGCTCCGCCGCTGGCAGCCGCGCCGCGCTCGGCGCGGCAAAGAGCCCGGGGACTACCAGCTCGGCGTGCATCGTTCGAGCGCGACTACGCGCGCGCCGCCTTTGCCGAGATAGCGCGCGAGGATGCGGTAGTGGTCGTAGTCGAAGCGCGGCCGCTCTTCCAGCAGCGCTGCCACTTCGGGCTCGCAGCGCGCCGCGCCGAGATAGCACCAGCGGTCGACCGCGTGCACTTCGGTGGCGTCGCGCGCCGGATCGCTCTCGACGATCGCCACCGGCCCGGCATAGGGCCATTGCGGCGTGCGCAGCGTCGCGAGCGCTGCGGCGAGCCGCGCGTGATGCGCGTGAATGCTCTCTTTCGCCGCACACACGCCGGCGCAGCGCCCGAGCTGGTGGCGCAGGCAGCTGCCGCGGCGCTTGACGTCGAAGCCCAGGGTTTGCAGGCACAGCCGGTGCTCGTCGGCAAGCGCGCGCAGTGCCGCGCGCGCCGCGGTGCGCGTGCGGAACACGCCGTAAAGGAAGGGCAAGGCGTCGGCGCCGATCTCGGCCGCGCCGGCGAGGCGCAGGCGCTTGCCGTCGAACGCAAGACCGCAGAGCGCCTCGGGGCGGCGAAGCTGCCGGTTGTGCAGTGGCGCGAGCGCCTTTACCAGCCGGGCTTCGGTAAGGAGCGCGCCGAGCTCGCCGACCGTGCGCTGCCACTCGATGCGGCGCACCGCCTGCAGCCAGGTGGCGCTCGAATAGAAGTGCTGCAGCACGCGCGAGCGCATCGCGCGGCTCTTGCCGATGTAGAGCGGCGGGCCGCTCTCGCCGTAGAGCAGGTACACGCCGGGCGCTTCCGGGACGGCATCGATTGCGGCTCGCTCGAGCTGCGGCGGCAGCGCCGGCGCCTTCGCCACCTGGCGCGCGGCGACCGCGAGCACTTCATCGCCGTGCTCTTCGGCGGCGTGCTGCAGGAACTGCCACAGGGCCTGCGCGTCTGGCAGCGCGCGATGGCGCGCTTCGCAGGCGATGCCGTGCCGCTCGATCAGGCTGTCGAGGTCGTGGCCGCGCTCGCGCGGATAGAGCCGCCGCGCGAGCTTCACGCCGCAGAGTGCGCGCGCATGGAACTTGATGCCGGCGCGATCGAACTCGCGGCGCA
>DASSLQ010000111.1:0-7047 GCA_035689325.1 Burkholderiales bacterium | reverse complement strand
GTTTTCTTTTTTCTTCACCACGAGCAGCTCCTGCTGTACCTTGATGTCGGTCTCGGTGCTGTTGATATCGTCGAGGAGCTTCGCCGGGGGCTTGCTGTTGCCCTTCTTGTCTTGGTAGAACTCGAGCTCCTTGTCGTAGCCCGCGCGGCGCTTCTTCAGCGCATCGATCTTGTTTTCGACGTCATGTACGGCGGTACGGTTGTCGGCGAGCGCGCGGGCGCGGGCGTCATCGATGTCGCGCTCGCTGCTATAGGTGGCGAGCAGCGCGCGGTTGCGCCGTGTCTCCTCGCGCGTGGCAGCTTCTGCCTCCTTCGCCTTGGCGGCGGCAGCCTCCTTCGCCTCGCGCTCCTTCTGCTCGCCTTCCGGATCGATGCGCCGCACGACGAGGCCTTGCGCGTTGAGCTGTTCCACGGGGTGGCCCATGCACTGCATGGGAATGGTGGAGCCGTAGTACTTCTTGCCGTCCTTGCCGGTGCAGCGGTACGTGATCTGGGCCTGCGCCGCGAGCGGCGCGATCAGGAGCGCTGTCAGTATTGTCGTTTTGAGCATCGCGTCCCTCCCGAGCAGCGAATGCGCCGATTGTAGCTGCTAAAATCCGCGCCGCACTATGCACTTTGCCGACAAGGCGGCCATCGCCGAACTTACCGCGCGCATGCTGCTGGAAGTGAAGGCGGTGCTGTTCTACGAGGAAAAGCCCTTCATCTTCACGTCGGGCTGGGCAAGCCCGGTGTACATCGATTGCCGCAAGCTCATCTTCTATCCGCGCATCCGCCGCCAGATCGTCGATTTCGCCACAGCCACGCTCGCGCGCGATGCCGGATTCGAGCAATTTGACGTGGTCGCCGGCGGTGAGACGGCCGGCATTCCCTATGCGGCGTGGATCGCCGATCGCCTCGGCCTGCCGATGCAATATGTGCGCAAAAAGCCCAAGGGCTTCGGCCGCAACGCCCAGATCGAGGGCGACGTGCGCGCCGGCGCGCGCACGCTGCTGGTCGAGGACCTGACGACCGACGGGCGCTCGAAGATCAATTTTTGCAAAGCGCTGCGCGAGGCGGGTGCCGTCGTCGAGCACGTCTTCGTCAACTTCTACTACGACATTTTCCCGGAAGCGAAGCAGACGCTGGCCGAGCTCAACGTGCGTCTGCACTACCTCGCCACGTGGTGGGACGTGCTTGCGGTAGTGAAGAAGGACCGCTATCTGCAGAGCGCGCAGCTCGCCGAGGTCGAGCGCTTCCTGCACGAGCCGGCGAAATGGTCGGCCGCGCACGGCGGCGTGTCGGCTTTCCCCGCCGGTTGAGAGTAATAACGCTCAACGTCAACGGCGTACGCTCGGCGGCAAAGAAGGGACTCTTCCGCTGGCTTGCCGCGCAGCAGCCCGACGTGGTCTGCCTGCAGGAGCTGAAATGCCACGAGGCCGACCTCGACGCCAAGCTCCATGGCCTCAAGCTCTTCGAGAGCTGCCATGCCTTCGCGAGGCAAAAGGGCTACAGCGGTGTCGCGCTCTACAGCCGCAAGCTTCCCGATGAAGTGCGGCGTGGCTTTGCCAGCCGCGAGTTCGACGCCGAAGGGCGCTATGTCGAGGCGCGCTTCGGCAGCCTCTGGCTTGTATCCCTCTATCTGCCCTCGGGCTCGGCCGGGCCGCATCGCCAGGCGTCTAAGTTCCGCTTCCTGAAGCAGTTCCTGCTGCATCTCAAGCGGCTGCGCGAGCGAAGACAGGAGATCATCCTGTGCGGCGACTGGAACATCGCGCACAAGGAGATCGACCTGCGCAACTGGCGCTCGAACCAGCAGAACTCCGGCTTCCTGCCCGAGGAGCGTGCGTGGCTTACGCGCGTCTTCGACGAGATCGGCTTCGTTGATGTCTTCCGTCGGCTGAACGACAAGCCCAACCAGTACACCTGGTGGTCGAACCGCGGCCAGGCGTGGGCCAAGAACGTCGGCTGGCGACTCGACTACCAGATCGCCACGCCGGGGATCGCCGCCGCGGCGGTCCGCGAGTCGATCTACAAGCGCCGGCGCTTCTCGGATCACGCGCCGCTCACGATCGACTATGACCACGATTTCTGAGCGCTCCGACTGGCGCTCGAGCTTGCCGGCGGGCGTGCGGCCCTACGTCGAGGCGGCGCCGCTCGCGGCGCTCTTTCTCGGCGTCTCGTCGGGCTTCGCCTTCACCATGATCGGCGCCACGCTCACCACGCGCCTCGCGCAGCACGGCATCAACAAGAGCGCGGTGACGGCGTTCGCCCTGACGTTCCTTGCCTACAACTTCAAGTTCCTGTGGGCGCCGCTGGTCGACAACGTGCGCCTGCCGCTGATTGGCCGCTTCGGCCAGCGCCGCAGCTGGCTCTGCGCGGTCGGCGTGCTGGTCATGGCGGCGGTGGTGCTGCTCGGCCTCGCCGACCCGGGCGGCGCCCTCTATGCCGTCGGCGCCGCGGCCATCGCAGTGGGGATTGCCGGTGCGACGTTCGACATCATCATCGATGCGTATCGGATCGAGCTGCTCGCGCCGCACCAGCTCGGCGTCGGCTCCGGCATGTCGCAGTACGGCTGGCGCATCGGCGCCGCTGCAGCGGGCGCGCTCGCGCTGGTGCTCGCGCAGCGCGTCGGCTGGACGGCCGCCTATATGGCCTGCGCCGCGTTCGCGCTGCCGGCCATGCTCGTTGCGCTGGTCATGGGCGAGCCGCCGCGGCATCGCGAGCCCGCAAGATCGCGAGGCGCGCTCCAGGCGATCGTCGCCTACTTCAGCCCGCTCATGGAATTCCTCGAGCGACAAGGCGCGGTCGTGGTCCTCGCCTTCGTGCTTGTGCACAAGATCGGCGACACGCTCGCGAACTTGACGTTGCGGCTGCTCTTCGCGGACCTCGGGTTCACCAATGACGAGATCGCGTTCTACGACGTCGGCGTGGGCTTCGTTGCGCTGCTCGTCGGCATCTTCATCGGCGGCATTGCGTATGCGCGCCTCGGGATGAAACGCTCGGTCTTGATCAGCCTGGTGCTGATGGCGGTATCGAATTTCAGCTTTGCGGCGCTTGCCGCAGCCGGCCATACCAACCTCGGCATGGCCGCGGCGATCGGCTTCGAGAACTTCGCGAGCGGCATGGGCGGCGTCACCGTAGTGGCGTACCTCTCGGCGCTCTGCAACCTGCGCTACACCGCGACCCAGTACGCGCTGCTCTCGGCGCTCGCGAGCATCGCCGGGCGCTTCATCACCGGCACCGCGGTCGGCGCGCTGATCGAATCGATCGGCTATGTCAACTTCTACGTGCTGACGACGATCATCGCGCTGCCCGGAGTCGCGCTCTTCTGGTACATGATGCGCTCGGGGCTAGCCGATCTTTCGATCGGCACGGCCGGCAAGGAGGCCGCCTAGTGCTTCCGGCGCCGGCGCTTCGCGACCTTCGCCGCCTGCTTGCCCAGCGCCCGGCGGGTCTTCTGCGGCAGGTGGGCGATGGTGCGCTTGCGCCGCGCGGCTTTCACTGCTTTACCGATGTTGCGGCGCGCTGCGCGCCGCTGTCTGGTGGTGCTCATGCAAGCTTGGCACCGCGGCTCGCGAGAAGTTCCGCGAGCAGCGAGCGATGGCAGCGCTCCGCGCGCTCGCAGTAGCAGCCGACCGAAAAGTTCGCGTGCTGCGAGAGCGCCGCGAGCAGCTCGAGGAGTCGCTCGGCACGCGGCTCGTGCATCTCGTGACGATAGCGGCGCGCGAACCTCCGCCAGCGCGCCTCTGTCCACGGCGTGCCGAGCGCCCAGCTGACCAGCGCGTGGCTGGGCGCGAGATCGGGCAACCAGACGTCGTAGTAGTTGCGCCGCGCATAGTCCGACTTGCGCACGCCGCGCGGCGGACGGCGTGCCGTGCCGATGCGCAAGCCTTCACCTCGCAGGCGCCGACTTCCCAGCCGTACTACGCGTATCGCCAAGCCGTCTTCTGTGTCTTGACGACGTACTGCGCGCCAAGCAGCGGCGCGATCGGCAGCCGCGACATCGGGGTGAGGGCCCGATTGAGCGCGTCGGAGGCGCGCTCGTGCAGTTCCTTCAGCGGAAAGAAGATGAAGTTGCACGCCTGGCTCTCGATCTTGCGCATGCCCAAGGTGGCCAGCTGCCGGTCGAGCACCCACGGCAGGCACGGCCGTGCCGGATAGGCGGTGCGCCGCGGCCTGCCGACGAGCCGGCGCGCGGCAAGGTAAGCGCCGCTCGCGAGGTGGTATGCGGCGGCGCGATTGGGCACCGTCAGCACGAGGTGGCCGCCGGGCCTGAGCACACGCACCATCTCTCGCAACGCGCCATCGCTCGCCGGCAGGTACTCGAGCACGCCCATGGCGAGCACCGCGTCGAACGCGCCCTCGCCGAACTCCAGGCGCTCGACGTCACCGACGGCGAGCCGGCAGCGCCTGGCAAGCGGATGACCGGTCATGCGCTGCTCGGCACGGCGGATCATTTCGGCCGACACGTCGATGGCGCGCACGTCGAACCCCATGGCGAGTAAATCCGGCAGCATGATGCCCGGCCCGCAGCCCACCTCCAGCAGCCTGCCGCGGCTGCCGAGCAGCATCTGGATGACGATGCGCTTCTGCGAGATAAAGGAAAACTGCCGCTCGCGCTCGCAAACGTACTCCAGTGCGAGCGAGTCGAAGAGCGCCTGGACCTGCGACTTCGCCGACGCGGAAGCAGTACGGAGGGCGCCCATGGCCCTCGGCTAGCAGCCTTTGGACCGTAGTCCAACCGGAGCACTCAGCCTTTGCGCTTAAAGAACTGCACGGCGCGCTCGTGCTTCTCCGCCGCGGCACGCGTCTTGAACGTGCCGAGGTTGCGGCGCCGGCCGGTCCTGCGATTCACCTTGCGCGAATAGAGCCGGTATTCGCCCGAGGTCAGCTTGCGGATCATGCCCCCCTCACACCGCGGGCGAGTGCGAACGCCCAGACGCAAAGGACACCTGGAACAATCAGCGCGATGGCCGACACCCACAGCGGCAGCACCAGCCCACCGACCTGCGCCGGCCAGCCATAGACGAGCCGCAGCAAGTGCACCAACGCTACCGCACCGAACACCAGCCCCGACACCACGAGATAAGTCCGCATCAGCCGCTCCTCGGCGCCCTGCGCCACAGCAAGTAGCACATATACGCTACCACCGTGGCATTCAGGATGAGCGCGCTGACCTTTAGCCACGTGACGCCGCGCATGAGCTCGTAGATTTCCGCCGGGACGTAGATAGCGCCGCTAACCGCCGCGATCCACTGCCCCCAGCCGCGGCCACGCCACAAGCCATACGCCTCCGCAAAGCGCAGCAGGGCGTACGCCAAAGCAAGCGCCGCGAGCCCCCAGAGCTGCGCATCGGTCAGGTTTTCCGCGAGCTGAAGAAAGATGTGCGGGAATTTCCTGGCCGCGTTGAGATGCAGGCGGTCGATCAGCGCGTGCGCTGCATACGCGACGTCGCGATGCACCAGCCGCATGAGGCCGAAGCCGGCGGCGAGGACGATCACGCCCTTCAGGGCTTCGAGTATCGCGACGGCGCGCAGGCCGGCGACTTCAGCTTCGCGTCGTGTCGACGAGCGCATAGATCAGCTCGTCAATGAGCTGTCCACCCTTGAGCGCGCTCAATTTCAAGCGCGCTTCGCGCGTAAAGCCGCATTTCTCCAAGACGCGCATCGAGGCCACGTTCCAGGCAAACACCGGCGATTGCAGGCGCACCAGATTGAAGCGCTCCATGGCGTACGGCGCGATCCGGCACACCGCCGCGGTCATGATGCCGCGACCCCAGAACGGTTCCCCGAGCCAGTACCCGAACTGTGCGGCTCGCGCGTACATGCCTTTGCCGAGGATGCAGCCGACAGCGCCAACCGCCTCGCCGTCGACCTCGATCGCCCAATGACTCGGCTCGGGCATGCCTTCAAGAAGGGCAAACCACGCTTCTGCATCGGCGTCGGTGTAGGGATGGGGAAAGCGGTCGGTGAGGTTACGCCAGACATTGCGGTTGTTTGCGTAGCGCACGAGGGAAGACTTGTCGCCGCGCGCCCAGTCGCGAACCACGCAGCCTGCGCAATCGAGCCGCAACGGCTATTCGGCCGTGCAGCGGTAAACCGCAACGCTGCCGAGCAGATTGGGCAGAAAGGTGACCGGCTTGCCTTTGTGCAGCACCAGCCGCTCGCGGATGCGCACGCGCAGCCGGCGGCACAGATCTTCGAAATCGGCCGTGGTGCAGTGATGCACATTCGGCGTTTCGTACCACTCGTAGGGCAGCGTCTGCGACACCGGCATGCGGCCGAGCGCGACTTGCAAGCGCGCGTTCCAGTGGCCGAAGTTGGGGAAGCTGACGATGACCTCGCGGCCGACGCGCAGCATCTCGCGCATCAGGAACTCCGTGCGATGAATCGTCTGCAGCGTCTCCGAGAGAATCACGCAGTCGAACGTGTGGTCGCCGAAAAGCGACAGGCCGCTCTCGAGATCGACCTGCAGCACGTTCACATCGTTCTCGACGCACTCGAGCACCGCAGCGTCGTCGATCTCTACGCCATAGCCCGGCGCTTGGCGCTCGTGCCAGAGCGTGCGCAGCAGCGCGCCGTCGCCGCATCCCAGATCGAGCACCCGCGACTCGGGCGCCACCCATTGCACGATCGCAGCTTGGTCGGCTCTCACAGGTCGATGTTCGCGAAGTAAGCGGCGAGCGCCTTGTGATAGCGCGCATCCTCGAGCAGGAAGGCATCGTGCCCGCCGGGCGCGTCGATCTCGAGATAGGACACGATGCGCTGGTTGTCGAGCAGCGCGCGCACGATCTCGCGCGAGCGCGATGGCGGAAAGCGCCAGTCGGATTTGAACGAGACCACCATGAACGCTGCCTTGGCGCGCGCCAGCGCCGCGGACAGGTTGCCGCCGTAGTCGGCGGCAGGATCGAAGTAATCGAGCGCCTTGGTGATCCGCAGGTAGGTATTGGCGTCGAAGTAGGTGGAGAACTTGTCGCCCTGGTAGCGCAGATACGATTCGACCTCGAAGTCGATATCGAAGTCGAATCCCGGCGCGCCGCGACGCAGGAGCCGTCCGAACTTCTCCGCCATCG
>DASSLQ010000110.1:0-36918 GCA_035689325.1 Burkholderiales bacterium | reverse complement strand
AGTACCAGGCGATCGTAGACGCGGGACTGTACCTGCAGCTCGACGATGCGCGCTTCGCCGTGACCTACGATCGCATGGTGCCGCCGGCGAGCTTCGCCGAGTACCGGCGCTGGGTCGAGATGCACGTCGAGGTGCTGAACGACGCGCTCGCCGGGATCCCGGAGGAGCGCGTGCGCTATCACGTGTGCTGGGGCAGCTGGCCGGGACCGCACACCAGCGATGTGCCGCTGAAGGACGTGGTCGATCTGATACTCAAGGTGAACGCCGGCGCGTACCTCATCGAGGGCGCGAACCCGCGCCACGAGCACGAGTGGCGTGTATGGGAGCGCGCGAAGCTGCCGGCGGGTAAAAAGCTCGTGCCGGGCGTCATCAGCCACGCCACCAACATCGTCGAGCATCCCGAGCTCGTCGCCGAGCGTTTGGTGCGCATCGCGCGCCTTGTCGGCCGCGAGAACCTGATGGCAGGCACCGACTGCGGCTTCGCGCAGGGCCCGTTCCACCGCCGCGTGCATCCGACGATCATGTGGGCAAAGCTCGAGGCGCTGGTTGCCGGCGCCCGCCTTGCCAGCGAAGAGCTTCACTGAGGAGAGCGCCGTGAACCATGTGTACAAGACCATCGAGCTGACCGGTTCGTCGCCCCAGGGCCTGGAGCAGGCGATCACCAATGCCCTCGCCAAGGCGTCGAAGACCGTGCACAACCTGCGCTGGTTCCAGGTCATCGACACCCGTGGCGAGATCGAAGGCGGCAAGGTGGCGCACTGGCAGGTGACGATGAAGGTGGGCTTCACCCTCGACTGAGATGAAGGTCCTGGTGCTCGGCGCCGGCGTGATCGGCGTCACCTCGGCGTGGTACCTGGCGAAGAGCGGGCACGAAGTCACGCTCATCGACCGGCACGACGCCGCCGGCGAGGAGACTTCGTTCGCCAATGGCGGGCAGATCTCGGTCTCGCACGCGCAGCCGTGGGCGAATCCGCACGTGCCCGGCAAGATGCTGCGCTGGCTCGGACGCGAGGACGCGCCGCTGCTATTTCGGCTGCGCGCCGATCTCGCGCAATGGCGCTGGGGATTCGCGTTCCTGCGCGAATGCACTGCCGCGCGCTATGCGCGCAACACGCACGAGCTGGTTACGCTGGGGCTTTACAGCCGCGCCAATCTCCAGGCGCTGCGCGCAGAGACCGGTATCCGGTACGACGAGCTTGACCGCGGCATCCTGCATTTCTTCACGGACTCGCGCGAATTCGACGCGGCCGCGGCGTCCGCGCGCACCTTGCGCGAGCTCGGCTGCGATGTCGAGATGGTGGACGCGCGCCGCTGTGTCGAGATCGAGCCGGCCTTGGGCAACGTGCCGCTTGCAGGCGGCAGCTGGTCGGCGAGCGACGAATCGGGCGACGCGCACAAGTTCACCCGCGCGCTCGCGGCCCTGGCAGCGCGGCGCGGCGTGCAGTTGCGCGCCGGGCGCATCGTCGCGCTCGAAGCGCGAGGCGGGCGTATCGCCGGCGTCAGGCTGGAAGGCGCGGCCGATCTCGCGCGAGCGGACGCGTACCTCGTTTGCCTGGGCGCGTACAGCCCGCTGCTGGTGCGCCCGCTCGGCATCCGGCTCGCGATTTATCCGCTCAAGGGCTACTCGGCGACGCTGCCCGTCGCGGATGCGAGCCGCGCGTACACCGTGTCACTCACCGACGATCAGCACAAGCTCGTGTTCTCGCGGCTGGGAGAGCGGCTGCGGATCGCGGGAACCGCCGAGCTCAACGGCTACGACACGCAGCTCAACGAGGTGCGCTGCCGCGCCATTCTGCGCCGAACGCTCGAGCTCTTTCCCGGCGCAGGCGACGCGGAGCGCGTGCAGTACTGGACGGGGCTCAGGCCGGCGACGCCGTCAAACGTGCCCTACATCGGCGCCACGCGCTATCCGAACCTGTACCTCAATACCGGGCATGGCACGCTTGGCTGGACGCATGCCTGCGGCAGCGGCCGCGCGATCGCCGATATCGTGAGCGGCCGCCGCCCGGAGATCGACTTTGCGTTTGCCGGCCTGCAGGCCAACCGGCCTATGGCGGCGGGGGGCGGCAGCGCAACGCCTGCCCGGGTACGGGCGCGTTAATGCGCCATGCTGAACTGGGCGCTGCGCTTCCTGATAGCCTCGATCGTGGTGGTGCTGATCGCGCTCGGCGATATCGGCGAAGGACCGGCCCTCATCCTGAAGATCGCGGTCGGCGTGCTGCTTGCGCTGTGCACCGTGTCGCTCTTCGCCGCCTACGGCCGACGGCGCTGAAAAAAAAGCGGGCCACGAGGCCCGCGTTTTACATTAAATCCTGGGAAAGCTACTTCGATTTGCTCGAGCCGGTCGCGGCGTTTCGGTCCTTGTCCTTGTTGCCCGCAACCTTGTCTTTCACGCCCTTCAGGTCCTTCTTCGTCATCACCGTCAGGTACTCGGTGCGCGAGAGCTTGCCGTCACCGTTCTTGTCGGCTTCCTTGAAGCGCTTGGCGAGGTAGGGGTTCTTCGCCGCCTCGGAGCGCGAAATGTAGCCGTCGTTATTGGCGTCGAGCTTGTTGAAACCCGGGTCTTTGTCCTTCGCCTTGTCGGCAGCCAGCGCCGCACCCGTGCCGAGCGCCAGGCCAGAAACGCCGATCAGAAGCATTTTCGCAAGGTTCATGCAGTCCTCCAGTTTCCTGAGTGGAAAAGCAAGAGAACCGCTGCAGGATTCGTGCCGCTACCGGTAGTGCGGCGTCGCCCCGCAATTCACGAGGTCCTGGTCCGACATGACCGGCTTGATTTCGCACGGTGCGGTGGGCTTGAGGAGCGGCCGCGGCTGCTCGAACGGCGCCCGGGCCATCTGCTGAACCGCGGGAGTGGCTGCGGGTGCCCGCTCCGCCGTGCGCGGCACTTGCGGCTCGACGACCTGCAAGGCCGCTTTGGCGGGTGCTTCCGGCTCTGGCTTGGCTGCCTCCGCAGCCGGCGCTGCGGCGGGGGCCGTGGCCGCGGCCGTCGGTGCGGCCGCGGGCTCGGAAGCGGCTGGTGCCGGCGGCGCTTCGGCGGCTGTGGGTGCCGCCTCGGGCGCGGCGGGGGCCGCTGCTGGGGCAGCCAGTGGCGTCTCCGGCGCCGGCGCCTGCGTCACCGCCGGCGCGGGCTCACTCGCCTGCTGCACAGGGGTCGGCGGTGTAACCGGCGATGTGCTGGCGATTTGCGCGGGCTGCCCGACGAACGCGATGTTGTCGCGCTCGAGGTCGTATTGCAGAACGAGCGTCGTGTCGCCTGCCTCGAGCGCGAAGATCGGCCGGTTGGCGGCGGCGATCACCTGCGACTGCAGCACCTCGTCGCGAATCGCCGGCCGCACCTGCAGCAGCTTTCCGCGCGTGAGGTTGACGAGTGCCTGGTACACCGTGCGGCTGTTCGCATCGTCCGGCAGCTTGAGCCGCTGACGCAGCTCGGGCTGCACCACGACGTCATCGCTCAGGATCAACGGCGCCGCGCCCGTCATGAATGCACTCGTGATGTAGGTGCGCGCCTGCTGCTCGGAGGTTTTCGGCGCTGGCTGTTGCGCGAGCGCCGGAGCGGCGCACAGGCCGAGAAGAAGCAAGATTGTTTTTGTCATGAGCTGCACGATAGCGCAGAACAGCCCGGCTTGCTGCGCGCCCATTCGGGGCGCCGTGCGGCAAATTGCTCATTTTCCGGCTGCTCGTCGTAGGGTCGCTCGAGCACGCGCATCAGGCGCTCGAGCGGCCCGGCGTCCCCCGCCTCGAGGGCATCGATCGCCTGCTGCGCGAGATAGTTGCGGAAGACATATTTGGGATTGACGCCTGCCATGCGGCTCGCGCGCTCCGCGCCCTCGGCCTGAGCGCGTGCAATATAGCGGCGAAGCCACGCCGCCAGGCGCTCGTGCGAGGCCTGCGCATCGTAGAAGGCCGGCGCTACCGGTGCGAGGAGCGCCTCGTCGTTGCCTTCCATCGGCACCGCGGCGAGCCGGCGGAAGAACAGCGTGAAATCTGTCTCGGTCTCGGCGAGCGCCACAAGCAGGTCGCGCGCGAGTTCGTCGTCGCCCGGCTGGACCGACGCCAGGCCGAGCTTGGCGGCAAGCGCGCGCCGCCAGCCGTCGTTGAACGCATCGGCGTAAAGGTTGAGCCCCTCCTCGAGCGCGTCGCGCTCGACGAGGGGCAGCAGCGCTTCGGCGAGGCGCGCGAGGTTCCATTGCGCGATGCCCGGCTGATTGCCGTAGCAGTAGCGCCGGCCCGGCAGGTCTGTCGTGTTCGGCGTCCACATCGGGTCGTAGCCTTCGAGCCAGCCGTAAGGCCCGTAGTCGATGGTGAGGCCGAGGATCGACATGTTGTCGGTGTTCATCACACCGTGCACGAAGCCGAGGCGCATCCAGTCGACCATCAGCGCCGCGGTGCGCCGGCAGAGCTCCCGGTAGCAGCGCGCGTACGAGTAGCCCGGATAGTGATAGCGGATCACGTAGTCGGCGAGCCGCTTGAGCGCGTCGAGCTCGTTGTTCGCAGCAAGGATCTGGAAGTTGCCGAAGCGCACGAACGACGGCGCGACGCGGCACACGATCGCGCCGGGCTCCGGGCGCGGGTGGCCGTCGTAGAACATGTCGCGGATCACCTCTTCCCCGGTGCCGACGATCGAAAGCGCGCGCGTCGTCGGCACGCCGAGGTGGAACAGCGCTTCGCTGCAGGCGAATTCGCGCAGCGACGAGCGCAGCACCGCGCGGCCGTCGGCAGTGCGCGAGTAGGGTGTCTTGCCCGCGCCTTTCAGCTGCAGTTCCTGGCGCGAGCCGTCGGTGGCGATGATCTCGGCGAGCGTGATGGCGCGGCCGTCACCGAGCTGGCCGGCCCAGTGGCCGAACTGATGTCCGCCGTAACGAGCAGCGTAGGGCTCCATCCCCGGCAGCACGCGATTTCCCGCGAGCACCTCCGCAGCCTCGCTGCTCGGCCGGTCAAGGCCAAGCAACTCGGCCATCGCCTCCGACCACGCGAGGAGGCGCGGCGCGGCGACCGGCGTGGGCGCAACGCGCGTATAGCAGGCGTTCCCGACTTGGCGCGGCATGTTGACGAGCACAGGGTCCGCCGGCAGCTCGTGCACGAATGTGTTTTCTACGCGCGCGGCCGCGAGATCGGTCGATGCGGGGCGGCGTGTGGCGCGAGCGAGGACCATGGCCAATTATCGCGCGCGCGCGCAGGCAGGCAGCAATGCGCAGCAAATCGGGCAATGCATCGCGGCGCCATCTGCGCGCCGAGGTAACGCTTTATAGGACGTTATTCAGGCGGGCGAGGAGCTCGCCCATGCGCTCGGCGCTTGGCCGCTCGAGGCCGGCGATCCAATGGTAGACCTCGCGCGGCTCGGCGTTGAGCAGCACCGCGAGCGCATACAGCGTTCCCATGGTGCGCGAGGCGCGGACGAGGAGGTTGGCGAATTCGTTCATAGGGCAAGGCCAATGTAGCCCCTCCAGGGCGCGCGAGTCTAAGAATTGGTCAGCGCCCCCCGTGCAGCAAGCCAAAAGCGGTGCGCTAGCGCACATGCCGGAGCAACCAGGCGTAAATGCGCTCGTCGCCGTAGGCAGCGCGCGCCGAGCCGACTTGATCCTTGCCATCATCGGTCCAAATCCGGCTGTCCGGATCACCGAGCGCGAGCTCGCGCACGAACGACTGCTCTTGCGTACGGATCAACCGCCCACAGCGCCGCCCAGAGATCGGGCTGCGCGAGCCCGAGATCGAAGACGCCATTGCCGCCGTAGCTGAAGCCGGTGAGATAGAGGCGCGCCGCATCCACTGCCTGCTTCGCGCAGACATCGGCTACCAGCGCTCGCACATCGTCGGCGTAGCGGTGCCAAAGGTCGCCAGCGCGCGGCAGCTGCGGCGCGAGCACGATGAACTCGCGCCGCACGGCGAGCGCGCTGCGCGCGTTGAGCGGCCCGTGCAGGCGCCGGCGCCTTAGCGGCGCCGGGCGCCAGCAGATAGCGCAGGGGCAATGTGCGTTCGGCGCAGCGGCCGCACGTAGCCACTCAGGAACTGGCGCCGCGAGCCGTCTGGAAACTCGACTTCGACGCGCTCGCCGCGCACGACCCGCACGCGGCCTTGGCCGAAACGTCGCAACCGAACCGCGTCGCCAGGACGCAGCGCCGGTCTGATGGCCGGCTTTAGCGCGAGCCCGGGCGCCGCGGCGGTTACGGCGCGGATGCAGTTGTCGCAGTGGCCACAGCGATCCCATGGCGGCGTGAGCGCGAAATAGTCGAGGATCGCTCGCCAACGGCACTTGGCCGACTGCGCGTAGGCAGTCATGCGCTCGAGCTTGTGGCGGTCCGTCTGCGCCTTGTCCGCATACCTGAGCGCAAGCTTGGCGAAGCCTCGCTCGTTCGCGACCCGCGCTTGGCGCAGCAACGCGCGCGCTGCGCGCACCACGGTCTCCGGCAAGTCGGTCTTCTGGCCGGCGTGAATGGCGCGCAGCTCCTTTGCCGTGGGCAGGCGGCCGCTCGTCAGAAAGCTCTGCACGCTGCGGTCGGCATGGTTATAGAGGAGCGTGCATTGCGCGTCTTCGCCATCGCGGCCCGCGCGCCCGGACTCCTGGTAGTAGGCCTCGATGCTGCCCGGCACCTGGTAGTGCACGATGGCGCGGATGTCGGGCTTGTCGACGCCCATGCCGAACGCGTTCGTCGCCACCATGAGCCGCGCCCGTCCGCTCATGAACGCGTCCTGGCGCTCGGCCCTCTTCTTCGATGCGAGCTGGCCATGGTAGAGCAGCGCTTTCCTGCCTGCCGCGAGCAGGGACTCGTGCACCTCCTTCGCTGCTTTGACGGTCGCGCAGTAAACGATCGCCGAGCCGCGCGCGCGACGCAGGCACGCCAGAAGGGCGGCCCGATGCTCCCTGGCGTTCGTTACCTGCTGTACGGCGTAGTGCAGATTCGAGCGGTACATCCCGGTGTTCACGACCCGCATCGCCGGCCGTTCGAGGTGCCAGCGGATGTCGTCGACCACCTCCGCCGTGGCCGTTGCGGTGAGCGCGAGCACCGTCGGCTTGCCCAGCCGACGAAGCGACGCGGCGATCTCGAGATAGGCGGGACGGAAATCGTGCCCCCAATGCGAGATGCAATGCGCCTCGTCCACCACCGCCAGCGCGATCCGCTGCCGGCGCAGGAGCTCGACGAATTCCCGGTTCGCGAGGCGCTCCGGCGTGGTGTAGATGAGGCGCGCCTTCTCGGCCTCGATTTCGCGGATAAGCCGCGCCTCGTCGCGCTCGCTGAGGCTGCTGTTCAACGCCGCGGCACGCACGCCGCGCTCGTTCGCCTTGTCGGCCTGGTCTTTCATGAGCGAGATGAGCGGCGAAATGATGAGCGTGGCGCCGCGCAGGCAAAGCGCCGGCGCTTGGTAGCACAGCGACTTGCCCGCGCCGCTCGGCATGATGGCGAGCGTGTCGCGTCCGGCGAGGACGTTTGCGATGACCTGGTGCTGGCCGGGACGCAACTCGCGCACGCCGAAGGTGCGCAGCGCCCGGGCGAGCGCTCCCTGCTTGGTTCTCTTCACGTCGGATACTGGTGGAGGCGGCGGGAATCGAACCCGCGTCCGTAAGCCCTACACAGTCAGGACTACATGCTTAGCCTGGTTGTTTGAGCTTCACCTTGCGCGCGCCAACCGGCAGGCTCGCGCTCGGCTAGCCGCTTCGACGGATCCCGCCGGCCAAGCGGCCAGACCGGCGGGAGAGGCTGATGTGAATGACGCTGCACCCTCTTTCGAGGGCCTAGCCCATCAGCAAGCTAGTGCAGCGTCTCGCGGGTATTAGGCCGCGAGAGCGAAACGCTCGTCGTTGGCGTTTATGGTGTTTCCAGTTGGATTTACGAGGTGACTGGCCCTCGGCATGCCCTGCGCTGCTTCGCGACCCACGTCGAAACCAGGTCGCCCCCGAATTTGATAGATGGTGTCAGCCGCCATTTTATCAAGCCCACCCCTGCAGGACCAGCTTGCCGATCATCTTTCCCGACTCGAGCCGTTGGTGCGCCTTGCGCAGATTCGCGGCGTTGATCGGCGACAGCGTTTCGCGCAGCGTGCTGCGCAATTTGCCCGCGTCGAGCCACTCGGCGATCTGGTTCAGGAGCTTGTGCTGCTCGAGCATGTCGGGCGTCTGGAAGCGCGGGCGCGTGAACATGAGCTCCCAGCACACCGTCGCGCTCTTCGAGCGCACCACGTCCATGGCGAGCGGATCGCGATTGCCGACGATGGCGAGCACCGCGCCCTGCGGCGCGACGAGATCGGCCATGGCGGGCCAGTGGCTATCGAGCTCGCCGCTGAAATTGGCGATGTAGTCGACATGCTTCAGCCCGAGCGCCTCGAGCTGCGGGCGCAGCGGCTTGCGGTGATCGGCCACCTGCTCGGCGCCGAGCTCCTTCACCCAGGCGATGGTCTCCGGGCGCGACGCGGTGGCGATCACTTTCAGGCCCGCAAGGCGCGCGATCTGGATGCCGATCGAGCCGACGCCGCCCGCGCCGTTGATGATGAGCAGAGATTTTCCGCGCGCTACCTTCATGCGGTCGAAATAAGACTCCCATGCGGTGATCGCGGTGAGCGGCACGGCCGCCGCGTGCGCGAAGTCGAGCGACTTCGGCTTGCGGCCGACGATGCGCTCGTCGACCAGGTGGAACTCGCTGTCGCAGCCCGGGCGCGTGACGTCGCCGGCGTAGTACACCGCGTCGCCCGGCTTGAACAGCGTGACCTGCGCGCCGATCGCGGCCACGGTGCCGGCTGCGTCCCAGCCGAGCACGCGCGGCGCGGCGACGTCCGTCTTTCGCTGCTTGGTGTCCACCGGGTTGACGGAGATGGCTTCCACTTTGACGAGCAGGTCGCGCGGCCCGGGTGCGGGCTTGGGCAGCTCGATGTCGACAAGCGCGGCGATGTCAGGTCCGGTGTGCGCTACGGCTTTCATAGGTGCTCCAGCAGTTCGGCGGGATGGGAAATGAGCGCATCGGCGTTCCAGGCGGCGGGGCCGGGCGTCTCGGTGCCATGGTAGCCCCATTGCACGGCGACGCAGCGCATGCCGGCCGCGCGCGCCGCCTGGATGTCGCGCAGGTCATCGCCAGCGTAGATGCAATCGGCGGGCGCGAGCTGCAGCGTCTCGGCGGCCGCCAGCAGCGGCGCCGGATGCGGCTTCAGATGCGGTGTCGAGTCGCCGCAGATGACGCAGGCGGGCGACACGCGTAGCTCTTCCACCAGCCGGGTGGTGAAGCGGCTCGACTTGTTGGTGACGATGCCCCACGCGATGGCCCGCGTCACGAGCACGGCGAGAAGCTCGGCCATGCCGGGGAAGAGGCGCGTCTGCACGCACAGCGCCTGCCCGTAAAGGTCGAGGAACTCGTCGCGCATCGCGATGTATTGCGGATGTTCGGCCGTCATATCGAAGCCGATGCGCAGCAGGCCGCGCGCGCCCATCGAGGCGTAGGGCCGCACAACCGCGGCCGCGAGCGGTTGCAGTCCGCGCGCGGTGCGCATGGCGTTCAACGCAGCGGCAAGATCCGCTGCCGTGTCGGCGAACGTGCCGTCGAAATCGAAAAGCACTGCGCGCGTGCTAGTCACGCACGCAGCGCGCGAGATAGTTGACGTCGCAGTCGCGCCCGAGGCGATATTCGCGCGTGAGCGGGTTGTAGGACATGCCGAGCAGCTCGGCCGAGCGCAGCCCCGCGTCGCGCGCGAAGCGCGAGAGCTCCGAGGGCTTGATGAAGCGCAGGTAATCGTGCGTGCCGCGCGGCAGGAGCCGCAGGAGGTACTCGGCGCCGATGACCGCGAAGAGATAAGCCTTCGGGTTGCGGTTGATGGTGGAGAAGAACACCTGGCCGCCGGGGCGCACTAGGCGCGCGCACGCCGCGACGACGGTCGCCGGCTGCGGCACGTGCTCGAGAAGCTCCATGCACGTGACGACGTCGAACGCCGCCGGATGGCGCTCGGCATATTGCTCGGGGCTCGCGCACTCGTAGCGCACATCGGCTTTGCTCTGCAGCAGGTGCAGTTCGGCGACCCGCAGCGACCTCTCCGAAAGATCGATGCCCGTCACATGGCCGCCGCGTCCGGCCATCGCCTCGGCGAGGATGCCGCCGCCGCAGCCGACGTCGAGCACGTCCTTGCCGGCAAGCGCGGCGCGCTCGTCGATCCACTCCAGGCGCAGCGGATTGATGTCGTGCAGCGGCCGGAACTCGCCGTGCGGGTCCCACCAGCGATGCGCGAGCTGGCTGAACTTCTCGAGCTCCGCCGGATCGGCGTTCACGCTCACGCGGCCATTGTCCCAAAAAAAAGCCCCGCTGAAGCGGGGCTCGTTTTGCGGCGTTGCGCGCTACTTCGTGTTCGCGCCGCTCGGGTTCGACGATGAGGCACCCGCGCTGCCGGAGCTCGCGCCGCCGCTGGTCGCGCCGGCGCCCGCAGGCGCAGCCGACATGCTCGCGGTACTCTCGCGGCTGCCGAGCAGCTCCGCGTCGACGCGCCGGTCAGGCTGCAGACAGGCGATGAGCTTCTGGTTCTTGTTGTTCTCGGGCCCCAGCTTGTCGCACTGGTCGCCGGTGATCGGCTCGCTCTTGCCTTTCGCCTCGACCTGCAGGTGGCTGCGGTCGACGCCTTTGCTTGCAAGATAGTCGGCGACGGCCTGGGCGCGCTCCTCCGAGAGCTTCTGGTTGTAATCCTCGGAGCCGATGCGGTCGGCGTGACCGGTGAGCACGACCTTGTCGACGTCGGCGCCCTGCGCGCTCTTCGCGAGCTCGTCGAGCTTCTGCTCGCCGGCGCTGGTGAGCTCGGCCTTGTTGAACCCAAACAGCACGTCGGTGTTGAGCGAGATCTTCTCGATCACGCGCGGCGGCGCGGGAGGCGCAGCCGCCACCACGGGCGCGGGCGCGGCCTGCGCGACTGGCACCGGCGCGACGGCCGCGCGCGGCACCGCGTCGCAGGGCAGGGCCGCCTTGTCGGGCGACCACTCGGCGCCGCTGCGCCAGCAAAGGCCATACGGGTTGGTTGCGACGACGCCGGCGCCAGAGCCCACATAGCCGCTCGAAGGCGGTGGCGGGTTCGCCGAGCGGGCGGTCGCTCCCGGGGTTTGAGTTGCGGTGGCACGGTCGGCCGGCCGGCCGGCGTTCACGTTGCGGTCGGCGTTACTTTGTGCAAACGCAGCGCCGACCCACGCCGCGATTAGCACTGCCAAGATGCGCTTCTCCATCCTCGTCTCCTTGTCGAAAACGTTGCAAAGATCAGCCGTGCCGACTGGACTAGTCGGCATGGGCCACAAGGAGCAGCAAACAGCGTGCCGCGAAACAAAAACCCCGCCGAAGCGGGGTCAGGATGGGCGAAGCGGACTACTGCGGTCTACGGCTGGCGCGTGCCGATGACCTCGATTTCTACGCGGCGGTTCTTGGCGCGGCCTTCGGCGGTGCGGTTGTCGGCGACGGGCTGCTTCTCGCCCTTGCCCTCCGTATAGACACGGTTGGCCTCGATGCCTTTCGACACGAGATAGGCCTTCACGGACTCGGCGCGCCGCACCGAGAGCTTTTGGTTGTACTCGTCGGTGCCGACCCAGTCGGTGTGGCCGATTGCGATCACCACCTCGAGGCTGATGCCGCGCACCTTGGCGGCGAGGTCGTCGAGCTTGGTCTTGCCGTCGGGCTTCACCACCGACTTGTCGAAATCGAACAGCACCTCGGCGGCGAAGGTGACCTTCTCGGCGACCGGCTTGGGCTTCGGCGGCTCGGGTTTGGGCTCCGGCTTGGGCGCCGGCGTGGGCACGGGTGCGGGCGCCGGAGCGGGAGCCGGCGGCGGCGCGGGCTTCGGTTCCTCCGTCGCACAACCAACGGCGATTGCTACTAAGGCGGCGAGAGCCCACGCGTTCTTTCTCATTCTTCCCCCTGGGCGGTCGAAAACCGCTTGCTATCAATGGCCTGCGAGAGAGCCGAGCGCATTCTGCCACAAGGCCATCCGAGTGTCCAAGCGTGCGAAGGCGTCGTTTTGCAGCGTGCCGTTCCGAAGACGCAGCTCGCCCGCCACCCACACGTGACTGACGTGCTCCCGGCCGGCCGCGTAGACGAGATGGGACACCACGTCGTAGCAGGGCGCGAGTTCCGCGCCGCGCAATGCGACCGCGACGAGATCCGCGCCCTTGCCGCGTGCAATCGAGCCGATGCGCTCGGCCAGCCCGAGCGCCTGCGCACCGCCGAGCGTCGCCGCGCGCAGCGCCGCGTGGGCCGGCATCGCCTGCGCATCGTGCGCCACTGCCTTGGCGAGAAGCGCGGCGCTGCGCATCTCCTGGAACATGTCGAGGCGGTTATTGCTCGCCGCGCCATCGGTGCCGAGCGCGATGTTGACGCCGGCCGCGGCGAGCCGCGCGACCGGCGCAAACCCGCTTGCGAGCTTCAGGTTCGAACTCGGGCAGTGCACGACGGAGGAGCCGTGCCGCGCGAGCAGCGCGATCTCCTCGTCGCTGAGATGCACCGCGTGCACGGCGATCAGATTCGGCGCGAGCAGATTCAGCCGCCGCAGCCGCTCGAGCGGCCGCATGCCGTGCTCCGTAACGGAGCGCTGCACCTCGTCTTGCGTTTCATGCACGTGGACGTGCACCGGCAGATCGAGCTCGGCCGCGAGCGTTGCGACCTGGCGAAAGCTTGCATCGGACACCGTGTACGGCGCATGCGGTGCGATGCAGAAGGAGACGAGCGGCTCATCGCCGTAGCGATCGCGCACTTCGAGGCCCTTGCGCAGGTAATCGGCCGCATCGGCCGCATAGGCAGACGGGAACTCGATCACGATGATGCCGTGCGCCGAGCGCATGCCCGCCTCGAGCGCCGACTCGAGCGCAGCCTGCGGGAAAAAATACATGTCGTTGAAGCAGGTGATGCCGCCGCGCAGCATCTCCGCGCAGGCGAGCAGCGTCCCGTCGCGCACGAACTGCGCCGAGACATGCCGCTTCTCGGCGGGCCAGATGTGCTCGTCGAGCCAGCGCATGAGCGGCAGATCGTCCGCCAGCCCGCGCATCAGCGTCATGGCGGCATGCGTGTGCGCATTGACCAATCCCGGAATCAGCACATGCTGGTCGAGCGTTATGCGCTCATAGTCGGGAAAGCGCGCTCGCGCCTGGGCCACCGGCAGCAGCGCTTCGATAGTGCCGTCGCGCACGGCGACGGCGTGCGCGGCGAGAACGCTGCCCGCCGGCTCGACCGGAACGAGCCAGCGCGGCTCGATGAGAAAAGGATTTATCTCGGCGTGCCCTGGATCTCGACCTCGACGCGCCGGTTCGGCGCCAGGCATTCGATGAGCGCCTTGCGGCTCTTCTGGTCTGGGCAGGACTTCAGCGGCGTGGTCTTGCCGAAGCCGAACGTCTCAACCTTGCCGGCATCCACGCCCTTCGACACGAGGTAGGCACGCACGGCTTGCGCGCGCTTCTCGGAGAGCTGTTGGTTGTACTGCGCCGTGCCGAGGCGGTCGGCGTGCCCGTTGACGTTGATATAGCGCACGTCGCCGACGTCTCTCAGCTTGGCGAGCACTTCGGCGTCAAGCCTCGCCTTCGCCTCGTTGGTGAGCGTCGCCTTGTTGAACTCGAAGAGCTCGCGCGACGAAAGATTCACCACCGCGGGCTTTTTCGGCTCGGGCTTTGCCACCGGCGCAGGCTTGATTTCCGGCGTGACTTGCGGCTTCGGTGCCGGCGCCGGCGCCGGCTCGGGCGCGGGCTTCGGCGCTTCCTGCGTTGCGCAGCCGGCTGAGAGAAGAGCAGCGAGGATGAACAAACGGTTTTTCATCGGCTTCCCCCTCGGTGGTTTTTGGTGGCGCATTAGAGCACAGTCGCGCGCCCGCGGACAAGCCGTTTTTCGAGAGAAAACCGTCGGTTGCGCGCGCTTCGCATGATAAAATTCGAGCCTCTTTCGCATGGAATCCTTCGCTAAAGAAACCCTCCCGATTTCACTCGAGGAGGAGATGCGGCGCTCGTACCTCGATTACGCGATGAGCGTGATCGTGGGACGCGCCCTTCCGGACGTGCGCGATGGTCTGAAACCGGTGCATCGCCGCGTCCTCTATGCGATGCACGAGGCGAATAACGTCTGGAACCGCCCGTACGTCAAGTGCGCGCGCATCGTCGGGGACGTGCTCGGCAAATACCATCCGCACGGCGACGCCGCCACCTACGAAGCGCTCGTGCGCATGGCGCAGGACTTTTCCATGCGCTATACGTTGATCGACGGCCAGGGCAATTTCGGCTCGGTCGACGGCGATTCGGCGGCGGCCTATCGCTATACGGAATGCCGGCTGGAAAAGCTCGCTTCCGAAATGCTCGCCGACATCGAGAGCGAGACGGTCGACTTCGTGCCGAACTATGACGGCAAGGAGCGCGAGCCGGCGGTGCTGCCCTCGCGCGTGCCGAATCTGCTGGTAAACGGCTCCTCCGGCATCGCGGTCGGCATGGCGACCAACATTCCGCCCCACAACCTCGGCGAAGTGATCGAAGCGGCGCTGCATGTGCTCGAGCAGCCGCACTGCGCCATCGAAGACGTCATCAAGCGCATGCCGGCGCCGGACTTCCCGACTGCCGGCATCATCTATGGCATCGCCGGCGTGCACGAGGGCTATCGTAGCGGGCGCGGCCGCGTGGTGATGCGGGCGCGCACGCACTTCGAGGAAGTCGGCAAGGGCGACCGGCAGGCGATTATCGTCGACGAGCTGCCCTACCAGGTGAATAAGCGCGTGCTGCTCGAGAAGATCGCCGAGATGGTGAACGACAAGCGCCTGGAAGGCATCTCGGACATCCGCGATGAGTCCGACAAGTCAGGCATGCGCGCAGTGCTGGAGTTAAAGCGCGGCGAAAACCCCGACATCGTGCTCAACAACCTGTACAAGACCACGCAGCTGCAGGACGCCTTCCATATGAACATGGTGGCGCTGGTCGACGGCCAGCCGCGGCTGCTCAATCTCAAGGAGCTGATCGAGGCGTTCATCGCGCACCGGCGCGAAGTCGTCACGCGCCGTACGGTGTTCGAGCTGCGCAAGGCGCGCGAACGCGGCCACCTGCTGGAGGGCCTCGCGGTGGCGCTCTCGAACGTCGATGAAGTCGTCGACCTGATCAAGCGCTCGGCGAACCCGGCTGAAGCGAAGCGCGGCCTGATGGCGAAGGCGTGGCCGTCACAGCTCGTGCGCGACATGCTCGGCAAGGGAGCCGTCGCGCAATTCAGGCCCGAAGGGCTCGCCGCGCAATACGGCCAGCACGAGGACGGCTATCACCTGTCCGACGAGCAGGCGCAGGCGATCATCGACCTGCAACTGCGCCGCCTCACCGGTCTCGAGCAGGACAAGATCCGCGACGAGTACCGCGAGGTAATGGCGAAGATCGCCGACCTGCTCGACATCCTGGCGAAGCCCGCGCGCATCACGAAAATGATCGGCGATGAGCTGCGCGCGCTGAAGGAGGGGTTCGCCGACAAGCGCAAGAGCGAGATCGTCACCGTCGCCGAGGACATTTCGATCGAGGACCTGATCGCGCCGCAGGACATGGTGGTCACGTTCTCGCATGGCGGCTACGTCAAGGCACAACCGCTCACCGAGTACCGCGCGCAGCGCCGCGGCGGCCGCGGCCGCATGGCCACCACGATGAAGGAAGATGATTTCATCGAGCGCCTGTTCGTCGCCCATTCGCACGACTACCTGCTGTGCTTCTCGAACCGCGGCAAGCTCTACTGGCTCAAGGTCTTTGAGGTACCCGCCGGCAGCCGTTCGGCGCGCGGCAAGCCGATCGTCAACATGTTCCCGCTTGAAGAGGGCGAAAAGATCACGGCAGTCGTGCCGGTCAAGGAGTTCGACCAGGAGCACTACGTCTTCATGGCCACCGCCAAGGGCACGGTGAAGAAGACTGCGCTCGACGAGTTCTCCCGCCCGCGCCCGAGCGGCATCATCGCCGTGGGACTGGAAGAGGGCGATTACCTCGTCGGTGCTGCGCTCACGGACGGCAAGTATGACGTCATGCTTTTCTCCTCGGAGGGCAAGGCGGTGCGCTTCGAGGAGAGCGACGTGCGGCCGATGGGCCGCCAGGCGGGCGGCGTGCGCGGCATGCGCTTGGGCGAGGGCCAGCGCGTGGTGTGCATGCTTGCGGCGAACAATGAGCAGAAGGGCGTGCTCACCGCCACGGAGAATGGCTACGGCAAGCGCACGCCGCTCGGCGAATACCCGCGCCACGGCCGCGGCGGCCAGGGCGTGATCTCGATCCAGACTTCCGAGCGCAACGGCAGCGTGGTCGGCGCGGTGCTGGCGGATGACAACGACGAAGTGATGCTCATCTCCACCGGTGGCGTGCTCATTCGCACCGCCGTGGCGCAGATCCGCGAGATGGGTCGCTCGACACAGGGAGTCACGCTGATTGCACTCGGCGAGGGCGAGAAGCTCGCGGGCCTCGAGCGCATCGAAGAGCGCGACCTCGGCAACGGCAACGGCGGTAACGGCGGTCACGCCGAACCCGGTGCGGAGCCGCCGCCCGCGGAAGACATCCCTCCTGAGGGTCCGCCGCCCACGGTGCACTGATGTCGCGCATCTTCAATTTCAGCGCGGGCCCGGCGATGCTGCCCGCGGAAGTCCTTTCCCGCGCCGGCGACGAGATGCTCGACTGGCACGGCAGCGGCATGTCGGTCATGGAGATGAGCCATCGCGGGCGCGAATTCATCGGCATCGCGGCCGAGGCCGAGAAGGACCTGCGCGAGCTCCTCGCCGTGCCGGCGAACTACAAGGTGTTGTTCCTCGCCGGCGGCGCCACGCTGCAATTCGCCCAGGTGCCGATGAACCTGCTGCGCGGCAAGGGAAAGGCCGACTACGTCTCGACCGGCGAATGGTCGAAGAAGGCGATCAAGGAAGCGAAGAGCTACTGCGACGTGCATATCGCCGCCACGTCCGAGGATCGCAATTTCACCTATGCACCCAAGCAGTGGAACGTGCGCAACGACGCTGCGTACATCCATTACTGCTCGAACGAGACCATCGGCGGCGTCGAGTACCACGCGGTGCCGGCGCACGCTGATGTGCCGCTGGTCGCCGACGCCTCATCGCACTTTCTGTCGCGGCCGATCGACATCTCCGGGTTCGGGCTGATCTACGCCGGCGCGCAGAAGAACGTCGGCCCGGCGGGCTTGACGATCGCCATCGTGCGCGACGATCTGATCGGCCAGGCGGCGAAGGGCACGCCGAGCGTGATGGACTACAAGGCCCAGGCCGAGGCCGATTCGATGCTCAATACGCCGCCCAGCTACTCGATCTACATCGCCGCCCTGGTGTTCAAATGGTTGAAAGCGCTCGGCGGGCTCGCCGAGATCGAGCGCCGCAATATCGCCAAGAGCAAGCTCCTCTACGACTATCTCGACACCACGCGCTTCTATCGCAATCCCGTGGCGAAGGAGGACCGCTCGCGCATGAATGTGCCGTTCACGCTGCCCGACGCGAGACTCGATGAGCCGTTCCTCAAGGGCGCGACCGAGCGCGGCATGGTGCAGCTCAAGGGTCACCGTTCGGTCGGCGGCATGCGCGCGTCGATCTACAACGCGATGCCGATCGAGGGCGTGCAACGCCTTGTCGAGTACATGCGCGAGTTCGAAAAGCGCCATGGCTAAGCAGAAGAAGTGCGACATCCTGGTGATCAACCAGATCGCGCAGGTCGGGCTCAAGCGCTTCCCGCCGGAGCGCTACGCCGTGGTGAAGGAATCAAAGGATCCCTGGGCGATCCTCGTGCGCTCGCAAGACCTGCACAAGTTCGAGTTCGGGCCTTCGCTGCGCGCGGTGGGCCGCGCCGGCGCCGGCGTGAACAACATTCCCGTAGCGGCGCTCTCCAAGCGCGGCATCCCGGTGTTCAACGCGCCCGGCGCGAACGCCAACGCGGTGAAAGAGCTGGTGCTCGCCGGCATGCTGATCGCGGCGCGCAACCTCGGGCCGGCGCTCGAGTTCGTGAGAGGCCTGAATGGCGGCGACATCGACAAGACGGTCGAGAAGGAGAAGAAGCAATTCGCGGGCTTCGAGCTGCCGGGCCACACCCTCGGCGTGATCGGGCTCGGCAAGATCGGCAGCCTGGTCGCCGATGCGGCCATACGGCTGGGGATGAACGTGCTCGGCCACGATCCGCACATCACGGTGGAAGCGGCGTGGAGCCTGCCCTCGCAGGTGCGGCGCGCGCATACGATCGACGAGGTGCTGAAGGCGAGCGACTTCGTCAGCCTGCACGTGCCGCTCGTCGAGAAGACCCGGCACCTGGTCAACGCGAAGAACATCGATCACCTGCGCCAGGGTGCGGTGCTGCTCAATTTCTCGCGCGACGGCGTTGTCGCCGACGATGCGGTGCTGAAGGGGCTCGCGGGCGGGCGGCTGCGCTGGTACGTGACCGACTTTCCGAGCGCGGCGCTCCTCGGCAAGCCGGGCGTGATCGCGCTGCCGCATCTCGGAGCGTCCACCGCCGAAGCGGAGGACAATTCGGCAGTCATGGTGGTGGATGAGGTGCGCGATTACCTCGAGCATGGCAACCTGCAGAACGCAGTGAACTTTCCCGATGCCGCGATGGGGCGCGAAGCGCCGTTTCGCCTCGCGATCGCCAATGCCAATGTTCCGGACATGCTCGGGCGCATCTCGCACACGCTCGGAAAGCGCAAGATCAACATCCACAATATGCTGAACAAGTCCAGGGGAGAGATGGCGTACACGCTGGTCGACACCGACAGCCCGGTGCCCGGCGAGGTCATCGACGAGCTCTGCCGCACCGATGGCGTGCTCGCCGTGCGCTATCTGCCGGTCGATGCCTGACGATATCGAGCGGCTGCGCCGCGAGATCGACGCGCTCGACGACGAGCTGCTGAAACTCATCAACCGCCGCGCGGCGGCTGCGAGCCGTATCGGCGCGCTGAAGGCCGGCGCGCCCGCTTACCGGCCCGAGCGCGAGACCGAGATCCTGCGGCGCGTGACGCAGGGGAACCCCGGCCCGCTCGCCGCCGAGCGCGTGGCGGCGGTGTTCCGCGAGGTGATCTCCGCGTGCCGCGGCCTCGAGGAGGCGATCCGCGTCACCTATCTCGGGCCCGAGGGCACCTTCAGCGAGCAGGCGGTGCGCCAGCATTTCGGCCGCGCCGTCGAGGCAGTGCCGGTGGCGAGCGTCGACGAGGCGTTCCGCCGCTGCGAGGCGCGCGCCGTGCAGTTCACCGTGGTGCCGGTGGAGAATTCCACCGAAGGCGTCGTCGGACGCACGCTCGATCTCCTGCTCACCACACCGCTGCGCATCTGCGCCGAGATCGAGCTGCGCGTGCAGCAGAACCTGCTCGCCAAGGGCAAGCTGAAGGACGTGCGCCGGATTTACTCGCATGCGCAGTCGCTCGGCCAATGCGACGCCTGGCTCGCGCAGAACCTGCCTGCCGCGGAGCGCGTGCCGGTGGCGTCCAACGCCGAGGCGGCGCAGCGGGCGGCGGACGAACCGGGCGCGGCGGCCATCGCCGGCGAAGCCGCCGCGGAGCGTTATGGTCTTACGGTGCTGGCGCGTGCGATCGAAGATGCGCCCAACAACACCACGCGCTTCCTGGTGCTCGGCGAGCTCGACCCAGCGCCGACGGGAAAAGACCGCACGTCGCTCGTCATGTCCGCCGAGAACAGGCCCGGCGCGGTGCATGCGCTGCTCACGCCGCTCGCCGAGCACCGCGTGAGCATGACGCGCATCGAATCGCGCCCGGCGCGCTACAGGTGGAAAAGCGGCTCCGCGCTCTGGGAATACGTCTTCTTCATCGATGTCGAGGGCCATCAGAAGGACGCGCCGGTAGCGCAGGCGCTGGCGACGCTGCGTGCGGCTGCGCCCTTCCTCAAGGTGCTCGGCTCTTATCCGGTGGCGGTGCGCTGATGCTGATCGATCCCTGCGAGCTTTCTCCCTCCTACGTGCGCTCGATCGCGCCCTACCAGCCTGGAAAACCGATCTCCGAGCTCGCGCGCGAGATGGGGCTGGACGAGCGCAGCATCGTCAAGCTCGCTTCGAACGAGAACCCGCGCGGCATCGGCCCGCGCACGCGCGCGGCGATCGACGCCGCGCTCGCTGACATCGCGCGCTATCCGGACGGCAACGGCTACGAGCTGAAGAGCGCGCTCTCGGCGCGCTACGGCGTCGACATGGGCTCGATCGTGCTCGGCAACGGCTCCAACGACGTGCTGGAGCTCGTGGCGCTCGCTTTTCTTGGACCGGGCCGCGCCGCCGTCATGTCGCAGCACGCCTTCGCGGTCTATCCGCTCGCGACGCAGGCGCGCGGCGCGCGCGCGATCGTCGTGCCGGCCAGGAACTACGCGCACGATCTGGAGACCATGGCGCGCGCGATCGATGACGAGACCTATGTCATCTGGGTCGCAAACCCGAACAATCCGACGGGCACCTACGCACGCCCGGACGAAATCGAGGCCTTCCTGCGGCGCGTGCCCGAGAGAGTACTGGTTGTGCTCGACGAGGCATACAACGAGTACCTGACGCCCGACCTGCGCGGCGACAGCGTCAAGTGGATGAAGCGCCACCCCAACCTGATCCTCACGCGCACCTTTTCCAAGGCCTACGGGCTCGCCGGGCTGCGTGTCGGCTATGCGTTCGCGCACCCGTCGGTCGCGGACATCATGAACCGCGTGCGTCAGCCGTTCAACGTCAACAGCGTCGCGCTCGCCGCGGCGACGGCGGCGCTCGACGACATGGCGTTCGTCGCACGCAGCTACGCGGAGAACCTGCAGGGGCTGCGGCAGCTCGAGGAGGGCGCGCAGCGCCACCGACTCCAGTACATCCCGTCCCATGGGAATTTCCTCACCATTCGCGTCGGCGCGGCGGCGGAGATCTACAAGCGCCTCCTGCGCCGCGGCGTCATCGTGCGCCCGGTGGGCGGCGGCTATCAGCTGCCGGAGCATCTGCGGGTGACGGTCGGCACGCCGGAGGAGAACGAGAAGTTCCTCGCCGCGCTCGCGGCCAGCCTCAAGGACTAGATGCGCCTCGCCGCCTTGAGGAGGCGATGAAGCTTGCCGTAATAGGCGTCGGCTTGATCGGCGGTTCGTTCGCGCTCGCGCTCAAGGAAGGCGGCAAGGTGTCGCACGTCGTCGGCGTCGGACGCAACCGCGCCAACCTGGATCTCGCGCGCGAACGCGGCATCATCGACGCCATCGCCGGCGACGCCGGCGCAGCCGCGCGCGCCGCCGATGTCGTGCTGGTGGCCGCTCCGGTCGCGCAATTTCCGGCGATCTTTGCCCAGTTGAAGGACTGCGAAGCGCTGATCACCGACGCCGGCAGCACCAAGCGCGACGTCGTCGCCGCCGCACGCGCCGCGCTGGGCACGAAGGTAGCGCAATTCGTGCCCGCACATCCGGTCGCCGGGGCAGAGAAGAGCGGCGCCGGCGCGGCGAGCGCGGCGCTGTTCCGCGCCCGGCGTGTGGTACTGACTCCGCTCAAGGAGAATTCGGCAAGCGCCATCGCGCAGGTGCAGGCGCTGTGGGAAGCGTGCGGCGCGCGCATCACGCGCCTCGACCCGGACGAGCACGACGCGGTGCTCGCGGCGGTGAGCCACCTGCCGCATCTCCTGGCGTATGCGCTGGTCGACGACATCGCCCGGCGCGATAACGCCGAGCAGCTGTTCTCGTACGCCGCCGGCGGCTTCCGTGATTTCACGCGCATTGCCTCGAGCCATCCCGAGATGTGGCGCGACATCTGCATCGCGAACCGCGATCTCCTGCTTGCGGAGCTCGGCCGCTACCAGGCGAAGCTCGGCGACCTGGCGAAGCTGCTGCAAGCGTCCGACGCGGCAGGGCTCGAGAAGCTGTTTGCCGCGGCGCGCGCGGCGCGCAACCGATGGCTGAAGTCCTCGAGCTGAAGGCGGCGCACGGCGCGCGCGGTACCGTGCGCCTGCCGGGATCCAAGAGCATCTCGAACCGCGTGCTGCTGCTCGCCGCGCTCGCCGCGGGCGAAACCACAGTGCGCGGGCTGCTCGACGCCGAGGACACGCGCGTGATGCGCGAGGCGCTGGAGCGCCTCGGCGTGCCGATCACCGAGCGCGCGGATGCGCTTACCGTCCATGGCGCGGCAGGCGCCTTTCGGGAAAAGAAAGCGGACCTGTTCCTCGGCAACGCCGGCACGGCGCTGCGCCCGCTCACCGCGGCGCTCGCGCTTTGCGAGGGCGAATACTTTGTCTGCGGCGTGCCGCGCATGCACGAGCGGCCGATCGGCGATCTCGTCGATGCGCTGCGCGCGATCGGCGCGCGCATCGACTACCGCGGCAAGCCGGGCTTTCCGCCGCTCACCATCCATCCCGCGAAAGTGCGCGTCGCCGCGCCGGTGGCGGTGAAGGGTGATGTGTCGTCGCAGTTCCTGAGCGCGCTGCTGATGGCGCTGCCGCTCGCGGGCGGCGAAGCGAGGATCGAGGTGCGCGGCGAGCTGATTTCGAAACCGTATGTCGAGATCACGCTGAACGTCATGCGCCGCTTCGGCGTCGCAGTGGAGCGCGCAGGCTGGTCGGGTTTTCGCATCCCCGGCGCGCGCTACTCGTCGCCGGGGGCGATCTATGTCGAGGGCGATGCGTCTGCGGCATCGTACTTTCTTGCCGCCGGCGCCCTCGGCGGCGGCCCGGTGCGGGTCGAAGGCGTCGGGCGCGGCAGCATCCAGGGCGATGTGCGCTTCGCCGAAGTCCTGGAAGCGATGGGCGCCAGGGTGCGCATGGACGATGGCTGGATCGAGTGCGCGGGGCGCGGCCGGCTCGCGCCGATCGACATGGATCTCAACCACATTCCGGACGCCGCAATGACCGCGGCGGTGCTCGCGCTGTTCGCCGACGGGCCGAGCCGGCTGCGCAACATCGCGAGCTGGCGCGTGAAGGAAACCGATCGCATCGCCGCGATGGCCACCGAGCTGCGCAAGCTCGGCGCCCAGGTGGAGGAGGGCGGCGACTACCTGCGCATAACGCCCGGCGCTCTCAAGTCCGGCGTTGCCATCGATACCTACGACGACCATCGCATGGCGATGAGCTTCGCGCTCTTGGCGATGGGCGGCGTGCCCGTGCGAATCAACGACCCGCAGTGCGTGGCCAAGACTTTCCCGGATTACTTCACCGCTCTCGCGAGCATCGCGGCATGAGTACGCCGGTCATCGCGATCGACGGCCCGTCGGCCTCGGGCAAGGGCACGATCGCGAGCCGCGTGGCGAAGAAGCTCGGCTTCCACTACCTGGAAAGCGGTGCGCTCTATCGCATCGTGGCGCTGCTCTCGCTGCGTGAAGACACGCTGGATGAAAAACGGCTGGTGCAGCTCGCGCAGGACATGGACGTCGCTTTCGAAGAAGGCGACATCCTGCTCGGCGACGAGTCGATCAGCGACAAGGTGAGGAGCGAGCCCGTCGGCAATCGCGCCTCCGAGGTGGCAAAGGTGCCGCCCCTGCGCCAGGCGCTGCTCAAGCGCCAGCGCTCGTTTCGGCGGCCGCCCGGCCTGGTCGCCGACGGGCGTGACATGGGCACGGTCGTGTTCCCGGACGCCGAACTCAAGGTGTTCTTGACAGCGAGCCCGGAAATCAGGGCCGAACGGCGCTATAAGCAGTTGATAGAAAAAGGAATCGATGCTAATCTTCGCGCCCTTTCCCGCGATCTACGGGAGCGCGACGAGCGCGACGCCAAACGGGCGGTCGCGCCCCTCGTCCCCGCGCCGGATTCGCAAGTGCTCGATTCGTCAGCGCTTTCGATAGACGACGTAGTCGAGCGAATCGTCGGCTGGTGGCGGGACAAAGGAAAGGTGGGCGGGCCTCGCGGCGCCGCCCGTTGACCAACACTGGCCCGCAGGCGCTAGCTTGCGGTTTGAAAAGGTTTTTCTTAATGGCGAGCATCACCCCCGCAGCAGCGTCCCAGAAGAAGTCCGCGCAATCCGCCCAACCCGCCGCCGGCGAATCGTTCGCCGCGCTGTTCGAAGAAAGCCTCAACCGCAAGGAAATGCGCGTCGGCGAGGTGATCACCGCCGAAGTGCTCAGCGTGGACGAGAACTGGGTCGTGGTGAATGCGGGACTGAAGTCCGAGAGCGTCATCCCGATCGAGGAATTCCGCAACGACGCCGGGCAGGTGGAAGTGAAGCCTGGCGACTTTGTCTCCGTGTCGATCGAAGCGCTGGAAGACGGCTTCGGCGCCACGCGGCTTTCGCGCGACAAGGCGAAGCGCATGGCGGCGTGGCTCGAGCTCGAGAAAGCGCTCGAGAACGGCGAAAAGGTGAAGGGCGTCATCACCGGCAAGGTGAAGGGCGGGCTCACCGTGATGACCAAGGGCATCCGCGCGTTCCTGCCCGGCTCGCTGGTCGACCTGCGCCCGGTCAAGGACACCACGCCTTACGAAGGCAAGGAGATGGAGTTCAAGGTCATCAAGCTCGACCGCAAGCGGAACAACGTGGTGGTTTCGCGCCGCGCGGTGCTCGAGGAGACCGCGGGCGCCGAGCGCGAAGCGCTGCTCGCCTCGCTGCAGGAAGGCGCCACAGTCAAGGGCATCGTCAAGAACATCACCGATTACGGCGCGTTCGTCGATCTCGGCGGCATCGACGGACTGCTGCACATCACCGATCTCGCCTGGCGGCGCGTGAAGCATCCGTCGGAAGTGCTGAATGTCGGCGACGAGGTCACCGCCAAGGTGCTCAAGTTCGACGCCGAGAAGAACCGCGTGTCGCTCGGCCTGAAGCAGCTCGGCGAGGATCCTTGGGTCGGCATCGCGCGGCGCTACCCGCAGGGCACGCGCCTCTTCGGCAAGGTCACCAATCTCACCGACTACGGCGCGTTCGTCGAGGTCGAGTCCGGCATCGAGGGCCTGGTGCACGTGTCCGAGATGGACTGGACCAACAAGAACGTGCATCCGTCCAAGGTGGTGCAGGTCGGCGACGAGGTCGAGGTGATGATCCTCGAGATCGACGAGGAGCGCCGGCGCATCTCGCTCGGCATGAAGCAGTGCATGCCGAACCCGTGGGAGGACTTCGCGCGCGAGTACAAGAAGGGCGACCGCGTCAAGGGCCAGATCAAGTCGATCACCGATTTCGGCGTGTTCGTGGGACTGCCCGGCGGCATCGACGGCCTGGTGCACCTCTCCGACCTCTCCTGGAACGAGCAGGGCGAGGAAGCGGTCAAGAAGTTCAAGAAAGGCGAGGAGCTCGAGGCGGTGGTGCTTTCCATCGACGTCGAGCGCGAGCGCATCTCGCTCGGCGTGAAGCAGCTCGAGGGCGACCCGTTCACCAACTTCATCGCGAGCCACGAGAAGAACAGCATCGTCTCGGGCACCGTGAGGTCGGTCGACGCCAAGGGCGCGGTGGTGGATCTGGCCGGCGTCGAAGGCTACCTGCGCGCCTCCGAGTTCTCGCGCGACCGCGTGGACGACCTTGCGAAGCACCTGAAGGAGGGCGACAGCGTGCAGGCGATGATCATCAACGTCGACCGCAAGAACCGCTCGATCAATCTCTCGGTGAAGGCGCGCGAGCTCTCGGAGGAGAGCGAGGCGATGAAGCAGCTGAAGAACGAGCAGGCGGCGGCGAGCGCCGGCGCGACCAACCTCGGGGCGCTGCTGCGCGCGAAGCTCGACAAGGGCAATAACCCGCAGCAATAGCGGGGGCACAGGGGGGAACGGTCGCATGACCAAGTCGGAACTGATCGCGCGGCTCGCGCAGCGCTATCCGCAGCTCGTGGCGAAGGACGCCGAGTACGCGGTGAAGATGATCCTCGACGCGATGACGCAGAGCCTGCTTTCCGGCCACCGCATCGAGATCCGCGGCTTCGGCAGCTTCGGGCTCAACTACCGGCCGCCGCGCACCGGCCGCAATCCCAAGTCCGGCGAGAAGGTGCACGTGCCCGAGAAGTACGTGCCGCACTTCAAGGCGGGCAAGGAATTGCGCGAGCGCGTCGACGGCGCCACGCCCGACCGGCAGGCGGCTCCCGAGGAGCGGGCTTCACAGCCTGTGAGATAAAGGCCCCGGGTGCGCATCGTCGCCTGGGCGGTCCGCCTCATCGTGTTCGTGCTGCTCGTCGCATTCGCGGCGAAGAACGTCGAGCCGGTGACGCTGCGCTTCTACTTCGGCCTCGCGCTGCAGGCGCCGCTCGTCGTGCTGCTGTTCGCGTTCTTCGCCGCCGGGGCGCTGTTCGGCATTGCTGCGCTCCTCGGCACGCTCTTGCGCCAGCGGCGCGAGATCTCCGCCCTGAAGAGCCGCGTGGGCGCAGCCGAGCCCGCCAAGCCGCCGCTGCCGGAGCTCTGAGTGGTGGAGTTCGAATACTGGTGGCTGCTCGGCTTTCCGCTGTTCTTCGGCCTCGGCTGGATCGCCGCGCGCATCGACATCCGGCAGATCGTGTCGGAGTCGCGCGCGCTGCCGCGCTCGTACTTCAAGGGCCTCAACTTCCTGCTGAACGAGCAGCCCGACAAGGCGATCGAGGCCTTCATCGAGGTGGTGAAGGTCGATCCGGAGACCATCGAGCTGCACTTCGCGCTGGGAAGCCTGTTTCGCCGGCGCGGCGAATACGACCGCGCGATCCGCATGCACCAGAATCTGCTGGAGCGCGCCGACCTCGGCCCCGAGCAGAAGGTGATCGCGCTTGCCGAGCTCGGCCAGGACTACCTCAAGGCCGGCATCCTCGATCGCGCCGAGGAGGTGTTCAAGAAGCTCGAAGGCAGCCCGCAGGCCGCCGCGGCGCGCGCGCACCTGCTCGAGATCTACGAGCAGGAGAAGGACTGGAGCCGCGCGATCGACATGACGCGCCAGGTCGCCTCCGATCCGCGGGCGCTCGCGCAGTACTACTGCGAGCTTGCCGCATCGGAGATGGCGCAGTCGCGCCCCGACGCCGCGCGCAAGCACCTGGAGGCGGCGCTCGAGGCAAACCGCAAGTGCGTGCGCGCAAGCCTGCAGCTCGGCGATCTCGAGCGCTCGGCGGGCAACCTCGAGCGCGCGATCGAGCACTGGAAGCGCATCGAGTCGCAGAACCCCGCGTACCTCGCGCTCGCCGCGCAGCGACTCTATGAAACCTTCCGCGACGCCGGCCACGCCGAGGAAGGCCTGCGCCTCATCGGCGGCTATCTCGAGCGCTATCCGTCGCTCGATCTGCTCGACACCGTGTTCCAGTACACGCTCGAAGGCAAAGGGCACGAGGACGCGTACAAGCTGGTGCGCGACGAGCTGCGCAGGAACCCGACGCTCCTCGGGCTCGATCGCCTGCTCGAAGCGCAGATCATCGCCGCCGCCTCGCCCGACAAGCGCCGTGACCTCGAGCTGGTGAGGAGCCTCGTGCACGGCCATACCCGGCGCCTTGCGCGCTACCGCTGCGAAACCTGCGGCTTCAAGGCGCGCCAGTTCTACTGGCGCTGCCCCGCCTGCGGCGGCTGGGAGACCTACCCGCCGCGGCGCACCGAGGAGTTCGATCTAACGCCATGAATGTCACCGTCATCGGCACCGGCTACGTCGGCCTGGTTACCGGCGCCTGCCTCGCGGACGCCGGCAACAACGTCTTCTGCCTCGATCTCGACAGCCGCAAGATCGCGCGCCTGAACGCGGGCGAGATTCCGATCTTCGAGCCGGGCCTGGAACCGATCGTCAAACGCAACGAAGCCGCCGGACGGCTGCGCTTCTCCACCGACGTGCCGGCGAGCGTCGCGCATGCGGAGCTGCAGCTCATCGCCGTGGGAACGCCGCCGGGCGAGGACGGCTCCGCCGATCTGCAGCACGTGATCGCCGCAGCGGGCGCGGTGGGCCGCTATATGGAGGGCTACAAGGTGATCGTCACCAAGTCGACCGTGCCGGTGGGCACCGCCGACAAGGTGAAGCACGCCGTGATCGACGAGCAGAAGAAGCGCCATCTCGGCAACGATTTCACCGTCGTCTCGAACCCGGAGTTCCTCAAGGAAGGCGCCGCGGTCGAGGATTTCATGCGGCCCGATCGCATCATCGTCGGCGCGGACGACGCGCGTGCCATCGCCATGCTGCGCCAGCTCTACGCGCCGTTCCAGAGGAACCGCGAGCGCATCATCGTGATGAGCGTGCGCTCGGCCGAGCTCACCAAGTACGCGGCGAACGCCATGCTCGCCACGCGCATCTCGTTCATGAACGAGATCGCGAACCTCGCCGAGGCGATCGGCGCCGATATCGAGGAGGTGCGCCGCGGCATCGGCTCGGATCCGCGCATCGGCTACCAGTTCCTCTACCCGGGCGCCGGCTTCGGCGGCTCCTGCTTCCCGAAGGACGTCAAGGCGCTGCAGCGCACCGCGCACGAAGCCGGCCGGCCGCTGCGCGTGGTGAGCGCGGTGGAGCAGGTGAACGAGGCGCAGAAGCACGTGCTCGGCGACAAGATCCGCACGCGCTTCGGCGACGACCTGCGCGGCAAGTGCATCGCCGTGTGGGGCCTCGCCTTCAAGGCGAACACCGATGACATGCGCGAAGCGCCCAGCCTCGCGCTGATCGACGATCTGGTCGGCGCCGGCGCCAGCGTGCGCGCCTACGACCCCGCGGCAGGCGGCGACGCGCAGAAGCTCTTCGCCCAGAGCCGCTCGGTGGCCGTGGTGGCGAGCGCCCTCGAGGCGCTCGAGGGCGCTGACGCGCTCGCCATCGTCACCGAGTGGCAGGAATTTCGCAGCCCGGACTTCGCGGCCCTCAAGAAGGCGCTCAAGACCCCGGCGATCTTCGACGGCCGCAACCTCTATGACCCGGCGGCGCTGCACGCTCAGGGCCTGGAGTACTACCCCATCGGCAGGAGGCAGTGAAAGCGCCCGACACATCGAAGGCACGCGTGCTGGTGGTCGGCGACGTGATGCTCGACCGCTACTGGTACGGCGACGTGTCGCGCATCTCGCCGGAAGCGCCGGTGCCGGTGGTGCTGGTGAACGAGACCAAGGAGGACCTGCGGCTCGGCGGCGCCGCCAACGTCGCGCACAATTGCGCCGCGCTCGGCGCGCGCACGCGGCTCCTTTCGGTGGTCGGCAACGACGAGGCCGGGCGCGAGCTCGCAAGCCTGCTCAGGAAGGGCGGCGTCGAGGCCGATCTCAACCGCGACCGCTCGATCCGCACGACCGAAAAGCTGCGTGTCATCGGCCGCCAGCAGCAGCTCGTGCGCCTCGATTTCGAGCGCGCGCCCTCGCGCGAGGTGCTCGCCTCGAAGCTCACGCAGTATCGCGCCGCGCTGCCCGAGTGCGACGTGGTCCTGCTTTCGGACTACGGCAAGGGCGGCATGACCCACATCCGGCAGATGATCCAGCTCGCGCGCCGCGCGAAGAAGCGCGTGCTGGTCGATCCGAAGGGCGACGACTATTCGCGCTATCGCGGCGCGTCGATCATCACGCCGAACCGCGCGGAGCTGCGCGAGGTGGTCGGCACATGGCACGACGACACCGACATGGCGCGGCGCGCCGAGACCCTGCGCCGGCAGCTCGGCCTGGAAGCGTTGCTTGTCACGCGCGGCGAGGAAGGCATGACGCTTTTTCGCCCCGGCCGCAAGCTGCACATCAAGACCGAGGCGCGCGAAGTGTTCGACGTCAGCGGTGCAGGAGACACGGTCATCGCCGCGCTCGCGGTGATGCTCGCTGCCGGCCAGAGCGTGGAATCGGCGATGCGCATCGCCAACCGCGCCGCCGGCATCGTCGTCGGCAAGTTCGGCACCGCGGTCGCCACGTACAAGGAGGTTTTCGCAGCCGCATGACCTACTACATCGTCACCGGCGCTGCCGGCTTCATTGGCTCGCGCCTCGTGCGCGGGCTCAACCGCCGCGGGGTGAGCGAGATCATCGCGGTCGACAACCTCGCGCACGGCGACAAGTTCAAGAACCTCGCCGATTGCGAGATCGCCGACTACGTCGACCAGGCGCAGCTTGCGGGCCGGCTCGAGTCGCTGGAGGGCGCGGTGGAGGCGGTGTTCCACCAGGGCGCGTGCTCCGATACGCTCGAGACCGACGGCCGCTACATGATGGAGAACAACTACGCCTATTCGCGGCGGCTGCTCGACTGGTGCCAGGACGAGGAGATCCCGCTCATCTACGCCTCCTCGGCCGCGGTGTACGGCCGCGGGCCGCACTATCGCGAGGAGCGCGAGTGCGAGCGGCCGCTTAACATCTATGGCTATTCGAAGTTCCTGTTCGACCAGGTGGTGCGCGGCCGCCTGCCGCAGCGCAGCGCGCAGATCGTCGGCCTTCGCTACTTCAACGTCTACGGGCCCAACGAGTGGCACAAGGGACGCATGGCCTCGGTGGCGCTGCACGCGTTCGAGCAGCTGCACAGCGTCGGCAAGGTGAAGCTCTTCTCCGGGTCCGACGGCTATCGCGACGGCGAGCAGCGGCGCGACTTCATCTACGTCGATGACGCGGTCGCGGTGAACCTCTGGTTCCTCGAGCGCCGCGGCGTGTCGGGCATCTTCAACTGTGGTACCGGGCGCGCGCAGACTTTCAACCGTCTGGCAGTAGCGGTGATTAACGCCGTGCACGGCACGCAAGCCACGCTGCACGACATCGTCGCCAAGGGCCTGATCGAGTACGTGCCGTTCCCGCCCGAGCTCGCCGGCAAGTACCAGAGCTTTACCGAGGCCGATCTTTCACGGCTGCGCGAGGCCGGCTATCCGGGCGAGTTCATGAGCGTCGAGCAGGGCGTGGCGGCGTACGTCAAGGAGCTGCAGTCGAAATGAAGCGCACCCTCGAAGACTTCATCGGCAACACGCCGCTCGTGCGGCTGCAGCGCCTGCCCGGGCCGGAGAACGCGCGGCACAAGAACGTGATCCTCGCCAAGCTCGAGGGCAACAATCCCGCGGGCTCGGTGAAAGATCGCCCCGCGATCGCCATGATCCGGGAAGCGCAGCGCGCGGGACGCATCAAGCCGGGCGACACGCTGATCGAGCCGACCTCGGGCAACACCGGCATCGCGCTCGCCATGGCCGCCGCCACGCGCGGCTACCGCATGGTGCTCATCATGCCCGAGCACCTTTCGGCCGAGCGCCGCCAGACCATGCGCGCCTTCGGCGCCGAGATCATCCTCACGCCGCAGAAAGGCGGCATGGAGGCGGCGCGCGACCTGGCCGAGAAAATGGTGCGCCAGGGCGAAGGCACGATGCTCGACCAGTTCGCCAACCCCGCGAATCCGCAGATCCACTACGAGACGACCGGGCCCGAGATCTGGCGCGACACCGACGGTCGCCTCACGCATTTTGTGTCCAGCATGGGCACGACCGGCACCATCATGGGCTGCTCGCGCTTCTTCAAGCAGAAGAACCCGAAGGTCGAGGTGATCGGCTGCCAGCCGCAGGAAGGCTCGCAGATTCCCGGCATCCGCAAGTGGCCCGAGGCCTACCTGCCGAAGATCTACGATGCGAAGCGCGTCGACCGGCTCGAGTACGTGAGCCAGGGCGAGGCCGAGGAGATGACGCGGCGCCTCGCGCGCGAGGAGGGCATCTTTGCCGGCATCTCCTCGGGCGGCGCCATGCATGTGGCGTTGCGTATCGCGCGCGATCTCAAGAACGCCGTCATCGTCACCATCGTCTGCGACCGCGGTGACCGCTATCTCACCACCGGCGTCTTCCCCGACTGACGTGACGCCGATCCTCGCCTTCGACATCGAAACCATCCCGGACGTCGCCGGCATCCGCCGCATCCACGACCTGCCGGACGAGCTGCCGGACGCGGAAGTGGCCGAGGTCGCGTTCCAGAAGCGGCGCGCGCTCGCGGGAAACGATTTCCTGCCGCCGCACCTGCACCGCGTGATCGTGATTTCATGCGTCGCGCGCGATGACGAAGGCATCAAGATCTTCTCCATCGGCGAGCCGGAGCGCGACGAACAGGCCGCGCTTGCGCGATTCTTCGACGCCATCGAGCGCAAGACGCCGCAGCTCGTCTCCTGGAACGGCAAGGGCTTCGACATCCCGGTGCTCAACCACCGCGCGCTCGTCCACGGTGTCTGCTGCACGCGCTTCTGGGAGATGGGCGACGAGGACCAGGCCTTCCGCTTCAACAACTACACCAATCGATATCACACGCGCCATCTCGACCTGATGGATCAGCTCGCCGCCTACAACCAGCGCAACTTCGCGCCGCTCGACGAGCTCGCGCGGCTCGCGCGCCTGCCGGGCAAGCAGGGCATCGGCGGCGCCGAGGTGTGGCCGGCGTACCGGCGCGGCGAGATCCAGGCGATCCGCAACTATTGCGAGGTGGACGTCGTCAACACGTTCCTCCTCTACCTGCGCTTCCAGATCGTGCGCGGCCTGCTTTCGCGGGAGAACTACGACGCCGAGTGCGCGCTGCTGCGCGACTCGCTCGGGCGGCGCCCGGAGCCGCACTGGCAGGAGTTCCTGTCGCTCTGGCAGAACTGACGGTCGAGATCGCCGGGCTCGACGCCGAGGGACGCGGCGTCGCGCGCTCACCGGAGGGCAAGGTGCTGTTCGTCGAGGGCGCGTTGCCCGGCGAGCGCGCGGCGGTGCAGATCATGACCGGCGGGCGCAGGTTCGATCTCGCCCGCGCCACGCGCCTGCTCAGCGAATCGCCCGGTCGCCGGGCGCCGCGCTGTCCGCACTTCGGCGTTTGCGGCGGCTGCGTCACGCAGCACGCCGACCTCGCGACGCAGGTCGCCGCCAAGCAGGACTGGCTCCTGCAGAACCTGGCGCGCATCGGCAAGGTCGAGCCCGAGCGGGTGCTGCCGATGGTCACCGGCGAGGAATGGGGCTACCGTCACCGCGCGCGGCTTTCGGCGCGCCGCGTCGAGCGCAAGGGCGGCGTGATGGTCGGCTTCCGCGAGCGCCGATCGACCTATGTGACCGACATGCACCAATGTCCGGTATTGCCGCCGCGCATGTCGGCGCTTATCGATCCGCTACGCGAATTGATCGAACAGCTCTCGATCCCCAGCCGCCTGCCGCAGGTCGAGATCGCCGTGGGGGACAACGCCGCCGCGCTCGTCTTGCGCCACCTCCTGCCGCTGAGCGCCGAGGACCATGCGCATCTGCGCACCTTCGCGCGCGAGCACGCCGTACACCTGTGGCTGCAGCCCGGCGGCCCCGAGAGCGCGGCGCCCTTCGAGCCGGCGCAGAGCGATCTCTACTACGACCTGCCGGAGTTCGCCGTGCGCATCCATTTCCGCCCGACCGATTTCACGCAGGTGAATCACACGGTGAACCGCCTGCTGGTGGCGCGCGCGCTCGAGCTCCTCGATCCGCGGCCCGGCGAGCGCATCGCCGACCTGTTCTGCGGCCTGGGCAACTTCTCGCTGCCGCTCGCGCGCCGCGGCGCGCAGGTGATCGGCTTCGAAGGCGCGAGCGGGCTCGTCGCCCGCGCGCGCGCGAACGCCGCCTGCAACGGACTGGTCGCGCAGTTCGAGCAGATGGACCTCTTCGCGCCCAGTCTCGCGGCCTTCGGCCGCTTCGACAAGCTGCTCATCGATCCGCCGCGCCAGGGCGCGATCGAAATCGTGAAAGCGCTCGATGCGCCGCTCCCGGGGCGCATCGCTTACGTCTCATGCGACCCGGCAACGCTCGCCCGCGATGCGGGGGTGCTCGTACACACCAAGGACTACCGTCTGTCGGCGGCGGGCATCGTGAACATGTTTCCGCACACCGCGCACGTCGAGAGCATCGCGCTCTTCGAGCGCCAATAAAAAAGGCGCCCGCAGGCGCCTTTTTTGAATTGCCGCTTGTCCTCAGTCGCGATCGCCCGAGAGTGCGAGCAGCAGGTTGAGCAGGTTGGCGAAGATGTTGAACAGGCTCATGTAGACGCCGGTCGCCGCCATGATGTAGTTGGTCTCGCCGCCACGGATGATGCGGTTCAGGTCGTAGAGCAGGAAGAGCGAGAACACCACGATCACCAGCGTCGAGATGGTGAGCGCAAGGGCCGGGATCTGCAGGAACAGGTTCGCGATGATGGCGAGGAGCAGCGCCCACATGCCGACGAACAGGAACTTGCCCATGAAGCTGAAATCGCGCTTGGTGGTCGAGGCGACCGCACCCATGGCGAAGAAGATGACGCCGGTGCCGACCGCAGCGTAGCCGACGAGCTGCATGCCGTTGCGCATGGCGAGGGCGAAGTTGAGGATCGGCCCGAGCCACCAGCCGAGGAGCCCGGTCATGAGGAGCAGCAGCGCGACGCCGACGGCGCTATTGCGGTTGGCGGCGATGCCGAACTGCAGTCCGATTACGGCGGCGAGCATGATCAGCGTGCTCGCCATGGGATGCGCCAGGATGATCCCGCCGGTCGCCATGCCGATGAAGGCGCCGATCACCGTCGGCACCATGGTGAGCGCAAGCAGGAGATAGGTGTTGCGCAGAACCTTGCGGCCCTGTTCGGCGACGGCGATATCCGCGGCCGCGTCGTACGGAAAGTTGCGCCTCACCGGCTCGCCGTCCGTCCGTACGGGTTTGAGTTCCATCCGATCCTCCTTGGGTTGCGCCTAGACTACCCTAAAATGCGGGCGGGAAAGCGCTTTTCAACCCCGGAGGGTTGGCAGAGCGGTCGAATGCGGCGGACTTGAAATCCGTTGGCCCGCAAGGGCCCGGGGGTTCGAATCCCTCACCCTCCGCCAGGCAAACACCGGATGCTACGATGCGTTGGGGGAAGGACTCGGATGGAAGGGACTGAAGGCAGCCAGGGGGACGCGGCGGATGGCACGCCGCGTTGGGACGTCGCGGGCATGGGCAGCGCGTACTGCAACGTCGCGACGGCTACGGCGACCCGCGATTCAGTCGTTATCAACTTCGGCCTGACTCAACGCACCGGCGAGCGCGCCTCGGCCGAATGGCGCTCCGAGCTGCTGCACCGCTTCGTCCTCAGCCCGCGTACGGCCAAGCAACTGCATCGCATCCTTGGCGCGCTGCTCGGCGAGTACGAGGCGAGCCGCGGCGAAAGCCGCTGAACCCATGACCGCGGCACTCGAACGCGCGCAGGGCGTGCCGACGGCACTCGATTTCCTCGTGGTCGACGAGTTCATCGCCACGCTGGTCGGCGCCCGCGCGCTCAAGACCGCCTTCGAGCTTGGGCTCGTCGATCGCCTGCTCGAGAGCCGCAGCGGCTCGGTGGAAGCGCTCGGCCGCGCGCTCGGCGTGGATGCGCCCGGGCTGCGGCTGCTGCTCGACGTGCTTGGCAATAACCACGTGGTGGAGGAGCGCGCGGGCGATGTGCGCCTGACCAAGCGCTTCCTGGACGCACTGCGCTACCGCGATCTGCTGGAGACGAAGCTCGATTTCTCCGGCTTCAGCATCAACGATTTCGCCGATCTCTTCACGGCGCTGGTCAAGGAGCCGCGCGGCTTCACTTCTCGCGCGCGCATGTTCCAGCTGTTCGACTATCGCCGCTGCCTCGAGCCGAGCCGGGAAAACTACGCCCAGGTGCGTGCCTGGATGCGCATCACCTCGACGCTCACGCGCTACGAGGCGCTCGCGTGCCTCGAGCTCTACGACTTCGGCGTGCACCGCCGCGCCCTCGACGTCGGGGGAAACAGCGGCGAGTTCCTGCTGCAGCTCTGCCGCCGACAGCCCAAGCTTGCCGGCACGGTGTTCGACCTGCCGCTCGTCTGCGAGATCGGCATGGAGCACGTGCTCGCCGAGCCGGAGGGCTCGCGCATCGGCTTCGTCAAGGGCGACGTGCGCAGCGATCCCCTGCCCGCGGGCTACGACCTCATCAGCTTCAAGTCGATGCTGCACGACTGGCCGGCCGAGGAGGCGGAACGCTTCCTCGCCAAGGCAGTGGCCGCGCTCTCTCCGGGCGGCACGCTGCTCATCTTCGAGCGCAAGCCGCTCGAGCTGCGCGAGACGCCGGTGCCGTTCTCGCTCATCCCGTGGCTGCTCTTCTTCCGCTCCTACCGGGCGCCGTCACAATACGCGGCGTGGCTCGAGGCTCTCGGAATGCGCGAGCCCGTGCTGCGCGAGGTGCTGCTCGACACGCCGTTCTTCGTCTTGAGCGCGAAGAAAGCGTAGCCGTGCTCGATCTCAAGCCCGCGCCCCGCACCGTCCGTCGGCGCTTCGCCGCCGAGGACTACGTCGAGCTGACGATGCACTTCAAGTGCAACCTGAAGTGCGAGCACTGCATGATCGAGGGCACCATGGACTGGCTGAAGCCCGAATCCATGGAGCAGTTCGAGACCATCCTGGCGCAGAACGCGCAGCAGGGACGCTGGAAGGGCCTGGTCATGACGGGCTCGGAGGTCACGCTGCGCCGCGACCTGCCCGAGCTCGCGCGTGCGGCGCGCGCGAGCGGTTTCGAGCACGTGCGCATCCAGACGCACGGCATGCGCCTCGCCGACGAGGCGTACTGCTGCGAGCTGGTGGAGGCCGGCATCGACGAGTACTTCATCAGCGTGACGGCGGCCGACGCCGCGAGCCACGACGCCATCACCGGCGTGCCGGGCGCGTTCGAGCGCACGCTGCGCGGGCTGGAAAACCTGGAAGGCTTCCCGGGCGTCGTCACGCTGACCAACACCGTGGTGACGCAGCGCAGCTACCGGCAGCTTGCGGACGTCGTGGAGCTCTTGCGCCATCTGAAGCGGCTCGAGCAGATGGATTTCTGGGTTTACTGGCCGATGCGGGAGACCGACGACAAGGAGCTCGTCGCTTCGCATCTGGAAGTGCTGCCTTATCTGCGAGCGGCGATCCGCGGCGCGCGCGCGCATGGCCGCTCGGTGGAGGTGAAGAACTTCCCGGAATGCCTGCTCGGCGAGGATGCCGACGCCCTCAACAACGACCAGCCGAAGCTCGTCATCGATCCGGCGTTCTGGCCCGAGTTCATGCGCAACGGCTTTCACCAGTGCGTGCACCGCGCCTATTGCGGCGCCAGGCGCTGTCTCGGCCTGAATACCGCGTACGTCCGCAAGTACGGCTGGCATGCCGACGTGCTCGTGCCGCTGCCGATGGGTCGCGACTGATGGCCGTCGCCGAAACGCGTTCGGACGCCTTCAAGGCTTCCATCGAGGCGGGTGACGTCGTCATCGAGTTCGGCCGCGTCACCGGCCCGGCGGCGGAGCCTGGCAGCACCTCGGT
>DASSLQ010000109.1:0-3306 GCA_035689325.1 Burkholderiales bacterium | reverse complement strand
GTCGTCCCCGCGAAAGCGGGGACCCACGCTCATCCCGCCTGATCCGAAAGGTCTCTCCACTCAGGGTTCCCCTGTTCAATCAGCTGGACCTTCCACGCGCGATTCCATTTCTTGATGCGCTTTTCGCGCTGGATCGCCTCGTACATGTCGGCGTGGAGTTCGAAGTACACCAGCGTTTCTACGCCGTACTTCTTGGTGAAACCATCGACCATGCCCGAACGATGCGCTTCGATTCGACTTGCCAGGTTGCTCGTCACGCCTACATACAGCGTGCCGTTGCGCTTGCTGGCGAGGATGTAAACCGCCGGCTGCTTCATACGATCGATAAACGTACCGACGCATCTGGCGTTTACCGAGAAAGACTGGGTCCCCGCTTTCGCGGGGACGACGGGCGCTCTCACTTCTATTTCGAACTACTGGGTCCCCGCTCTCGCGCAGACGACGGCCGAGCTCCCTTCCAGCCGTCGGGTAATCCGTCACAGCTATCAAGTAGCAGCGTTCGTCGAGCGGCGCGCGGACGACGCGTACATTGCTCCCATGACGAGGGAGGCAGCAATGACGTTCGATCTGCTGATGAACCTGCTGGAGCACAGCCTTACCGCGAAGGCGACCACCGAATACCGCCTGCCGCCCGGGCGTTGCTCCTGCCACGAGCCCAGCGTCAAGTGGTGCACCCGCCACGGCCAGCCGCGCCGCTACTCGATGCCGATGCGCACCGCGACCGCGACCGCCCAGGGCGCGAACGCCGCCGAGACCACGAGCAGCGCGCCGAGCAGAAGGAGCTGACCGGAAGGGGCGAGTCCCGCCGCCGCCATGGCGACGCTGCCCGCGCCGAGAATCAGCACCGGGACATAGAGCGGCAGCACGAGGAGCGAGATCAGCACGCCACCGCCGCGCAGCCCGAGCGTGAGCGCCGCGCCGATGGCGCCGATCAGGCTCAGCACCGGCGTCCCGAGCAGCAGCGAGAGCACCAGCACCCCGTAAAGCGGCCGCTCCAGGTCGTACTGCAGCGCGATCAGCGGCGCTATCACCACCAGCGGCAGGCCTGACACCAGCCAGTGCGCGAGCGCCTTGGCGGCGACGACGACGCCGAGCGGCGTGGCGCCGAGCGCGAGTTGCTCCAGCGTGCCGTCGGCGTAATCGGCGGCGAAGAGCCGCCCGAGCGACAGCATGGTCGAGAGCAGCGCCGCCACCCAGATGACGCCCGGGCCGATCGCGCGCAGCTGATTGGGCTCCGCGCCCACGCCGAGCGGAAACAGGCTCGCGACGATGATGAAAAACAAGAGCGCCGTGGCGGCGTCGCCGCGCCGTCGCATCGCGAGCAGGAGATCGCGCCGCACGAGCGTGCGCACTACGCTGAGCATCATCGCACCACCAGGTCGATCACGCGTGCGTCGGAATCCAGTGCGGCCTGCTGATGCGTCGTATAGACCACGCTGCCGCCCGCCTCGAGATGCCGCCCGATCACCTCCACGGCGTAGCTCGCCGCCCCAGCGTCGAGCGCGGCAAACGGTTCATCCAGCAGCCAGAGCGGCACGCCGCCGGAAAGCAGCAACCGCGCAAGCGCCGCGCGCCGACGCTGCCCCTGCGAGAGCTTGCACACTGGCAGCTCCGGCACCGAGAACGCGGCGAGCGCCGAGACCAGCGCTTCACGGTGCGCATGCCGGCCGGCGAGGCGGCAGGCGATGTCGAGGTTCTCGTACGGCGTGAGGTCGTCCTTGAGCGCCGACGCGTGCCCGATGTAGACGAGATCGCGCGAGTACTCCTCGGCGAGGCGCCGGATCGCCGTGCCACGCCAGCGCACCTCGCCTTTGGTGGGCGCGAGCAGTCCGCAGAGGATGCGAAGCAGGCTCGTCTTGCCGCTGCCGTTCGGGCCGGCGATGCGCACGAGCTCGCCGGGCGCGACGCTGAAGGACAGATCGCGAAATAGCGTGCGGCCGCTGCGCTCGCAGTCGAGCCCTGCCCCCTCCAGCACTAGAGAACCTCTCCATACGTCGCCCCCGCGAAAGCGGGGGCCCATGCTTTTCCTTTAAAGAAATTCTGGGTTGCCGCTTGCGCGGGAACGATGCTAGGCCGCTTGCAGGAGGCCTCAGCAGATGTCGCCCCCGCGAAAGCGGGGGCCCAGGTTTTCTGCTTTAGAAACTTCTGGGTTCCCGCTTGCGCGGGAACGACGATTGGTCGCTTATTCAGAAGTGCGCTAGCTTCCAGACGCCTCGTCGCCCGGCCCGCGCTTGCCCTGCTGCAGGCCCTCGGTGAGGCCGATGAGGATGCCGCTCGCGAGCGTGGTGAAGTTCTCCGCCATCGCCTCGGCGGCCTTGAGCGCCGTGCGGCGCTGCTGGCGCACCGCGTCGCGCATTTGATTGCCGAACTCTTCCAGCGTGCGCTCCACCTCGGCCGCCGTCACGGTGCCGCTCGTCTGCGTGCGCTGGAGCACCGTCGCCCACTGATCGCGCAGCTGCTGGCTGCCCTTCTTCGTCGCTTCCTTCACCGCGCCGACGAACTCGTCCTCGAGACGCTCGAGCTCGTCGAGCGCCTTCTTTATGTGCGACTCGCGCAGGCTCTGACCCTGCGCGGCAAGCTGCTGGAGCGCGAGGTGATTCGCCTGCACGGCCTTCAGCACCGCCTCGTCCATGCCGGCGAACGCCTCGCCCAGCACGCGGTCCGCATCGATCTTGGCAGTCGCGGCGCCGAGGTTGACGCCCTCGGTCACCGCCTTCACCACGCGCTTGATCTCGCGCACAGTGAGCTCGCGGCTGCGCAGCGCATTGAGCGTCAGCTCGCGCACCGCCGTGCGCAGGTTCTCGCCCTGCTTGACCGATTCGCGCGCCAGGCCCTTCAGCACTTCGTCGGTGTTCATCTCGCCTCCTCCGCCCGCGGCCCGCCGCCGCGGAGCCGTAATGCTAATACCAGCGCGCGGCGCGGGCGCGAATCGGAGTCGAAGAAACGCTAGCGGCGAACGGGCGGGATCTTGGCGCGCAGCCGGGCGATCGTATGCGAATGCACGTCGGCCGCCCACTGGCTGTCGACCGCTTGCGGCAGCCCGAAGAGTCGGATGTCGAGCGACAGGTTCGTGACGTAGACCCAGCCATCGTTCATCGCCGGGCTCGCCGGGAAAAGCAGCCCGATCGGTGCGTCGCGCTCATCCAGGCCGCCGAAGTCGCCGAGCTTGGCGATCACGCGCCCGGTCTTGTCGACCACCACGATCTCGTCCGCCTGGTTGGCGGCGATCCAGATGTTGTCGTCCGCGTCGAGGAACAGACCATCGGCGCCGTTCACACTGTTGACGAACACCTCCGCCTTGCCAGG
>DASSLQ010000108.1:0-12915 GCA_035689325.1 Burkholderiales bacterium | reverse complement strand
AACGATGCACTCGGCGCCAGGCCGGATGCGCAACTCGCGGCGTCCGCGCCGGCTGCCGTGCGAGACGCCGTGAACTACGGACGGGCCGTGGCAGGCAGGAGCTAGTCATGTGCAGAAACATCAAGACGCTGTTCAATTTCGATCCGCCGGTGACCGAGGAGGAGATCCGCGCCGCGTCGCTGCAGTTCGTGCGCAAACTCTCGGGTTTCAACAAGCCTTCGCGCAGCAACGAGCGCGCGTTCAACGCGGCGGTGGATGAGGTGGCAGCGGTGGCGCATCGGCTGCTGCATTCGCTCGAGACCAGCGCGCCGCCGCGCAACCGGGAAGAAGAGGCTGCGAAGGCGCGCTTGCGCGCCGCGCAAAGGTTCAGGCTCGTCAGCTGAAGTTGGCATGACACGCGCTGCAAAGGTCGAACCAGCTGCCGCGTTGCGCTGGCGCGGCGATGACGGCCATCGGGTCCGGGAAAATGCAGGAAAACCCGGTGATGATCGCCACCATCGTCCTGTTCCGCGCGCGCAGCGAGAGTGGCGGCGCCTAGCGGATCGCTCGTGTCCACCGCCCTGAAGTCGTTCCTCATCGCCGCCGGCGTCTCGATCATCGCCACCGGTGCGCTGGTGTTCCTGTCCTGCTATGGGCACCCGGGTGATTCCTGCTATCTCATGCAGGGGGCATCGCCGTACATCGCCGGCGTGCTGCTGATCCCCCTGTGGCTGCTGGTAGCCGGCGTGCTGGTCATCATCCGCGCGTGGAACCGGCCGCCAGACGCTTGACGGACCGGGATTCGTCGCACGCCAGGACCCGAAACAGGCTGCTCGAGGGGCGTCCGTCGCATTGGCCCGTTCGGCTCGCACGCGGGTGCCAGAATCGACTGGCTATACCGCGCGGCTGCTCGCCGTCGGCAGCGGGCCGGATCGACGAGACGGCGTAATACAGGAGGTCGATTATGAGTTTCGCCAAGGGAGCTTTCTTTGCCCTGCTGGGGATCTTCGCGCTGGCGCAAACGGGCTACGGCCAGGAAAAGCCGTATAAGGAAGGATCCGTGTGGGAGGTGACGTTCGTCAAGGTGAAGCCGGGGATGATGGATACGTATCTGCGCGACCTCGGCGCCAATCGCAAGAAGCTGATGGACCAGGCGAAGAAGGACGGCCTGATCGTGTCGGAGAAGATGTTGTCGGGGCCGTCGTTTGGCCGCGAGGATTGGGACCTGATGCTGATGGTCGAGTACAAGAACTGGGCGGCGTTCGACGGCCTCTCGGACAAGTTCCGCGCCCTCGCGCAAAAGACGGTCGGTTCCGAGGACAAGCAGACGCAAATGATGGTCAAGCGCACCGAAGTGCGCGAAATCCTCGGCGAGAAAACCATGCAGGAGATCACGCTGCGCTGAGCTCCTCGCGCGCACGGCGCCTGCTCGCGCTTGCGAGCCTTGCGGCGGCGGCCTGCGGACCGCAACGCAGTGCCCTGCCGCCGGCGCCGGAGTATCACGCCTTCGGCGCGCCGCAGCGCGTCGCCATCCGCGGCTACGACGGCGACGCGATGGAGCCCTTCATCACGCGCGACGGGCGCTATCTCTTCTTCAACAACCGCAATGACCCGCGGGTCGATACCAACCTGCACTACGCGGAGCGCGTCGACGATCTCACCTTCGACTACCGCGGCGAGCTGCGGGGCGCCAATTCGCCGGCGCTCGACGGCGTGGCGAGCATGGATCGCGACGGCAACCTGTTCTTCATTTCCACGCGCAGCTACGCCCAGACCCTGTCGACGCTGTATCGCGCCCGCTTCCGCGCCGGCGAGGTGAGCGCGGTCGAGCTCGTGCCCGGCATGTCGCTGCAGCGCGCCGGTTGGCTCATCTTCGATGCGGAGATATCGCCGGTGGGCGATGCGCTGTTCATGGCCGACGGCGAGTTCGCCGGCGGCGCGCTGCCCAAGAGCGCCGACATCGCGGTGGCGGTGCGCGACGGCGCGGGCTTTCGACGGCACCCGGCGAGCGCTGAATTCATGCGCAACGTCAACACTGCCGCGCTGGAATATGCGCCGGCCATCTCGGCGGACCTGCTCGAGCTCTTCTTCACGCGGGCCGCAGCGGGCCAGGCGGCGGTCTACCGGTCGCGTCGCGCGAGCCGCGACCAGCCCTTCGGCGTGCCGCAGCGCGTCGCCGCCATCCCGGGGTTCGCCGAGGGGCCGACGTTGTCGGCCGACGGCCGCTCGCTCTACTATCACGGGCTCGAAGCGAACCGCTACGTGATCTACCGGATTGCCAGGCCTTAGCGATGAGACTCTTGTTGATCGCGCTCTTTGCGCTCAGCGCGCACGCGCAGGACTATCCGAGCCGCCCGATCCGCCTCATCACGCCGGCGGCGCCCGGCGGCACGACCGATCTCCTGGCGCGCCTCGTCAGCGCCAAGCTCGGCGAGATCTTCGGCCAGCAGGTCATCGTCGACAATCGCGCCAGCGCCTCCGGTGTCATCGCGGGCGAGCTGACGGCGAAGGCGCCGCCCGACGGCTACACGCTGCTTCTCGCGTATCACCAGCACACGATCAACGGAGCGCTGAATCCCAACCTGCCTTATCACCCGGTGAACGACTTCACGCCGATCACGCAGCTTACGCGCGCGGGTTTGCTGCTCGTCGTCAATCCTTCGTCGCCGCCGCACACGCTCCAGGAATTCATCGCCTGGACGAAGCAGCGCTCGGGCGAGCTCAACTACGGCTCGGCGGGCCTCGGCAGCGGCGGCCATCTCGCCGGCGAGCTCTACAAGCAGATGACCGGCGTCAAGGCCGAGCACATCCCGTACAAGGGAAGCAGCCCGGCGCTGATGGACCTGATCGGCGGCCGCTACGACTACAACTTCGCCGGGCTGCAGCCCGCGCAAGCGCAGGTGCGCGGGGGCAAGCTGCGCGCGCTCGCCGTTACCACGCCGCAGCGCATCCCGGCGCTGCCCGATGTGCCGGCCGTGGCCGAGGCGCTGCCGGGCTACGAGGTGGTCGGCTGGTACGGCGTCATCGGACCGGCCGGCATGCCGGCGCCGCTCGTCGAGCGGCTGCACGAAGAGCTCGTGCGCGTGCTGGCGCAGCCCGATGTGCGCGAGCGCATCCTCAACGACGGCTCGGAGCCGATCGGCAACACGCCGCGCGAGTTCCGCGACTTCATGGCGGCCGATCTCGCGAAGTGGGCAAGAGTCGTGAAGCAAAGCGGCGCCAAGTTCGATTGATCCGCTCGCTCATCGTCGCGCTCGGCGTCAGCGCCGCGCCGGCGGCTGCGCAGGACCAGCCGGAGACGGTGTACGCGAACTTCCATCGTGCTGGTCTCGCCGCCGACTACGACGGCATGCGCAAGTACGAGAGCGCCGCGAAGGCGAAGCAGATGGATCCCATCCCGCCGGCCGAGCGCGCGCCGATGCTGCAGACGCTCGCGCGACTCCTGCCGCGCAACTACTACGTCGTCGAGAAGACGGTCGAGGACGGCGCGAGGCGCGCCGTGCTGCGGCTGCGCGGCACGCAGCCTGCGATCTCCGGCACCATCACGCTCGTCAAGGAAAAGGGCGAGTGGAAGGTCGACGACGCGAACTGGGGCGGGCGCTAGCGGAAACTTGAGTCTTCCCCGCGAAAGCGGGGATCCAGTTTTTGGGTTCCCGCTTGCGCGGGAACGACGATTCATCGCCCTCTAAAGACGGAAGATGCGCTGCGCGTTGCCGCCTCTCACCTTGTCGCGCACGGCGCCCGGCAGCGCATCGACGCGCGCGAGGCAGCCCGGCATGTCGCCGATGGTGTGCGGATAGTCCGAGCCGTAGAGCACGTTGTCGGGTCCGCAGACCTCGACGGCGAGGTTGAGCACGCTACTCTGGAACACCACGCTGTCGACGTAGACGCGGCGCATGTAAACGCTCGGCGGCTGTGTGGTCTTCGCCGCGGCCGCGGGGATGTTGTGCCAGCAGATGTCGAGCCGCCCGACGAGGTAGGGCAGCGCGCCGCCGCCGTGCGCGGCGATCAGCTTCAGGTTCGGATGGCGGTCGAGGAAGCCGTCGTAGATGCAGCGCGCCACCGCCAGGGAAGTGTCGAAGGTGAAGCCGATCGGCGCCGTGAGCTGGAATTCGTGCAGGCCGAGCTCCGCCGTTCCCGGCGGCGCGCTCGGGTGTACCAGCACCGGCAGCGCACGGCGGTCGATCTCGGCCCAGATGCTCGCGAACGCCGGCTCGGTGAGCGCCTTGCCGGCGATGTTCGCGAGCACCATCACCCCGACCGCGCCCGCGTCGCAGGCGCGCGCGAGCTCCTGCAACGCGAGCTTCTCGTGCTGCCAGGGCAGCGACGCGAACCAGCGGATGCGAGCGGGCCACGCTTTCTGCGCGCGCGCCATGTCGTCGTTCATGAGCCGCGCCGCCTTCAGGCTGATGTCGGCGCTGCCCCAGAAGACGTTCGGGCAGGTGAGCGACGTGATCGCGACATCGACGCGCGCCTTGTCCATGTTGGCGATGCGCGCCTCCCAGTCGAACATGTTCGGCACCGGCGTCATGAACGGCGCACCGTCGAGATGAATAGCGCGCAGCCCGCCGCGCACTTCCTTGAGCGTGTAATGCGGCCCGCCATGGCTCTCGAGGAGCGATAACCACTCCTTCGAGAGCATATGGGTGTGGACGTCGACGACCGGACTCATGATCGGGAAATCGGTGCCTGACCCCGATTAGCCGTCGGCGATGGTGTTCTCGAGGATGCCCACCTTGTCGATCTCGACTTCGACCTTGTCGCCGGGCTTCATCCACACGGGCGGATTGCGCCGTGCGCCGACGCCGCCGGGCGTGCCGGTGACGAGCACGTCGCCGGGCTGCAGCGTGGTCCAGGTCGAGACATACTCGATGATCTTCGGGATCTTGAAGATCATCTGCTCGGTGCTCGCGTGCTGCATGCGCTCGCCGTTCAGGCGGCAGGAGAGCGTCATGCGCGTGTTGGGCGGGATCTCGTCGGCGCTGACGAGCCACGGGCCGAAGCCACCGGTGTGCGCGAAGTTTTTGCCGGCGGTCCACTGGACGGTGTGGCGCTGCCAGTCGCGCACCGAGCCGTCGTTGTAGCAGCTGTAGCCCGCGATGTGGCTCCACGCGTCGGCCTGCTTGACGCGGCGCCCCGGCTTGCCGATGACGACCGCGATCTCGGCCTCGTAGTCGAGGTTCTTCGATTCGCGCGGACGGATGATCGGCTGCTTGTGCCCGACCTGCGATTCGGCGAGGCGCAGGAAGATCGCCGGCTGCTCGGTGTTGTCGCGCCCGGTCTCGACCACGTGCTCCTGATAGTTCAAGCCGACGCAGATGATCTTGTCGGGGTTCGGGATCACCGGCAGCCAGGTGACGTCCGACTCCTTGTAGTCCGGCGCCTCGTTGACATGCTTCGCCGCCTCGGCGAAGGCGCTGCCGCCGATCAGCGACTTGAGATCAGCGAAGCGGTTGCCGATGTAGCGCTTCAGGTCGACAATGCCTTTCGCCGTGACGATGCCGTAGCTCGTTCCTTGCGCAGTCTTAAACGTAGCGAGTCTCATAAATGTCTACTCCGCCTCCGATACCAAGATTCGCGTTCAGTCACATGGGGATGTTCGTCGCCGATCTCGCGCGAATGCAGGATTTTTACATACGCATGCTCGGTTTTACCGTCACCGACGCGGGCGACATGGAGACGCCGCGCGGCCGGCTGCAATTCGTGTTCCTCTCGCGCGACCCGCGCGAGCACCACCAGATCGTGATGGTCAGCGGCAAACCGCGCGATGCCGGGTTCAACCCGATCAACCAGATCTCGTTCCGCATGGCCGAATTCAAGGGCTTACGCGAGATGTACCGGCGCCTGGTGGCGGAGGAAGTGAAGGAGCTCCATCCCGTGTCGCACGGCAATGCGCTCTCGGTGTATTTCCACGACCCGGAGGCGAACCGCATCGAGCTCTTCGTCGACACGCCGTGGTATGTCCGGCAGCCGCTGCGCGTGCCGATGGACATGCGGCTCTCCGACGCCGAGCTCTGGTCCTGGGCCGAGCGCGAGGCAGCCAAGCATCCGGGCTTCAAGCCGGTCGAGGAATGGCGCGCGGAGCTCGCGCGCCGCATGGCTGCCCCGTAGCGGCGCCGTGGACCGGCGCGGCGAGTGGTTCGTCCCCGCGGTCGGCCCGGAGCGCTTGCGGCTCGCGGTCGGGCTCCTCTTCCTGCCCTACACCGCGATGGTGCTCGGCTTCACGGTGATCGGCTCGATGCTCGCGCCGGCGATCCATTGGGATCGCGTCGCGGCGATCGTGCTCATCTATTTCCTCGCGCTCGGCATCGGCGCGCACGCGCTCGATGCGCTCGGCAGCCGCGAGACGAAGCCCTGGGGCGATGCCTTCAGCCGCGCGCAGCTCTGGACGCTCGCCATCGCCACCATCGTCGCCGCCTACGCCATCGGCATCTGGTACATGGTGCGCTACACGCCGCTTCTCTGGCTGATCGCCATCCCCGAGGGCTTCTTCCTGCTCGCGTACAACCTCGAATGGTTCGGCGGCCGCTTCCATCGCGACTCGTGGTTCGCGCTCTCGTGGGGCGCGCTGCCGGTGCTCGCCGGCTACATCCTGCAGACGAATGCGGTTTCGCTCTCCGCGCTGCTGATGGCGCTCGCCATGGCAATGCTGAGCCTCGTCGAGATCAAGGCTTCGCGGCCCTACAAGGCGCTGAAGCGCGACCCCGAGACGGTCGATGCACCGGCGGTGGCGGTGCTCGAGGCGATCCTCAAGAGCCTGAGCTTCGCCGTCCTCGCGCTCGCGGCCGGCCTGGTCGCGTTGCGCGCCTGGGGCTGATCGCGGAAGCTCCCAAATAGTCGCCCCCGCGAAAGCGGGGGCCCAGTTTTTTCTCAATTCTGGGTTCCCGCTTGCGCGGGAACGACGATTGGCCGCTGTCTTCCGAGAGTCTTACTTGCGCGCGGCGACGATTGCCGAGCCGTAGGCGGTCAGGTGCTCGACGCGGATGTCGCGGAAGCGATGCCGCGCGAGCAGCGCTTGCAGCTCCGGCAGCCAGCGCGTGCGTTCGATGAGCGCCGGCAAGCCGTAGTAGATCTCGCGCCACGCCGGCAGCAGCGCGCCGCCGATCATCTGCAGCGCCTTGAAATAGACATGCCAGAGCGCCACGAGCGCTCGGTTCGGCGGGTAGGTGAAGTCGTGCATCAGCAGCACGCCACCGTCGCGCAGCATCTCGCGGCACTGCGGCACGAGCCGCGCCAGGTCGGCGTACTTCGCCAGGTAGGACGATGTGATGCAGTCGAAAGGCAGTGCCGAGCGGTAGTCCTCCGCGCGCGATAGCACGAACTTCACGTTCGGAAGCTTGCGGCGCGCGATTGCGAGATATTCGTCGCGCAGCTCGACGCCGACGATGTGCGCGCCCGGGAAGCGTCGTGCGATCGCCGCTGTCGAGATGCCGGTGCCGCAGGCGAGATCGAGGATGCGCGTGGCGCCGGCCGGCACCAGCTCGACCAGGCGGCGCTTCCACCAGCGGTCGATGCCGAAGGTGGCGGTGTTGACGACGAGGTCGTAGGTGCTGCCGGTGCCGCGGAAGAAGCGCTCGACGAGCTCGAGCCGCACATCAGTCGAGTTCGGGGACGTAGCCCGATCCTGTTCGGGCTCCGTCCCCGAATTCATGAGATTACGGCGATCGCGTTGATCTCGATGAGATAGTCGGGCGAGGTCATCTTCGTCACCTCGACCATGGTCGATGCCGGCGGCGGCGCGCCGAAGTACTCGCGGCGCACCTTGTGGATCTTCTCGAAGTGCTCCATGTTGCGCACGTAGACGTCGACGCGGCAGATGTCGTCCATCGTGCCGCCCGCCGCTTCCACCGCCGCCTTGATGTTGTCGCACACCTGGCGCGTCTGCGCCTCGATGTCGCCGATGCCGGCGATCGTGCCGTCGGCGCGGCGCGCGGTCATGCCGGAGATGAAGACGAGCTTGCCCTTCGCTTCGATCGCAATCGCCTGCGAGAAATGCCCGGACGGTTGGCGGATCCGGCTGCTCTGGATTTGTCGCTTCTTCATCGAGAGAAAATGGTGACTGTCACCATTTATGGGTTGAGCAGCGCGAGCGCGTCGTCGGCGGTCATGACGTCGCCGAACTGCTGGATGACGTTCTCGAGCGTCGCGAGATGCTCGTCGTCGGAAAGCGCGGCGGTGCAGTCGCAGAGCAGCACCACCTTGTAATCGAGCATCATCGCGTCGCGCGCGGTGCATTCGCAGCAGACATTGGTCTTGGTGCCGGCGATGAGCAGCGTGTCGATGCCTTTGGCCTGCAGCAGCGCGGCGAGCGACGAGGCGCCGGGGATGAGCGCGCTGTAGCGGTTCTTCGTCACCAGCGTGTCGTCCGAGCGCGCGTCGAGTTCGGGCCACAGGCGCTGGAGCTCCGATTCCTTGGCAAGGGCTTGTGCGGCACGGGCGCGATTCTCGGGCGCGATGAAGCAGCCGAAGAAGCGCTCCCAGTCGCCGCCGTCGGCGGCGTTCTGGTGCAACACCCAGATCACCGGCACGGCGCGCCGGCGCAGCTCGGCGGCGAGCCGGTTGATTGCCGGGACGATCGCGCGCGCACCCGGCACCTCGATCGGCGCGCCGGGCGCGACGAAGGCGTTCTGCATGTCGATGACGACGAGCGCCGTGTGCCGCGGGTCCAGCCGGTCGTAAAGGTGGAGGCGCCCGCGGCGCGCCAGCACGCGCTCGATGATCTCGGGCCGCAGCGCGACTTCGTGCATCAGAATTTCTCGACCCAGGGTCGCAGATCCACCTCGAACGCCCACGCCGAGCGATGCTGCCGATACACCGCGAGATAGGTCTCCGCGATCGCATCCGGGCGCAGCATGCCGTCCTGCCCGCGGGCCGGCGCGCGCGCATCGCCGCCCGCGCGCTCGATGCCGCCATCGATCACGAAGTGCGCAACGTGGATGTTCTTCGGGCCGAACTCGCGCGCGAGGCTTTGCGCGAGGCCGCGCAGCGCGAACTTGCCCATCGCAAAGGGCGCCGACTCGGCGTAGCCCTTGACGCTCGCCGAAGCCCCGGTGAAGAACAGCGCGCCGCGCCCGCGCTCGACCATGCGCTTCAACGCCGCCTGCGCGACGAGGAAGCCGCCATACGCGCTCACCACCAGCGTCTTGAGCACCTCCGCGCGGTCCAGCTCGAGAAACGGGCCGCGCACGCGGTAGCTCGGGTTGTAGACGACGAGATCCGGCGGATCGATGGCCGCGAAAAGCGCCTGCACCTGCGCGGGATCGGCGGCGTCGCAGGCAATCGCGCGGGCCTGGGTCTCGGCGACGAGCGAGTCGAGCTTGCCGACGTGGCGCGCGGCGAGCGCCACCCGCATTCCGGCGGCGGCGCATTTGCGCGCGAGCGATGCCGAGAGGCCGCTGCCGGCACCGACGACGAGCGCGAGTTCAGAACGGGATTGCACTATGATGCGACCGCCGTGTTGGACAAGTTCACCTATGTTGCCATGCCGATGCGCGTTGTGTTCGGCGCCGGCGCCGTGAGCGAGCTCGCCGCGGAAGTGGACCGCCTTGGCGCGAAACGCGCGCTCTTCATCTCGACGCCGGGGCGCGCGGAAATGGTGCGCTCCATTGCCCGCGGCCTGGAGGTGGCGGCCCTTTTTGACCAGGCCGTCATGCATACGCCGATCAAGGCGGTTGAAGCGGCGCGCGACATGGCGAGCTCGGTGCAAGCCGACTGCTGCATCGCCATCGGCGGCGGCTCGACCATCGGCTTCGGCAAGGCAATTGCGCTCAGCTCCTCGCTCCCCGTTGTCGCGGTGCCGACGACATACTCAGGCTCGGAGATGACGACCATCTGGGGAATCTCGGAAGCCGGCGGCAAGAAGGTCGGGCGTGATGCCAAGGTGCTGCCGAAGGCGGTGATTTACGATCCACAGCTCACGCTCGATCTGCCGATCGGCGTCTCCGCCGCGAGCGGCATGAACGCCATCGCGCATTGCTGCGAGGCGCTTTACGCCCATGACGGCAATCCGCTCGTCTCGCTGATCGCGGAGGAGGGCATCCGCGCGTTCGCCGCAGCGCTGCCGGTCATCGCGCAGGCGCCGCGCGATCTGGAGGCGCGCACTTCGGCGCTCTACGGCTCCTGGCTCGCCGGCCTGTCGATCAGCACCACGGGGAACGCGCTCCACCACAAGCTGTGCCATGTGCTCGGCGGCTTCGGCCTGCCGCACGCCGAGACGCATTCCATCGTCCTGCCGCATGCCATGGCGTATAACGCAGCCGCCGTACCCGAAGCCATGCGCCGCATTGCCCGCGCCATAGGAATAAGTGCGGGCGCCTCGACGGCCCCGGTCGGACTGTGGGAGCTCGAGCGCCGGCTCGGGCTGCCGATGAAGCTCGCCGACATCGGCATGAGCGAGGCCGATGTCGAGCGCGCGGCGCGCGTCGCGGTGCAGGCACCGTATCCAAATCCGCGGCCGGTGGAGTACCAGGGCGTGCTGGACCTACTGCACAATGCGTACGAGGGCCGAAAACCATGATCGCGGTGATCTTTGAATTCACGCCGGCCGAAGGCCGCTTTCCGGACTACATGGCGCTCGTCGAGACGCTGCGCCAGGACCTCGCCAAAGCCGAAGGCTTCATCTCGCTCGAGCGCTACGAAAGCATCACCAGCAAGGGCAAGTTCGTGTCGCTGCAGTTCTGGCGCGACGAAGAGTGCGTACGCAAGTGGCGCAACCTGCAGAAGCATCGCCAGGCGCAGAAGCAGGGCCGCGGCGGCATCTTCAAGTCATACCGGCTGCGTATCGCGCGGGTGCTGCGTGATTACACGATGGACGAGCGCGCCCAGGCGCCGGCCGACTCCGTGCAGGTCCACGGATAGAACATACCTTTCTCCTGCGGCCGGGAAGCTGGCTCGCCGAAGGCGAGTACCGCGACGCGGCCGGAAGCCGGGCCCCGGTGACGGGCGAGACGACCGTGCGCCATGAGAGCGGGCAGTGGTATTTCGATGGCGTGCTGCGGGTACGCGGCGATCGCCCGGCGCTGCAGCACAACCGCTACGAGATCGAGCCGCTCGTGCCCGGCGCGCGCGCGACGCACTGGAGCTCCACGAGCGCGACGCTCGGCACGCTGCGCGGGCGCTTCGTGCTCGCGGGCGATGCGATCCTCTCGTTCTACTCCAACGTCAGCGGCCGCTTCCGCGGCTTCGAATGCATCCAGCAGCGCGACGAGCGCCGCTACAGCGTGCGCGGCGCCATGATGGAGGAGGACAAGATCATCTCGACCTGGGTGCTGGAGCTCACTGCCGAAAAATAGGGACTGTCCCTATTTGGTTTTCAGTCGTCGCAGCTTCTCCGCGTATTCACCCGTGAGCGGGACAAGCAGCGCATCGTTGTTGGCATTCAGCGCTCCGAGCACGCGATCACCCACGATCGGACGCGCGATGCGGCACATGGCCCAGAGCTTCCGCGGGATTTCGAGCGTTGCGCTCTGCGCGCCGGCCGGCCCCTTGTACGCCTCGACCACGCGCAGCGAGACGACGTCGATGCTGCCGCGCTGCTCGACCGTGGCGACATCGCCCGCGAGGAGCACGGTTGCCCACTCGTACCACTCCTGCGGCTTGGTATCGCGCGCGAACATGCACGTGGCCTGGGCCGCGAGGACCATGAACTGCAGCACCAGGAGCGCAAGCAGCCGCATCGACGCAAGCATAGAATGGCGAGCGGCAACAAAAAAAGGTAAAAGGAGACGCCATGCCCTACCGCTTGCTCATCGCCACCGCGCTCATCGGACTGCTGTGCGCTTGCGCGTCGTCGCCGCGCGATCCGACCCTCGCGCAGGCCGCACCCAAGCCTGTAGCGCCAGCGCACACGGACGAGTGGATGGATCGCGACTACAACGTCGAAGGACTCATACCGCCGATGGAGCGCGGCCGCCAGGTCAACGAGCAGGACTGTGGCCAGCCGGTCGATCCGCGCGCCGGCAACCTGCGCTGCAAATAACGCCGGCTAGAGATCCGGCAGCTTGATCGGCCGCGCCGTTTCGAAGGCGCGCGCCACGCGCAGCACCAGCGCATCGCCGTAGCGCGGCCCAACGAGGTGCAGGCCGACGGGCAGGCCGTCGCGGGTCAGCCCGCAGGGGATGGAGGCCGCGGGCTGCTGCGTGAGGTTGAAGGGGAAGCTGAAGGGCGTCCAGTCGATCCAGCGCTTCTTTCCCGGCGGAGATTCGAGCCCGGCATCGAAGGCGGTCACCGACAGCGTCGGCGTCACCAGCAGGTCATAGTCCCGATGAAAAAAGTTCATGTGCATGCCGAGCGCGCCGCGCTTCATCTGCGCATCGTGCAGCTCCGCCGCGCTGATCTTCGCGCCTTCCTCCGCCACCTCAAGCAGCCCTGGATCGACCAGCCTGCGCTTCTCCGGCGCGATGGCATTCACCAGCATCGCCGCGCCTGAGTACCAGTGCGTGCGGAAGATCGCGTCCGGATTGGCAAAGCCCGGGCTTTTTTCTTCCACCCGCGCACCAAGATCGCTGAACACAGTGACCGACTTGCGTACGATCTCCGCCACTTCTGCATCAACCTTGGCGTAGCCGAGATCCGGCGAGTACGCGATGCGCAGATCGGTGACGCCTTCGTCAAGGCCGCTGCGCCAGTCGCGCCGCTCGCAGGGCAGCGCGTGCCAGTCGCGCGCATCGGGGAGCGCGAGCACGTTCAGCATCAGCGCCGCGTCCGCAACGCTGCGCGTCATCGGCCCGACGTGCGCTACGGTGCCGAAGGGAGAGAGCGGCCACGCGGGCACGCGCCCGAAGGAAGGCTTCAGCCCGAAGAGTCCCGTGAAGCTGCACGGAATGCGGATCGAGCCGCCGCCATCCGTGCCCACCGCGAGCGCTCCCATGCCAGCGGCGAGCGCGGCGGCGGCGCCGCCCGAGGAGCCGCCGGGCGTCTTCTTCGGATTCCACGGGT
>DASSLQ010000107.1:0-56790 GCA_035689325.1 Burkholderiales bacterium | reverse complement strand
GGCCTGGCGACGCCGTTCATGCCGGTGAGCTGGACGCTGGTCATCGAGTTCGTCCTCTTCGTCATCGTTCTCATCACGTTCCCCGGCGGTCTGATCTCGATCGGGCGGCGGCGTCCCGCCGTCCGCTGATGTTCCGGCGTCCCTTCGCCGTCCACTGATGCTCAGGCGTCCGTTCTTCTGGATCATCGCCCTCACGATCGCGGTCTTCGCCGCGGCGCCGCGCGGCGCCGATGTCGAACTGCGCGAGAGCCTGCTGCTCGCGGCGGTGTACATCACGCTCGCGAGCAACCTCAACCTGATGCTCGGTTACGCCGGCTATGTCAACTTCGGCAGCATCGTGTTCTTCGGGCTGGGCGGCTACTTCTGCGTGTACTTCATGGGCACGCTCGGCTGGGGGCTCGCGCCGTCGCTCGTCGCCTCGGGCGCCGCCGTCACCGCCGCCGCGCTCGTCTTCGGCCTTGGCATCCTGCGGCTGCGCGGCGTGCACTTCGCACTCGCGACCATCGGCGTTAACGAGGCGGTGATGGCGTTCGTCACCAACTTCCAGCCCTGGGGCGGCTCGACCGGCATCTATCTCTCGACCGAGCTGTTCCAGCCGCTCGGCGGCCCGGGGCCGGCGCTCTGGATCATCTATTACCTGCTGGTTGCGATCATGGGCGTCTCGCTCTATCTCAGCTACTTCATCAAGCGCTCGAAATTCGGGCTCGGACTCCTGTCGATCGGCCAGAACGAGGACGCCGCAGCGGTGCTCGGCGTGCCGACGCCGCGCTACAAGGCGCTCGCCTACAGCGCTTCGGCCCTTCTGCCCGCGGTCGCCGGCGGTCTGTATTTCTTCAAGGGGGCGTTCATCCAGCCCGCCGACGCCTTCGACCTCACGCTTTCCACCGAGGCGATCGTCATCACCATGCTCGGCGGACAGGGCACGATCGTCGGGCCCGCGCTCGGCGCCTACCTTTATGAGGAGCTGCGCGGCTGGCTGCTCACTTCGGAGACCTTCGCCAACTTTCAGCTCGTGGTGGCGGGCGTGCTGCTGCTTGTGATCGTGCAGTTCGCCCCCGACGGCCTGATGGGCTTCTTCTACCGCCGCTGGCCGCGTCTGCGGCGCATATTCGAATGAGCGCGCTGCTGGAGGTCGCGGATCTCAGCAAGCGCTTCGGCGGCCTGCAGGCGGTCGCGTCGCTGAACTTCACGGTCGGCGAGGGCGAGATCCTCGGCCTGATCGGGCCGAACGGCGCCGGCAAGTCGACCGTCTTCAACCTGATCAACGGCGTGTTCGCACCCAACAGCGGCCGCGTCGCGTTTCGCGGCGCCGATATCACCGGCGCGGCGCCTTATCGCGTGGCGCGCCTCGGCCTCGCGCGCACGCACCAGATCGTGCAGCCCTTCGCGGGCATGACGGTGCTCGACAACTGCACGGTGGGTGCCTGCTTCGGCCGCGAGAACCTGCCGCTCGCCCGAGCGAGAGAAGCCGCGCACGAGGCCGCCGCGCTGGTCGGGCTGGAAAAGCGCCTCGAAGCGCCGGCACTGGAGCTCACCATCGCCGGCAAGAAGCGCCTCGAGCTCGCGCGCGCGCTCGCCGCGCGGCCGGCGCTGCTGATGCTCGACGAGGTGCTCGCCGGCCTCAACCCGACCGAGGTGGCGCACATGATCGAGATCCTGCGCACGATTCGCGGCCGCGGCGTCTCCATCCTCATGATCGAGCACCTGATGCAGGCGATCATGAGTCTCTCCGATCGCATCGTCGTATTGAACTCCGGGAAGAAACTGAGCGAAGGCGCGCCGGCGCAGGTCGCGCATGATCCCGCCGTGGTCGAGGCCTATCTCGGCGATCCCGGCATGGTGCAGCGCCGGCCGCAATGAGCGAACCGCTGCTGCGCGTCGAAGGGCTGGAAGCCGGGTACGGCGAGGTGCAAGTGCTGTGGGGCATCTCGCTCGCCGCCGAGCGCGGCCGCCTGACGACGATTGTCGGCGCGAACGGCGTTGGCAAGACGACGACCTTGCGCGCTATCGCCGGGAGCTTGCGCCCCTGGGGCGGACGCGTGCTCTTCAAGGGCGAAGACGTGACGCGGCTGGCGCCGCACGCCAAGACGGCCCGCGGCCTGGTGCTGGTGCCAGAGGGGCGGCAGCTTTTCCACACCATGACGGTGGAGGAGAACCTGCAGATGGGCGCGTATACCGGGCGCGCAGCGCGCGACTACGCGGCGCGCCTCGAGCACATCTACGCGCTCTTTGTTCGTCTGAAGGAGCGCCGCTTCCAGCGCGCCGGCACGCTTTCGGGCGGCGAGCAGCAGATGCTCGCCATTGCGCGCGGGTTGATGGCCGATCCCGAGCTCGTCATCATCGACGAGCTTTCGCTCGGGCTCGCGCCGATCGTCGTGCACGAGCTCTTCGCGAAGCTCGAGTCGCTCAAGAGCGAAGGACTGACGATCGTGCTGGTCGAGCAGAACGTGCACCTCGCGTTCTCGCTCAGCGACTACGCTTACGTCATCGCCGAAGGTCGGCTCTTCACCGAAGGCCCGCCCGCGCAGCTCGAGTCGCGGCCGGAGATCCGCCGCGCGTATCTCGGGCTCTGACCTACTGCGGCTTCACCGACGGCGCTTGCGCCTCGGTCGCGCAGGGATAGCGCTCCTGCAGGCCGCGCAACAGGGCGAGCGCCAGCACATTCAGCGGGAAGTCTTTCATGCCCGCGTACGCGCCTTTGTTGCGCTCGTATTCCGCCAGCGCGATCTTGGCGTAGCCCCGACCATCGAGCTGCGCTTCAGGCGGCGGGCAGTAGATCGACGCTGATCCTTCGACATCGCTCTTCACGCCCACCCAGCGGTACGCGGCCGCCGCGCCCGTGAGATAGGTGACGAACTCGCCTTTGCCGGCGCGCGCTTGCTGATCGAGCATATGCGCGGCCTTTTCAAGGTTGCTGCCCTGCGCCCAGACCACATTTGCGGCAAGCAACGCGAATCCAGCAATCGCAACTACGCTGCTGACGACTTGCTTCATGTGCCTCCCGGTTCGCGACTTCTCACTATGCGGCAGAGCGCTCGAATGACGTAGCGAATTTGCGGCTTGTGAAGCCGAACGCGGCCGAAACGCCGTCGCTTCAGCCCGACATGAGGACAACGAACAACAACTTGTGCCTCCCGCGCGCGTTATATGAGCGCTCGCTCGTTGCCGCTGGTGCAGAATTCGCTGCCGAATGGAACGCGCCCGCCTGCACATCGTCGAATTCCTTTCCGTCTCCACGGCGGCGGCAATCGTGTATCACCAGGTCATGGAACAGCCGCTGCAGCCGAGCGGCGTCGCGCAGTCGAACGCCGTGCTGCAGGCCGTGGCGACGGCGCTCGCCGAGGTGGCGCCAATCTACGTGCTCGACCGGGATTCAGGCTCGCAACGGCGGCTGGACGAAGTGGAGTTGCTCTTCGGCGTATTCCAGCGCGGCGCCACGCTTCTGCGCACGCCGAGAGTCGAGCACCGCAAGCTCGCGGTGCTGCGCGCCGATATGCGCGCCGCCATCGAGACGTTCAGGGTCGTCGGGCGCCGGTTCTAGTCCTCAGCGGAAGACGAGCACCGGAACCTTGGAATGCGTGAGCACCTGCTGCGTCACGCTGCCGATCAGTAACCCGGTCAGGCCGCGGTGGCCGTGCGAGGCCATGAACACCGCGTCGCATTTCCTTTCTTCTGCCGCCTGGATGATGCCCTTGTAGGGCACCACCGCCTTGTCGACCACGGTATCGCACGGTACGCCCACGGCCCTGGCGGCGTCGCTCACCTCGTCGACCGCGCGCTGCGCCACGTCGCGCGAGCGGCGCTCGAGTTCCGCGACCAGCTTGCGATCGGCGAGATAGCCCTCGCCGTAAACGTGCGTCGGCGGCGGTTCGATCGCGTAATAGCCGGTCACCGAGGCGCCCATTTCCTTGGCGAGCGCCACGCCGGCCTTGATCGCCTTGGTGGCCACCGGCGAACCGTCGGTCGGTATCAGGATGCGCTTGAACATGTCGTGCTCCCTCAACGATGACGCTTCAGCGTAGGCCAAGGCGCTGCCCCGCTATTGACGCAAGTCAAAGGCGGCGCGCGACGGTCACCTCGCCGCCGGCACGCTGTTCTTCGATGAAGCCGAGGCGCCGGGCGAGGTCGAGCATGTCGTGGTTGGCGTTCAGGATCTCGCCGTAGAGCGCTCGATAGCCGGCGGCGCGTGCCGCCTCGCACAGGCGCTCGAGCAGCGCGCGCCCGAGCCCCTTGCCTTGCCAGGCATCGCCCACCACGAGGGCGAACTCCGCCGTCTCGCCGTCGGGGTTCGGCGCGTAACGTCCTACCGCGATGAAACTGTCCGCGTGGAGGGCCACCAGCGCAAGCTCGCGGTCGTAGTCGAGTTGCGTAAAGCGCGCGAGGAGGTACGGCGGCAGGTGCTGCATGTGCTGCATGAAGCGCTGGTAGCGCGAGCGCTCGGAGAGCGAATCGAAAAACCGCTGCTCGAGATCGGTATCCTCCGGCCGTATCGGGCGAATGCGAACGCGCGTGCCGTCGGCGAGCGCGAGCTCCTGCTCGAGCTCCACCGGGTAAGGGTGTATCGCCATGTGGCCGTAGCGCGGCAACGGCTTGGTGCGCGCGGGATCGATGACGATGCGCGCGTCGGCAATGACCGCGCCGCCCGGGTGGGCGAGCACCGGATTCAAGTCCATCTCGGCGAGCCAGGGCAGCAGGCACACCATGCGCGAGACGCCGTTCAGCAGCGCGCAGAGCGCCTCCATGTCGACCGCCGGTACGTTGCGATAGGCACCCAGCAAGCGATGCACGCGAGTGCGCTGCATCAGCTCGAGCGCGAGCGCCGCGTTGAGCGGCGGCAGCGCGAGCGCGGTATCGCGCACTGCTTCCACGGCGACACCGCCGGCGCCGAACGAGATCACCGGTCCGAACACCGCGTCGCTCGCCACCCCCACGAGCACTTCGCGCGCATGCTCATAGCGCAGCATCGGCTGCACGATCGCGCCTTCGACGCGCGCATCGGGCCGCAGCGCGCGCACGTGGCGCATCATGTCGTCGTAGGCGGAGGCCACCATGTCGGCGTTCTGCAGGTTGAGCCGCACGCCGCCGACGTCGCTCTTGTGCGCGAGGTCGCGCGACTGGATCTTGAGCACGGCCGGGAAGCCGATGCCGCGCGCCGCCTCGATGGCGGCTTCTTTCGACGTGACCAGCGCGCTCCGTGGCACGGGCAGGCCGAAGGCGCCGAGCAGCGCATTCGCCTCGCGCTCGTTCAGCAGATTGCGGCGTTCTGCGATCGCCGCGTCGCGAATGGCGCTCACCTTCGCCGTCGCGGGGCGCGTTTCCTCGCCGTGCAGCGCCGGCGGCGCCTGCATGAGCTGCTGCTGGTTGCGCCGGTAGGCGCACACGAACGAGAAGGCCTCTACCGCGTTCTCCGGCGTATAGAAGTTCGCAATGCGCTCGCTGTCGAGGTAGCGGCGCGTTTCGTTCGGATTGATGTCGCCGAGCCAGCCGGCGAGCACCGGCTTGCGCGTGCCGCGTGCCGCCTGCACCACGGCGCGCGCCGCCTCCTGCGGCGAGGTCACGGCGACCGGTGAATAAAGCGCGAGCAGCGCGTCCACGCCCGGATCCGCGAGCGCGGCGGCCGTGGCCACGGCGAAGCGCTCGGCTGGCGCGTCGCCGATGATGTCGATCGGATTGCCGTGCGACCACTGCGGCGGCAGCGCGGCATCGAGCCGCGCGAGCGTATCGGCGGCGAGCTGGGCGAGCGGCACGCCGTTTTCGGCCGCGCTGTCGGCCGCCACCACGCCCGGTCCGCCGCCGTTCGTGAGGATGGCGAGGCGCTCGCCTGCCGGCAGCACGCCGCTGGCGAGGACGCGCGCCGCGGCAAAAAGCTGCGTATAGGTCTTGACGCGCACGGTGCCGCTGCGCCGTAGCGCCGCATCGAACACCGCGTCGCTGCCGACGAGGGCGCCCGTGTGGCTCGTCGCCGCCCGCGAGCCGCTCGCAAAGCGGCCTACTTTCAGCGCGATCACCGGCTTGACGCGCGCCGCGGCGCGCAAGGCCGAGACGAAGCGGCGGGCGTCGTGGATGCCTTCAACGTACATGAGGATCGCGCGCGTCGGCTCGTCGGCGACGAGGAAGTCGAGCACCTCGCCGAAATCGATGTCGGCCGCGCCGCCGAGCGACACCACGCTGGTAAATCCCACGCCCGCCGCGTACGCCCAATCGAGCATCGCGGTGCACATCGCGCCGGACTGCGAGACGAGCGCGAGCGGGCCGGCATGCGCGTAGCTGCGCGCAAAGGTGGCGTTGAGGCCGACGTCCGTGCGCATGAGGCCGAGGCAATTCGGCCCGAGCAGGCGCACGCGCGCGCCACGCGCCGCGGCCAGCAGGTCCGCCTGCAGGCGCTTGCCTTGGTCGCCCACTTCGGCGAAGCCGCTGGTGAGCACGACCGCGGCCTTGACGCCGGCCTGGCCGGCCTCGCGCACGATTGCGGACACGGTGCGCGCCGGCGTGACGATCACGGCGAGCTCGGGCGGCTGCGGCAGCTCGCCGAGGCGCGCATAGCACTTTGCGCCGAAGAGCGTCGAGTGCTTTGGATTTACCGTCCAGAGCGGGCCGCGCAGGCCGGCCGCCGCCAGATTGCGATGCACGATGTTGCCGAGCGCGCCTTCGCGCTCGGTCGCGCCGACGAGCGCCACGCTGCGCGGCGCAAGCAGCGGCTGGAGGTAATGGCGGAGCATGCGCGAGGCTGGCAAATGTACCGCGAACGGCTTTGACGGAGATCAATACCGCCGCGGGCGCAAGGCCTACGATAGGGTGGCCCACGGAAACAGTCGTTTGGAGGCTTTATGTACACCATCGCTCGTCGTGCACCGTTCGATGATTTCTTCAAGGATTTCGGCAAAGTCCTGTTCCTGCCGCCGCTCGCCTATCCCGGCGAGACTGAGCTCGCGATGAAGATCGACGTGAAGGAAACGGACAGGGATTTCACCGTCTTCGCAGAGATTCCCGGCGTCAAGAAGGACGACATCAGCGTCGAGATCGACGGTGATACCGTCTCGCTGCGCGCGGAGGTGAAGGCGGCGAAGGACGAGAAGGCGGACGAGACGACCCTCTATAGCGAACGCAGCTATGGCATGGTCGCGCGCAGCTTCACGCTGCCCGTCGAGGTCGACGACAAGGCGGTCATCGCCGAATACCGGGACGGCGTTCTCAAGCTCGTCCTGCCGAAGAAAGCAGGCAGCGCCTCGCGGCGCATCACGGTCTCCTGAGCGCTCCCTGCTTCCACTGCGGCCTGCCGGTTCCTCCCGCCGGCAGGCGCGCTTTTCTTCTGCTTGGCGTCGAGCGCGAGGTCTGCTGCGCGGGCTGCGAGGCGGTCGCGCGCACCATCGTCGAGGGTGGCTTCGGCGCGTACTACGAGACCCGCACGCAGCCGGCGCCGACGCCGCGCGAGCATGCTCCGGTAGCCGTTGCCGGTGACGGCGGCGAGGCTGCGCTCATCCTGGAGGGGGTGCGCTGCGCCGCCTGCCTGTGGCTGATCGAGCAGGTGCTGCGCCGGGCGCCCGGCATCATCCGCGCCGACGTGAACTACACGACACGGCGCGCGCAGCTCGCCTGGGATCCGGCGCAAACCAGGCTCGCCGAGCTGATCGCGTCGATCCGGGCGGTCGGCTACGACGCCACGCCGTACGACCCGCAACGCCAGGAAGCGCTCTACCGGCGCGAGCGGCGCGTCGCGCTGTGGCGGCTGTTCGTCGCCGGCTTCGGCGCAATGCAAGTCATGATGTACGCCTTCCCGGCCTACATCAGCCGAGGCGAGCTGAGCGGCGAAGCAGCGCAGCTCATGCGCTGGGCGAGCCTGCTCATCACCCTGCCGGTCGTGCTTTTCTCCTGCCAGCCGTTCTTCGCCGGCGCGCTGGGCGACCTGCGTAGCCGCCGCATCGGTCTCGACACGCCGATCGCGCTCGGCCTCGCCGGCGCATTCGTGGCGAGCAGCTGGGCCACCTTCACCGGCACGGCAGAGGTGTACTTCGATTCCATCAGCATGCTCGCTTTCCTCCTGCTCGCCGCGCGCTATGCCCAGCTCGTGGCGACGCGGCGCGCCACCGCGCAGCTCGATCGGCTCCTTGCCTGGGCGCCGTCCGCGGCGCTCGCGCCCGGCGAGCGCGTCACCATCGCCCCCGGCGAGCGCGTGCCCGCAGATGGCATCGTGGAGCAGGGCATCTCCAGTGCGGACGAATCGCTCCTTACCGGCGAAGCACGAGCGGTGCCGAAGCATCCCGGCGACGCGCTGCTCGCCGGGTCGGTGAACTACGAGCAGCCGCTCACGATGCGCGTGACACGCGCGGGCGCCGACACCCAGGCAGCGGCGATCGCGCGGCTTGCCGAGCGCGCCGCATCGCAAAGACCCCCGCTGGTCGCGGCAGCCGATCGCATCGCGCGCCAGCTCACCGTGCTGGTGCTCGCCACGGCGCTGGGCGCGGCGCTCTACTGGGGCGACGTGTGGGTCGCGGTAGCGGTATTGATTGCGACGTGTCCCTGCGCGCTCGGCCTCGCCGCGCCGATCGTGCTCACGCGCGCGAACGCGTGGCTGCTTGCGCGCGGCGCGCTGGTCACGCGCAGCGCTGCGTACGAGACGCTCGCGCGCGTCACCGACGTGGTGCTCGACAAGACCGGCACGCTGACGAGCGGGCGCATGACGCTCGCTCGCACGGTGCTCCTCGGCACGCAAAGCGAGCGGGCGGCGATCACGCTCGCGCGCTCGCTCGAAGCGGCGAGCCGGCATCCGTTGTCGCGCGCCTACGGCGATGGGCCGACGCTCGCGGTGCAATCGCAGCGCCACGTCGCCGGCGAAGGAATCGAAGCCACGGTGGGCGAGCGGCGCGTGCGCATCGGCACCGAGCGCTTCTGCCGCGAGCTGGCCGGTCCGCCGGCGCCCTGCCATCAAAGCCTGGATGACTGCCGCGTGTTCCTCGCCGCCGAGCAGGAGTGGATCGCGGCGTTCGAGCTGCGCGATGCGCTGCGGCCGGAAGCCGCGGCGTTCATCGCCGCGCTGCGCGCGCGGCGGCTCGGCGTGCATCTCGCGACCGGCGACCGGCTCGAGGCCGGGGCGGCGATTGCGCGCCTGCTCTGGATCGAGCGCTATGCGGGTGACATGGCGCCGCAGGACAAGTGCGACTACGTCGCGCGCCTGCAGCGCGCGGGGCGCGTGGTCGCCATGGTCGGCGACGGGCTCAACGACACGCCGGTGCTCGCCCGCGCGGACGTGTCGTTCGCGATGGGCGCCGGCGCCGATGCCGCGCAGCTTGCGGCCGATGTCGTGCTGCCCGGCAACCGGCTCGGCGCCATCATCGATGCGCTGGTGGGCTCGCGCCGCGCGATGCAGCTCGTGCGCGGGAACTTCGGATGGGCGCTCGCCTATAACGGCGCGGCGCTCGCGCTCGCCGCCGCCGCCTTCATCGGCCCCTGGGAAGCCGCGCTCGGCATGGCGGCGAGCTCGATCATCGTTATGCTGAACGCTTCGCGCACGCTCGGCGTGCAATCGCCATGGAAAGCCTCTACCTCCTCGTCCCGCTTTCCGTCGTACTCGTATTCCTGAGCGGCTGGCTCTTCTGGCGCGCGCTCGAGTCCGGGCAGTTCGACGACCTCGAGCGGCCGGCGCACGACATCGTCGCCGACGACGACAAGCCGCTCAAGCCCTAGCGCGTTCGTGCGCCGCGGCGGCGCTCAGCCGGGCGGGGTCGAGGATGTCGATCTCGCGGCGCGTCATGCCGATCACGCCGTCAGCGGTGAGCTGCCGCAGCAGGCGCGAGAGCGTCTCCTTCTTCATGCCGAGGAGCGCTGCGACGACGGTCTTGCTCACCGGCAGCAGCACTTTCGCCGCGCCGCGCGCGCCCTGACGGCGCGGCAGGGACTCGAGGTAGCCGGCGAGCCGCTGCGCGCCGCGCTGCGTAGTCGCGGCCTCGAGCTCTGTGAGCACGGTGTAGGAGCGCTCGGCGAGCGCCACCACCACTGAGCGCGCGAAGCGCCGGTCGCGCGAGAGCAGCGCAAAGATGCCAGCGGTGGCGATGCTCAAGAGCTTCGCGTCGGTGAGGGCGATGGCGTCGTAGAGACAGGGCTTGCGCAGGAGCGCCGTCGGCTCGCCGAAGCTCTCGCCGGCGGCGACAATGCGCAGCACGCGCTCGTCGCCCTCCGCGCTGCGCAGGCAAAGCTTCACCGACCCAGCGCACAGCACGAGCACGCCGGGAAGCAGTGTGCCGCGCTGCGCGATCACCTCGCCGCGCGGCGCGCTCAGCGGCCGGCAATGCTCCGCCAGCGCAGCCGCCTGTGCCTGCGACATGCCCCAAAGGCCTGCAATCGCCCGCATTGGCATCGAGGCTAGCCGGGCGCAAGGAGCAGCATTTGATATGGGTCAATCGGCGCTGCGGTGTCCGCTCGCCGCGGCTTGCAGGCGCCCGCGGTCGCGGATGAGGACGCTGCGGCGGGAAACCGCTATGACGCCGGCCTCGCCCAACTGACGCAGTAGCCGCGAGAGCGTCTCCTTCTTCATGCCGAGCCGCGCCGCGACCAGCGTCTTGCTCAACGGCAGCTCCACGGTGCACTCTGCGTCGCCTGCACCATTGCCCACCAGGGCGTCGAGATAGCCCGCGAGGCGCGCCGCGCCGCGCTGCAGCGTCGCCGCTCCGATCTCGGCGCAAAGCTGCAGGTGACCTTCGGCGAGGGTGTTAATGAGCGACTTGGCGAACCCGGTTTCGCGCTCGAGCAGCCCGAGCAGCGCCGCGCTCGGGATGACGACCAGCTTCGCGTCGGTGATCGCCACGGCGTCATAGGGCGCCGGGCGGCCGAGCAGCGCGCTCGCCTCGGCGAATGTCTGCCGCGCAGCAACCACGCGCAGCAGGCGCTCGGCGGCGCCGCCGTTGCGAAGCGCGAGCTTCACCGCGCCATACGCGACGGCGAACAGACCCGGCGGACGGCTGCCCGCCTGCAGCAGCGAAGCGCCGCGCGCTGCGCTCAGGCTCCAGCAGCCGGCGGCAAGGACCTGGCGCTGTGCCGGCGAAACGCTCCAGAAGAGCGGCAGGTTCGCCACTACGCCCTCGATGAGCGGACGGTCGCGCTGCACGCCGTTGTTTACGCCATTACTCATATCTTGCAGTATCGCCCCCGCATGGCGGCCGTTGTTGACGCGCGTCAAATCTAATAGCGAGCATCACAGGCCGTTTGATCTGAGTCAACTGCCGTATGCCTTTCCCGGTGCCCAATGCGCCGCTAAGACAACGCTGAAGAAGCTGCCGCGCGCGGGGCGGCCAGTACGTGCTCGGCTGCGACGCGGACGATTTCGTCCTTTGCTCGGCAGGCCCTCCGTTAGCCGGTTGATGTGCATCAACACGTCCAGCGTCGCGTGGTGCAAGGTGCGAATCGGAGGGACAGTCGCGGCCCGTGCCAAGACACATCACTCGGCTCGTTGCACTCATGGTTGCCGCCGGAGTAGCGGCGTATGCGGCGAAGCGCTTCTTTACCGCCGATTCGTTCTACCTCTACGGGCACTATCGAGGCGCGTCGGTGGCGGAGATCGCCGCCGACAAGCCGAAGTTCACGGGCTCGGAGTATTGCCGCGATTGCCATGCCGAGCGCTTTGCGGAGTGGTCGAAAGGCGTGCATCACGCTACCGAGCGGGGCAAGGCCGTGCAGTGCGAGGTCTGCCACGGGGCGGCGGGCGGACGCGATGCAGGCGGGCTCTTTCAGCACGTGAGCACCGGTGTCGACCATCCGGCGAGCGGCAAGCTTGCCGTTCCCGCCGATTCGCGCAAGCTCTGTTCCCTGTGCCACGAAAAGACGGCGGGCCGGCCGGCCGCGCAGCCACAGATCGTGCTTGCCACGCATGCCGGCACGCAGCAATGCACGAGCTGCCACAACCCCCATTCGCCGAAAATGATACGCACCGCCGCGGCGCCCGCGGGCCGATCCACTGACGCGACGGCGGGCAAGGTCGCAAGCTGCTCGGGTTGTCACGGCGCCAACGGGATAAGCGCCAATCCAGCATGGCCGAATCTCGCCGGGCAGCAAAGCACTTACCTCAGCGACGCGCTCAAGGCCTATAAGACGGGCGCTCGCGACAACGCCATGATGTCCGCAACCGCCAAAGCGCTGGGCGATGGCGACATCAGCAAGATCGCCGGTTACTACGCTCGCTTGGCGCGGCCGCGCAGCGAAGCCAAACGCGCCGCAAGCCAGGCGAACGTCGCCGCGTGCGTGCCGTGCCACGGCGCCGCGGGCATCAGCGCCAACCCAGCGTGGCCCAATCTCGCCGGACAGTCGAAGCAATACCTCGTGAGCGCGCTGAAGGCCTACAAGACAGGTGCTCGCAAGAATGAGTTGATGGCCGGCGTGGCCGGCGGACTGAGCGACGCCGAGATGGATGCCTTGGCGGAGCATTACGCGAGCGCCAATTGAGACCACGCACATGAACGGGCTGACCCGCAGCACCGATCAGGCAAGGGCCGCGCGGCGGCGCTTTCTACGGTTGCTGGGCGGCGCGGCCGCGGGCGCGGGCGCCGCGCTCGCGAGCAACGCGGCGCTGCGCGAGGCCGAAGCGGCGAGCAGCGACTCGCCCATTCCGGGCTACGACTGGACGCAGCACCATTGGGCATTCGGCGTCGACGCGACCAAGTGCATCGGCTGCCTGCGCTGTGTCGAGGCGTGCAAGACCGAGAACGGCGTGCCGCTGGATGCACATCATTTCCGCACCTGGGTCGAGCGCTACGTCTATCTGCAAGGCGAAGACCGGCCGCGCATCGACAGCCAGCACGATCCGGTGAACATCGCCGCTTCCTTAGCCGAAGGCGAATATCGATTCGCCAATCGTTATCCGGACGAGCAGGTAGAAAAGGCCTTTTTCGTACCCAAGCTCTGCAACCAGTGCACCAATCCGGCTTGCGTGCAGGTGTGCCCCACCGGCGCCACGTACAAGACCAAGGATGGCGTGGTCGTCATCGACCACAAGTACTGCATCGGCTGCCAGTACTGCGTGCAGGCCTGCCCTTACGGCGCGCGCTTCTTCGATGAGCGCAAGCACGTCACCGACAAGTGCACGTGGTGCTACCACCGCATCACCAAAGGATTGCAGCCGGCCTGCGTCGAAGTCTGCCCGACCGGCGCGCGCGTGTTCGGCGACCGCGCCGACAAGCAAAGCCCGATCAGCCGCTTCCTGCGCGAGAACCGCACGCATGTGCTGAAGCCCGAGTCGGGCAACGCGCCCAACGGGTTCTATGTCGGCATCGACAAGGATGTGAGCTGATGGATCATGTGATGACTTTCACCGGCTACGTCTATCCGAACGAGAGCGTCATCGGCTGGTCGGCGCTGATCGTGGTGTACCCCTACCTCACCGGGCTGGTCGCCGGGGCATTCACCATCTCGAGCCTCTACCAGGTGTTCGGCATGCAGCGGTTCAAGCCGGCGGCGCATCTCGCCCTGCTGGCATCGCTGTGCTTCATGGTGGTCGTGCCGATCCCGCTGATGCTGCACCTCGGCCATCCGGAGCGCGCGTTCAACGCCATGATCACGCCGCACTGGACCTCCGCCTTCGTCATGTTCGGCTACATGGCGAGCTTCTACGTCACGCTGCTCATGCTCGAGAACTGGTTCGTCTTCCGGCCGCATATCGTGCGCCAGGCGCAGGAGCGCAACGGCGTGCTCGGATGGATTTATCGCGCGCTGTCGCTCGGCTCCAATGACCTCTCCGAAGCGGCGATGCGCTACGACCGCAAATGGATCTTCGCCTTGGCGGTCGTGGGCATTCCGGCGGCGCACGGGCTTCACGGCTACGTCGGCTTCGTCTTCGGCTCGGTCAAGTCGCGCGAATGGTGGTCTTCGGATCTGATGCCCGCGATATTCCTGTTCTCGGCGATCATCTCGGGCACAGCGCTCGTCATGTTGCTTTACGTGGTCTCCTGCCGCCTGCGGCGCGTTGCGGTCGACCTCGACTGCCTGAAAGGCATGGTCTATGCGCTGTGGGGATTCCTCATGTTCACGCTGGTGCTCGAAGGGGTCGAGTTCGGGGCGCTGGTGTATCGCGGCCGCGAGGGCATCGAGGCGATCATGGAGTACGTGAAGGGGCCGCTCCTCCTGCCGTTCTTCGTGTTGCAGTTCGGCATCGGCTCGCTGGTGCCGCTGCTGACGCTCACCTATATGGTCTGGCGCGGCACGGCCGGAAGGGCGCTGATCGCCGGCGCCACGGCGAGTGCAGTGCTGGTATTGCTTGCCGTGCTGATGATGCGCTGGAATGTGGTGATCGGCGGACAGGAGATCGCGAAGACCGGCAAGGGGATCCTGGCCTACCACCCGGCGGTCTTCGGGCGTGAGGGACTGCTCGCGGCATTGGCGGTGCTCGTCATGCCATTCTTGCTGCTATCGATTGCCGTGCGCTTCTTTCCGCCGTGGACGGAACCGGCGGCAGCGAGGCACGAGCCGGGCGCAGAAGGTCTCGTCGGCGACGAAGCCGTCGCCTAGAATCGTCCATTGGGTCATCACAGGAGCAGACAATGAAACGTGCAATTCTCGCCGCTGCAATCTTCGCCTTGCTCGGAGCGATGAGTGCCGTCCAGGCGGGCGGCAATGCCGGCGCCGGCAAGGCCAAAACGAGCAGCTGCGCCGGCTGCCATGGCGCAAACGGCGAAGGGCGCAAGCCGAACCCGCCCCTCGCCGGAAAGCCGGAGGGCGAGCTCGTGCAAGCGATGAACGACTACAAGTCGGGCAAGCGCACGAACGCCGTCATGAAGACATTTGCGAGCAAGCTGAGCGATCAGGACATGGCCGACATAGCGGCGTATTACGCGTCGCTCAAGGGCAAGTGATGATGACGCGGCCCTATCTGGGCGGTTGGCTCGCGTAGTACGACGCCAGGCTTTCGATGATCGAGTCGCCGTAGGGGATGCTCATCTTGTGCATCGTCGAGCTGCCGCGCCGATCGTCGCGGTAGGCGCGCAGCGCCATGATCAGGTAGTCCCGGTCCTGGCCCCGGATCTTGGGCACCGACAGCGCCGGATTGTCGCCACTGCCGTGGCAGCGTTCGCACTTGTCGGCGACCTGCTGAGCCACGGTGTCCCCTTTTTCTGATGCGAGCGATTTCTGCGTCGTGTAGAACGCCGCGATGTTGCGGATGTCCGCCTCCTTCAAACCGGTGACGTATAGACGCATATTTTCGCGCTTGCGCGTGGTGCGGTAGGCCTTGATCGCTTCGACCAGGTAGGCGGCGTCCTGACCGGCGAGCGTGGGCGTCGCGCTGTCGGCGCTCACGCCCTGCGCCCCATGGCATCCGCCGCACACCGCGGTGAGCGGTTCGCCCGCCGCCGCATCGCCGAAAGGCGCGGCCGCGCGCTGCACCGGGGTCTGCGAAGCGAAATAGAGGGCCAGGTCTTCCTTGTCGAGCTTGCCCAGGCGCGGCACCACGGCGTGCATCGAAGCCGCCTTGCGCTCGCTGTGCAGGTACTCGTCCATGGCAACGACCAGGTAGCGCAACTGCTGTCCGGCGAGGCTCGGCGTGCCTGAGGTCTTGCTATTGCCGTCCGGGCCGTGGCATTGCGCGCAGGCGCTCGCGAGCGCCTTGCCGTGCTCGTAGGGCGTGATCTGCTTCGGCTGGGTCTGCGATGCGAGCTGCACCGGCGGCAGGCCCGCGTAATACGCGGCCACGTTGCGCGTGTCGGCATCCGTCAGGCCCTCGGCGATGGCCCTGAGGGCGGCGTGCGTGCGGTTGTTGTCCTTGTATTCCTTGAGCGCCGAGACAAGATAGCGCTCGCTCTGCGCGGCGAGATGCGGGATGCCCGGCGCCGCGCCTTTGCCGTCGAGGCCGTGGCAGCCTTTGCATTCCTTCTCCGCGATCGGCTTGCCGGCGGCCGCATTGCCCGGCGCGAGCTTCGCGGCATCCGCCTTGCCGGCCGGCTGCTCCGGTGAGCAGGCGGCGAGCGCCAGCGAAACGACGATTCCCAGCTTCAGGCTTTTCATCGAACACCTCGCAGCATCAGCCGACATCAACGGTTGCGGTGGCTCTTTGCACGACCGGGCTCGGCGGCTTCGACCACCAGAGCTGATACATGGACACCACCCACATGAAGGCGAAGGACAGTCCCATCAGGCCGCCGCCGGCCATCACCACCAGCGCAAAGGGGTGGAACAGCTTCGTGAAATACCAGGAGCTCACGTCCATCACCAGGGCGACGAAAGGCAGCACGATGACGGTGCACTTGAACCACACCGGCCGCACGTAGGCGTGGCTGAAGATCGTTCCCAGCAGGAAGAAGATGAACGTGAGGCCAAAGAGGTGAATGTGCGATACGCGAACCAGGGTAAAGACCCCGGTGCCGGTGTCGCGCTCGGTGAGCTTCTGCACGTTGTCGAAGCCGTTCAGGTTGGGCAGGTGCGGGTTGCTGCCGTCATGGCAGGCCATGCAGCGCTTGTCGAGCGTTGGCCGGATCGTCTTCTCGAAGGCGTCGCGACCGGCGCCTTGCTGCAGCCACGCGAGAATCGGCGTCATCTCGTCGCGCGGCAGCATCGTGGACATCGGGCCGCGCAGCGCCGACTCCAGACGCGAGCCCTTGCCGCTGCCGCTGTAGGCGATGACGATGTCCTCATACGAGAGCGTTCCCGGATTGCCGTCCTTGCCCGAGTACGTATGGAAGAGATAAATCAGCGCGAACAGGTAGCCCATCCCGAGCACGAGGAGCGTCGCGGTATAGAGCACGCGAAGGCTCTTCGGCATCTCGGAGAAATGGTAGAAAAGCCGGTGCAGCGGCTCGTCGTCCACCGTAGGCTCGTTGATCCTCATCGTTGCCCCTCCGGAACCACCACATAGAGCACCGCGCGCGGCGTCTGGCGCGCGTAGTACGCCGACAGTTCTTTGATGTCCGTCTCGCTCAGCCCCGAGGACATGGCGCTCATCGCCGCGCTCTTGCGCGCGCCGCTGCGGTATGCCTGCAGCACCGTTTCCAGCCAGTCGGCGCGCTGCCCGGCGAGCGCCGGGATCAGCGCATCGGTGCTGTTGCCATTCGAACCGTGGCAGCGATCGCAGCGCTCGACCCACTCGGCGACGCTGAGGGGCTTGCGAACGCCCGGCGCCTGCGGCTGCTGCGCAGCGTAATACGCGGCGATGTTTCTGGTCGTCTGCTCGTCCAGCGCCGCGGCGATGCCCTGCATTGCTTCGTCCTTGCGCGCCTTGTCCTTGTAGGCGAGCAGGGCGGCGCTCAGGTACTGGGCGTCCTGGCCGGCAAGGCTCGGGGTCTCCGGGCTGGCGCTGACCCCGGTTTCGCCGTGGCAGCCGCTGCAGGCGCCGGCGGCCGCCTTGCCCGCTGCCGCATCGCCGGCGGCCGGCGTCTGCGCACGCGCGGGTTTCTGCAGCGCATAGTAGAGGGCGACGTTGGCGAGGTCGGCGTCGTTCAGGCTGCCGGCCATGGACTTCATCATGTCGTTCTTGCGTTGGCCGCTCTTGTAGGCGCTCATGGCCGCGACGAAGTATGTCGGATTGAAGCCGACGAGGCTCGGCGTGCCCGGCGTCTTGCTCGTGCCGTTGTCGCCGTGGCAGGCGCCGCAGGCGGCGGCCGCCGCCTTGCCGGCCTGCAGCGGGTCGGACTTCTGCGCTACCGGCTTCGCCGCCGCTGGCTTCGCCGGCTCCAGGCTGCCGAAATAGGCGGCCACCTTGATGAGCGCCTCGTCGCTCAGGAAGCCCACCGCGCCGCCCATCGGGCCCTTGGCGCGCGCGCCCTGCCGGTAGGCGCGCAGCTGCAGGTGCAGATAGGCCGCACGCTGCCCGGCGATGTTCGGGATGCCGCGCGTTGAGCTGATGCCGTTCGCGCCATGGCAGCGTGCGCAGGAGCTCTCCGCCAGGCGTTTGCCTTCCGCGATGTCCGCGGCGTTGGCATAGAGCGCCCGCAGGTCCGCATCCGCCGCGGGCTTAAGCCGCGCAGGCTGGGCCACGGCGCATGCGGCCCATAGCAGGAGCAGCGTCGGCAAGAGTACGCGCACGGCAGCCTTGAGCATGCCTGACCCTATCGTCCCGCGCCAATCCGGCCTTGATTTAGGTCAACAAAGGCGTTTACGCGGCGTGCCCGAAGAAACCGACCAGCACCAGCAGGAGGAGAACGAGGCCGGTGCCGATCAGCGTGAAGCCGAGGATGCGCGAGCCGCGCGACATCGGCAGCGAGGGCGCATCCACCAAGTGCTTCTGCAATTCCCCCGTGCGCACGAGCCGCTCGTATTCCAGGCGATGCTCGCGGCGGAACTCCTCGATCGGCATGCTGCCCGTGAACATCACCACGTCGAGCGGGAACTTGTCCGGCCGGAAGTGGTTGTTGAAGAAATGCACCGTGAAGAGGAACAGCGCTGCGAGCAGCGCTTCCTCGCCGTGCACCAGGATCGCGACGTTGAACACCCACCCGGGCAAGAGCGACGCGGTGAGCGCGGGCAGCCACATCATGAGCCCGCTTACGCCGATGATCGTCACGCCCCAGAAGGGCGCCCAATAGTCGAATTTCTCCCAGTAGGTCCAGCGGTCGAAGAACGGGCGCGGCCCCTTGCCGACGAACCAGCGGAACATGAAGAAGATGTCTTTGATGTCCTGCCAGCTCGGGATCAGCGAGCGCGGACCGAACCACTGCTCGAGCGTGCGCCACTTGCGCACCCGGTTGAGCACCACCACCAGGTGGACGAGGAAGACGCTGGCGAACACCACGGCCGCCAGGCGATGGATGATCGCTGCGCTGCGCGTGCCGCCGAGCAGCTTGATGACCACCGGCGCCCAGCTCGATTCCGCATAGAGCACGGTCATGCCGGTGAGCGTGAGGACCATCAGGCTGACCGCGAAGAGCAGATGCGCGAGGCGCCACCAGGGACCGAAGCGCTGGTACTGCTTGCCGGCCGCCACGCCGGGCAGCTCGGCCGTGCTCACGTGCGTGCGCATTGCGCCGCGCTGGCGCTCGTGGTACTCGCGGTAGAACCAAAGCGCCGTATGGGTCCAGAAGAAGAGGAACGTGCCGGCGAGCAGGCCGATCATGAACTTGGCCGACAGCCACACTTGGGGGAAGCGGTGGAAGTCGTGCGTCGTCGCGTGCGGCTCGAAGCTGACGTAGCCGGCGGTTGCATTGGCGTGGCACTTGCGGCACGTGGCGAGGCGGTTTTCGAGGTTCACGCTGGACGAAGGATCGCTCACGCGCTTGATGCCGTGGCTGCCGTGGCAGTCGAAGCACTTCGCGGTATAGGTGTAGCCGAGCAGATGGACTTGGCCGTGATAGGTGCTGGTATAGGACTTGAAGCTCGCGACGTGGCAGCCGCCGCAGTTCTTGACGATGACGAGCTTGGTAGCAGTCCCTTCGGGCGATTGGATGTCGTGTGTAGTGTGGCAGTCGGAGCAGATGGCGGCGGCGGGGTTGCGGAGCTTCAGCACTTCCGTACCATGCACCGAGGTGGCGTAGGCGTCGAGCTTCTCCGCATGACACTTGCCGCAGACCTGCGGGATGCTCAGGCGCCAGTCGGCGCGCTCGGTCGTGCCGAGCGGATAGACGTAGTGCGCATCGTGGCAGTTGTAGCAGGTGGCGTTGGTGCGCGACTGATCTTCGCGGCTCGGCCGCGCGTGCACCGACTTCATGTAACGGTCGATCTGCGCGACCACCACGCCGAGACGCGCGTGCTCGCCCGTGGTGCCTTGACGCTGCGCCTGCTTCCACAGGTCATCGTGGCAGGTGATGCAGCTCACCCGCACCTGCGTACCGGGCTTGTGCGGTATCTCGGTGATGTTGCGATGGCATTCGACGCATTGCCGCTTGCCGTGGACGCTGCTCTCGAAGCGCTCCTTCGTCACGTGCAGCGCACGCGGCGCGCCGTCGACGCCGGTGATCGAAAAGCCCGGCTGCCCGTGGCAGCCGAGGCACACGGCGTTGTCGAGCGGCGGGCTCGCCGCCGTGGCCGCCTGCGATTTGCCGGCAGGCTTGGCGGCAGCCGCCTGTGCGAGCACGAATTGCACCAGCGTCTTCAATTCCGCTTGCGACGCCTCGGCCTTGACGGGATGGCCCTTTCCCTCGCGCAGCTTCGCGATCAGCGTCGCCTCGGCGGTCTTCTCGTTCTTGTACTTCGCGGCCACGTCCTTGAATGCCGGGCCGACCCCCGGCTTGTCGACGCCGTGACAGCCGAGGCAGCCCTTCGCTTCGAGCAGCGCGGTGGCCGCAGCCGGTTTCGCAGGTGCCTTGGGCGCTCGCGGCGCGGCCGCGCCGCCCTGCGCGAGCACATAGCGCACCAGCGCCTCGACCTCGGCGTCGGTGCCTTCGACCTTGATCGGGTGGCCGGTGCCTTTCTTCAGCTGGTCGGCGAGCCTGGCTGCCGCGCGCTGGTCGCCGCCGTATTTGTTCGCCACATCGCGGAACGCCGGTCCGACAACCTGCTTGTCGATCGCATGGCAGCTGAAGCAGCCCTTCGATTCCGCGAGCGCCGAGTCGGCGCCGGTCTGCGCCTGCGCGTCTTGCAGGGAGGTGCACAAGGGCATGGCTGCCGTGAGCAGCGCAGCGCACGCAAGGAGCCTCATGATGGCCGCTAAGCTAACAAGCGGCGGGCGTAGCTGCCCGAGGTAACTCGAGCCGCAGTTGATCCATGTCAACCCAGCCGCTGTGCCCTACTCGCCTTTGCGCGGCGCGATGCTGGTGGTCACCATGTAGTTCACCGCGTTGCGGATCTCGACATCGGTGAGATTCGCCATGCCACCGCGCGCCGGCATGCCGCCGTGACCGTTGATCGCCGAGCGCACCAGGGCGTCGACGCCCGGCTTTACGCGCTCGGACCACGCCGCACGGTCGCCGAGCTTCGGCGCGCCGCCCTTGCCGCTCGCGTGGCACTTGGCGCACTGCGCCTTGACGATCGCCTGGCCACTGCGTTCCGCGGCCGGCTTGGCGCCGACCGGCTCGACCCAGTGGCCGCCAGACCGGTTCACCATATAGGTAACGGCGCGCTTGATCTCGGTATCGCTCAGCTCCGGATGGCCGCCATGCGGCGGCATCTTGCGGATGCCGTTGATCGCGCTCTTCGTGAGGCTGGAGAGTCCGCGTGAGGAGCGCTTCGCCCAGGCTTCCTTGTCGCCAATCTTCGGCGCGCCGTCGACGCCGGCGCGATGGCAGCGGGCGCAGACCTGATCGACGACCTGCTTGCCGCTGCGTTCCCCGCCCGTGCTTTGGGCGTGCAGTGCCGACGCCGCGCTCAGCATCGCGATAGCAATCAGCGTCTTACCAACGATCGGCTTGCGCATAGCGCAGCATCCCCTGGCGCATGGCTCGGCATCAATCATAGTGAAACCGCGCCGGCGCCGCCATTTCGGCATTGATCTACATCAATCAGAGGGATTTGCGCCGCTGCACTATAGCCAACGATAAGTAAGAGTAAGCACCCCGCCCCTGGGAGGAGCCGGTCATGAGCTTCGGCGGTACTGCGTCATTTTCGCGCCATGCATGGCGGCGCCTTCTTTTCCTCGCGCTCGGACTGCTGGCGCTGATCGCAGCTGACGCGCTGCTCGTTCCTCCTGCGCATGCGCAGCAGCCCGCCGCGCAGGAGAAGGACAAGGTCCTGCGCGGCGACGCCAAGTGCACGACCTGCCACGACGAGAGCTGGCCCTATCCGGTTCTTGAGATCGGCAAGACGAAGCATGGCGTGCGCGGCGACAGCCGCACGCCGACCTGCACCAGCTGCCACGGCGAGAGCGTGGCGCACCAGTCCAATCCCGGCGCGGACAAGCCGGACCTCATGTTCGGCAAGCACGCGGCTACGCCGGTCGAGCAGCGCAGCGAAGCCTGCTTGAGCTGCCACCGGGGAACGGCGCGTACGCACTGGGCGGGCAGCGCGCACCAGGTGAATCTGATGTCCTGCAGCGACTGCCACCAGAGTCATGCGGCCACAGACGCCGTGCTCTACAAGAAGACCCAAACGCAGGTCTGCTTTGCTTGCCACCGCGAGCAGCGCGCCGACAGCTACAAGATTTCCACCCATCCGATCCAGGTCGGCAAGGTCGTGTGCTCCGACTGCCACAACCCCCACGGCTCGCCCGGGCCGACCATGGTGAAGAAGAACACCATCAACGAGACTTGCTTCACTTGCCACGCCGAGAAGCGCGGCCCGTTCCTGTTCGAGCACCAGCCGGTCGTGGAGAACTGCGCCAACTGCCATACGCCGCACGGCTCGAACCTCACGCCGCTGCTGGTGTCCCGCGCTCCCTGGCTGTGCCAGTCGTGCCATGACGGACAGCATTCGAGCGAGAACCCGGTCGGCCGTAACGCCGCCAGCAATCAGGCGGGGCTCACGAACCAGAGCCCGAGCAACCAGGCCCTGGGACGCGCCTGCCTCAACTGCCACAGCGTGATCCACGGCTCGAACAGCCCCAATGGCGGCTACTTCCAGCGCTAGGCCCGGAGATCGGAGATGGCGATGAAAACGCGTAACGAAAAAGTCAAAGCAAGCGCGATCGCGCTCGCGGTACAGGGAGTGCTCATCGCGATGGCCGCCGTGCCTGCCCGTGCTCAGGACACGCAACTCGGCTCGCTCAGAGCGCCGCCGAACTTCGTGGAGCTCGGCGTGGCGACGGTTTCGAAGGATTCCTACAAGTTCGGCGAGTACACCGGGCTCGTCAGGTCTGGCGCCTACCTGATCGGCAACTTCGACGTCCGCGGCGGCGACGCCTACGCGGACGGCAATGGCACCAGACGCTGGCAATTGATCGGCACGGATCTCGGCCTGACTTCGCGTAGCCTGGCCGCCACGGTAGGCGATCAGGGCCGGTGGACCATCGGCGTCGGCTTCGATCAGCTGACGCACTACACGTCGGACAGCTACCAGACGCCGTATACCGGCAGCATGGGCGGCAACAGCTTCACCCTGCCGAGCTTCGGTACCGCCGCGAATGCGCGCACGCTCTCGGCCGCGCAGCTCGGGCAGTTTCAAACCATGAAGATCAGCAACGAGCGGGAAAACACCTCGGCCAGCGGCACCCTCATCATTGATCCGCGCTGGAGTGTCAAGCTGGAAGCAAACCATCTCGAACAGTCGGGCGCGAAACTGATGGCATTCGGCGCCGCCGCCATCAGCGGCGCTACCGGGGAGAGGCCGGCCATACTGCCGATGCCCACGAACTACACCACCGACACGGTCAATCTGGCCCTGAATTGGCTTGGCAGCAGGTCGAACGCGACGTTGTCGTACTTCGGCTCGTATTTCCAGGATAACTACAACGGGGTGAGATTCACGACCTGGGCCGGCGCGAACGTGAACGAAACCATGGGCACGCCGCCGAGCAGCCAGTTCCACCAGCTCAACTTCACCGGAGGCTATGCGCTATCGGCGAGAACCAAGCTGGCCGGCGGTCTTTCCTATGGCTACAACAGGCAGGACATGGTCTACGCCTACGACAACATCGTGCCCACGGTGATGGTGACGCCGGCGCCGACCACGTCGCTGGACGGCGTCGTGAAGACCTCCCACGCCGATCTCAAGATCACCGACCAGACTACCCGCAACCTGATCTTGTCCGGCGGGTTCAAGTACGACTACCGCGACAACCAGACCGCTTCGAACATTTACAACTACAACGCGATCAGCGGCGGGAATACGGCCAACTATCCGAATGCGCCACTCAGTTACAAGAAGGAACAAGCTGAGCTCGCTGGAGATTATCGGCTGAGCACGAGCCAGAAACTGCGGCTCGCGTATAACCACGACGATACGCACCGCTTCTGCAACCAGTACGCGTCGGGCGGCGGCACGCCACCCTACGCGCCGGGCACCAACTGTGTGACCGTACCGCGCACCAAAGAAGACAAGCTCGGCGTCCTCTATAGGCTGAGAGCCGCTGACGGACTTAACCTGAACGCGTCTTACAGCTTCAGCAACCGCAGATCAGACCGCGATCTGACCGCACGAGCCCCCATGATTGGCCTGGACGGCAACGCCGTCGTGGCGCCAGCGCTTCCTGGCGTAGGTACGCCCGCGGGCATCACCGGTATCAACGGTGGCGAGTTCAGAGGCTTCAATCCGTTCTTCGAAGCGTCGCGCAAGCAGAACATGCTGAAGGCCGGAGCCAACTGGGAGGCAGCCGACCGGCTGTCTCTGGGGCTGAACGGGCGCCTCACCGTAGACAATTACGGCACCGACTTCGGCATGCAGCGCGGCAAGTCATGGTCCCTGAATGCCGACGGCACTTACCGGTATCACGAAAACGGCACGATCACCGCGTATTGGACTCAGCAGGAGCGCATACGCGACCTGACCAACCAGCAAAGATCGCCCACGACCACTCCTACCGCTCCCGGCGCCACCACGATCGGCGTGCCCTCCGGTGCCACTTGGAGCAACGCCATGAAAGACAGCGACAGCACCATCGGCGTTGGTGTCAAACACGGCGGATTCATGGGCGGACGGCTGGACCTTCTCGGCGATGCACTCTATTCGTACACCAGGACTGAGTACAGCACCGTCCTGAACTATTCGACGACGGATGCAAGCGGAAGGACTTGCGCCGATCCTTTCTTCCTGACCTGCGTCCCTACGCCGCTCATCACGAACAAGCTCTTCCAGTTCAAGATCAGCGGCCTCTATCAGGTGACGAAGCAGTCGACATTCAAGCTCGGCTATCTCTATCAGCACCTGACGAGCGATGACTTCATCTACAACGGCATGCAGACCGGGTTCACGCCGACAGCGGTGCTGCCGACGAACCAGCGGGCGCCGAGCTACTCTGTCAACGTCGTCTACGCGAGCTTGATCTACAACTTCTAAGACGTTTCGCAGATTTCGGATTCGCGGCGCTCGCCCCGGCGCCGGTCATTCCCGCCCTCTTGGACGTTGATGCCGGTCAACGTTTGGCGGCTCTCCCGCAGGCGCTTTGCTCCAGATCAAACGATGATGACGCCAACGCAGTTCAATGGCTCGTCGGCGCGTGCATGCGCGAGCCGCACTGGAGGAGACAACAATGCAGGGCTTACTACTGCGTGTTCTGTCGGCCGCGTTCGCTTGCGTCGCCGTGTTGGCCGGGGCGCCTGCGCTAGGACAACAAGAGAAACCCAAGGCCCCCGAGTCCGAGGTCTGCAAGAATTGCCACGCCGACCAGGTCCAGAGCTACTTCGAGACGAAGCACGGCCAGGTCGGCAACGTCGCCGGCCCGACCTGCACGACCTGCCACGGCACCGCGCTCGAGCACGCCAAACTTGGCGGCGGCCGCGGCGTCGGCGGCATCGTCGGCTTCAACAACCCGGCAATCCCCGCCGGCCAGAAGGCCGGCGTCTGCCTCTCCTGCCACCAGGGCAACCGCCACCTCGCCTTCTGGGACTCGGGTGCGCACAAGAAGCAGGACGTGGCGTGCAACGACTGCCACAGCCTGCACGGCAAGCCCGGGCCGGGCGCGACGATCGCGCTGAAGAAGCCCAACCCCACGGTCGCGCCGTTCCAGACCACGGAGCGCCAGCTGCAGTACGAGACCTGCACGACCTGCCACAAGCAGATCCGCTCGCAGCTGCTCAAGCCGTCGCATCACCCGATCATCGAGGGCAAGCTCGCGTGCACCGACTGCCACAACCCGCACGGCGCGCTTTCCAAGGCGATGGTCAACGCCGAATCGATCCCGCAGCTCTGCACCAGCTGCCATGCGGAAAAGCGCGGCCCGTTCGTCTGGAACCATCCGCCGGTCGAGGAGAACTGCCTCACCTGCCATAACCCGCATGGCGCGAACCACGCGCGGCTGCTTGCCGAAAAGGCGCCCAACGTCTGCCAGGACTGCCACGACGCGTCCCGGCATCCGGGCACGATCTACGACGCGAGCGGCTCCTGGACCGGCACGCAGAACACCCGGCTCATCGCGCGCGGCTGCGTCAACTGTCACTACAACCTGCACGGCAGCAACGCGCCTGCGGTGCGCGGCAAGCTCTTCTTCCGCTAAGGGGGGCACATGGAACGCAAGCTCTTATCGGTTCTCGTCGCAGGGCTGTTCGTTCCCACGTTCGCGGGAGCCCAGGAGACCCAAACGCAGAAGGAATGGTCCGGCTCGGTCACCGTCGGCGGCCGCCATGTCAGCGAGAGTGCCAGCGATCCCTCGAAGCTGAATGAGTATCGCGATCTGAGCGAAGGCACGAAGCCGATCGGCGCCTTCGAGCTGCGGCAGCGCGGCGAATCGAACTATCTCAACGCTTACGGCGAGAACCTCGGGCGCGATGACCAGTACCTCAACCTGCAGGGCGGACGCTACGGCACGTACAAGTACCGCCTTTACGACAACGAGCTGCGGCACAACTTCGGCTCGGGTCCCGGCGCGCTCTCGCCGTACATCGGCATCGGCGGCACCACGCTCACGGGTACGTTCCCGAACACCAACCCCGCGACCTGGAATAGCTTCGACCACTCCTACAAGCGCAGGGACGTCGGCGGCTTCGCCGAGTGGCAGGCGGCGTCGCCCTTCTATTTCCGCCTCGACGGCAACGAGGTGACGCGCAAGGGCATCAATGTGTTCGCAGGCGCCAAAGGCACGAGCCCCGGCAACGGCTTCATGGACCTGCCCACGCCGATCGACTACACGACGCGCAATGTGAGCGGCGAGGCTGGCTACTCCAGCAAGCGCGGACATCTCGCGATAAACCTCATGCACAGCAGCTTCGACAACGGCAACGCCCTGCTGCGCTGGCAGAACGATTTCTTCGGCAACGGCCTCGATACGACCGTGCTTACGCCGAGCAACGACCTCACGCGGCTCGCCATCAACGGCAACCTGCGTCAGCTGCCGATGGATTCGACGCTCGCCGGGCGCTTCACGACGAGCCACCTGACCAACGACGTGAACATCCAGCAGACGATGCTCTCCACCGGGGGAGCGTTCCCGGCCACCAATCCGAACGAGTCCAGCTTCCACGGCGACATCAAGAACACCACCGCCTCGGTCTCGCTCGCCTCGCATCCGACGAAGACGCTCGATACGCGGCTCTACTACGACTACGCGAGTCAGAAGAACGATTCGACCGAGATGACGTTCAACCCGACCGTCGCGTCGGGGCTGCGCCTGGGCTCGACCGACCCGCGCGTCAACTGCGCCGCTGCGGCGGGCGTGTTGTGCAGCGCGGACCTGTTCCACTACCGCAGGCACGACATCGGGGCCGAGGCGAACTACCGCCTGTCGCGCGAAAACAGGTTCTCCGGCGGCTACGAATACCTGCACACCGAGCGCGAGCGCGCCGATTTCCCGAGCACCAAGGACAACAAAGTCTTCGTCGAGTGGAAGAACAGCTCCCTCGACTGGCTGACGAGCCGCGTCAAGTACCAGTTCCTGGAGCGGCGCTCGGATTTTGAGGCGGACGTCGCGACGCTTGCGGCGAACCCGATGGACCTCTTCGTGCGGCGCTTCGATTTCGCCAATGTCAACCAGAACCTGATCAAGGCCGTGCTGGACATGGTGCCGGGCGGCGGCTTCGACGTCGGCGTGGAGGCGATCTTCAAGGACAACAACTACAAGGACACGCAGCTCGGCCGCACGTCCGACCAGCGCCAGGAGCTGTACCTGAGCGTCGGATACGGCGATCCGTCGCGCTTCCGCGTGCTCGCCTTCACCGACTTCGAATACACGAAATTCAAGTCGACGCACCGCGTCGGCACCGGCAACCCCGATCCATCGGCGCCGCCGACCACTTCGACCTACAACTGGAATGCCAACAACACCGACAAGAGCTGGGAAGTTGGCGTCGGCGCAGATTGGAAGCCGCGCGAGAAGCTGACGCTGAAGGGCTCGGCGACCTATGCGGAGACCAACGGCGCCGCCGACTTTACCGCGCAACCGGGCGGTGCCACCACCGTGTTCCAGCCGATCAACAACTTCGACAATACGCGGCGCACGTCCCTCAGCCTGCGCGCGATCTACGACTACAACCGCAGCTGGGAATTCACCGGCGGCTACGCGTACGAGCACTACTGGTACAGCGACATCGGCTACGACAATACGAAGTACGTCACGACCGTCGGCGTCACCGCTCCGTCTTTCTCCTACACGACCGGGCAGTACGCCTTCCAGCCCTACACCACCAACATCGTGTACGCTCTCGCCAAGTACAAGTTCTAGACGAGGAACCAAGGAATGAAGAACCTGCTGATTGCCGCTGCCGTGGTCGCCGCCGCTGCGAGCGGCGCTGTCCTTGCTCAGTCCGACGTCCTCAAGGCCAAGGGCTGCCTGAACTGCCACGAGATGGACAAGAAGAAAGTCGGCCCGGCCTTCAAGGAGGTTGCGGCGAAGTACAAGGACAATAAAGGCGCCGAGGCCGCGCTCGTCGCCAAGCTGAAAGAAGGCAAAGGCCATATGAAGGTCAATGCCTCGGACGCGGAGCTGAAGAGCGCGGTCGAGCAGGTGCTCGCGGCCAAGTAGCGCCGGACTCGGAAAATTCCGAATCGGGGCGCGCGGGCGCCCCTTTTTGACGCAGGTCAAATCGGCGCGGCGCGCGCCTCGCACAATCGACGGCGTAACCCGGAGGAGTCGAAACTTGCAGCGCGCCATCGAACCCATCGCCGTACCCCGCTACCTCGCGCAGACCTACTGGTGGGCCTACGTCCACCCGAACGCGGTGCGCTTGTTCGAGCGCCAATGGCTCGTCAACCTGATCCTGTGGGGCAACTTCGGCCGCCTGCGCGACGCCGCGCTTGACGCGCTCGGCGCGCGCCTCGAAGGGCGGACGCTGCAGATCGCTTGCGTCTACGGCAACCTTACCGACCGGCTGCGCTCGCGCCTTGGCACCGGCGGCAGCCTCGACGTGGTCGACATCCTGCGTGTGCAACTCGACAACCTCGCACGCAAGCTCCCCGGCGATCCGCGCGTCGGCCTGATGCAGGGCGACAGCGCCGCGCTCGACATCGCCAGCGGCGCCTATGACCGTGCGCTGCTCTTTTTCCTGCTGCACGAGCAGCCCGAAGACGTGCGCCGGCGCACCATCGCCGAGGCGCTGCGCGTGGTGAAGCCGGGAGGGCAGCTCGTCATCGTCGATTACCACCGCCCGCGGAAATCGAACCCGCTCTATCTGCCGATGGTCGGCATCCTCAAGACGCTCGAGCCCTTCGCCATGGATCTCTGGCGCCACGAGATCGCCGACTGGTTCCCGGCGGGCGCCGTCGCTCGCGTGGAGAAGCAAACGTTCTTCGGCGGCCTGTACCAGCTTCTGACCATCACCAGGCGCTAGATGCAATCGGCCAAGGCGGATGTCGTCGTAGTGGGCGCCGGTGGCGCGGGCTTGCGCGCAGCCCTCGCCGTGGCCGCGCAGGACACGCGCCTGACTGTCGCGCTCGTCTCCAAGGTGCTGCCGATGAGGAGCCACACCGTGGCAGCCGAAGGCGGCGCGGCCGGCGTCACGCGCGATGACGACAGCCTGGAAGCGCACTTCAACGACACCGTGTCGGGCGGCGACTGGCTGTGCGACCAGGACGTGGTCGATTATTTCGTCGAGCGCTGCAACGCCGAGCTGATGCAGCTCGAGCACTGGGGCTGTCCGTGGAGCCGCAAGAGCGACGGGACGATCAACACGCGCTTCTTTGGCGGCATGTCGATCCAGCGTACCTGGTTCGCGGCGGACCGCAGCGGCTTTCACATCCTGCATACGCTCTTCCAGACGTCGCTCAAGTATCCGCAGATCCGGCGTTACGACGAGCATTTCTGCGCCGATCTCATCGTCGAGGACGGCCGCGTGCGCGGTGTGCTCACGATCGATATCGCGAGCGGCGAGTTCGTGCTCATCGAATGCGCTGCCGTAGTGCTCGCGACCGGCGGTGCCGGGCGCGTCTATCGCCAGAACACCAACGCCGGTACCGTTACCGGCGACGGCATGGGCCTCGCGTTCCGCCACGGCGCGCCGCTGCGCGACATGGAGTTCATGCAGTGGCACCCGACCTGCCTCCCGGGCACCGGCATCCTGATCACCGAGGCATGCCGCGGCGAAGGCGCGATCCTCGTCAACAAGGACGGCTATCGCTATCTCCAGGACTACGGCCTCGGCCCGGTCGATCCGTGGCCGCGCGTGAAAGCGATGGAGCTCGGCCCGCGCGACCGCCTCTCGCAGGCGTTCTGGCACGAGCTGCACAAGGGCCGCACCATCGCCACGCCGCAGGGGCCGGCAGTGCACCTCGATCTGCGCCACCTCGGCGCGAAGAAGATCCACGAGCGCCTGCCGCTCATTACCGAGGCGGCGAAGACCTTCGCCGGCATCGATACGGTGAAGCAGCCGATCCCCGTGTGCCCGGCGGTGCATTACACGATGGGCGGCATCTACACGAATGTGCGCTGCGAGACGCCGCTCGCGGGGCTGTATGCGGCCGGCGAGTGCGCGAGCGTCGGCATCCACGGCGCGAACCGCCTGGGCTCGAATTCGCTGGTCGAGATCGTGGTGTTCGGCCGCGCCGCGGGCGACGCGGCCGCCGAGTTCGCGCGCAGCGCGCGGCCGGTGCGCAACGTCGAGGCCGCCGCCGCATCGGCGGCCCGCTTTGGCGCGATGTTGAGCAATGAGCAGGGCGAGCGCGTGGCCAAGCTGCGCGACGGGATGCGCGACGCCATGGAGGAGGGCGTGGGCATCTATCGCGACGCGTCCGGCATGAAGGCCGCCTGCAGCAAGCTCGCCGAGCTGCGCGAACGCTACCGGCGCGGCGTGAAGCTCGACGATCGCGGCCGGGCCTTCAACACCGAGTGGCTTACGGCGATCGAGCTCGGCTTCATGCTCGAAGTGGCGGAGGCGATGGCGCACTCGGCACTCTCGCGCCGCGAGTCGCGGGGCGCGCACCAGCGCCTCGACGGCTACGAGCGGCGCGACGACGCCAACTTCCTCAAGCACACGCTCGCTCACCACGGCGGCGATGGCGCTCCGCGCATAGAGCACCAGCCGGTAACCATCACCAAGTCCGCGCCCCGCCAGCGTCACTACGGGGGCGCCGGCAAGCAGGCGGTGATGACATGAGAACGATCGCCATCGAGTGCCTGCGCTACCACCCGGAGGCGGATGCCGCGCCGCACTGGCAGCACTACGACGTGCCCTTTACCGACGACATGACCGTGCTGCAGGGCCTGCAGTACATCAAGGACGAGCTCGACGGCAGCCTCACCTTCCGCTGGTCCTGCCGCATGGCGATCTGCGGCAGCTGCGGCACCATGGTGAACGGGGTGCCGCGGCTCGGATGCGAGACCTTCCTGCGCGACTACTACCCCGGACCGCTGCGCGTAGAGCCGCTTACGCATTTCCCGATCGTGCGCGATCTCGCCATCGACCAATCCGATTTCCTGGCGAAGCTCGAGTCCGCCAAGCCCTGGCTCATGCCGAAGGTCGATCCCGGCGCCGAGCCGCACCGCCAGACACCGGAGCAGCTGGCCGACTACTACCAGTACTCGCAATGTATCAACTGCCTGCTGTGCTACGCCGCGTGCCCGCAGTACGGGCTGAACGAGAAATTCACCGGCCCGGCCGTGCTCGCGCTGCTGCACCGCTATAACGCCGATTCCCGCGACGGTGGAAAACAGGAGCGCATGCAGCTCGTCAACGCCGAGGACGGCGTCTGGGGCTGCACGCTGGTGGGCTACTGCTCCGAGGTCTGCCCGAAGGGTGTCGATCCGGCGCGCGCGGTGAACCAGAACAAGATCGAAAGCACCAAGGACTACTTCCTGCGCTTCCTCGCGCCGCGGAGTGGCAGATGAAGGCCTATCGGCGCCCGGTGACCGCGTGGTGGTGGCGGCGCAATCCGTACTACGTGTGGTACATGGTGCGCGAGGCGAGCTGCGTCGTTCTCACGATCTACGCGCTTACGCTGCTCGTCGGCGTCGCGCGCCTGACGCAGAGCGAGGTGCGCTACGAGGACTGGCTCGAGCGGCTCTCGCGCCCGTGGGTCATTGCGTACCACGTGCTCGCGTTCGTGCTCGTCGCGTATCACGCCTGGACCTGGTTCAAGATCATGCCGAAGACCCTGCCGCGCGTGCCGGTGCCCGACAAGGCGATCGTCGTCGCCGGCGTGACGGCGATCGGCATCTGCTCGGTGCTGCTGTTGTGGGCGGCGCGCGCATGAAGCGCTCGAACAAGCCGATCTTCTGGTCGCTGTTCGGCGCGGGCGGCATGCTGTCGGCGCTGATCGGGCCGGTGCTCATCTTCATCACCGGCATCGCCGTGCCAATGGGCCTGATGTCGCGCGAGACGATGAGCTACGAGCGCATGCTCGCGCTCGTCCATAACCCGATCGGCAAGCTCGCGATCGTTGCCGTGATCGGGCTCTTCCTGTTCCACGGCCTGCATCGCATGTACCACTGCGTGCACGACTTCGGCGTGCACGTCGGGCCCGGCCTCAAGGCGATCTTCCATGGGTTCGCGTTCCTGGGCACGCTCGCTGCCGTGTATCTGGTTCTCGCTTGAAGCGGCGCTGAGCGGCTGCACGACGCAAGGCGCCGCGTCGCCGCCGCCGGAGGTGCAGGCCGCCGTTGGCACCGTCGTCATCCTTCCTGCGGACAGCGTCCCGCGCTCCAATTTCGCCACCTTCGCCAAGAGCCGCCCGACGGGCGCCGCGCTCGGCGCGCTCGGGCGCGGCACCGAGGCGGGCCTCGCCGTGCTGATCGTCGCGGCGAGCGCCGGGGCGGCGACGCCCTACGTGCTCCTCATGGCGCCCGTGGTGATCACGGCGGAGGCCGCCGGCGGTGCCGTGGAAGGCAGCGTGCATGCGGTGCCGGCCGACAAGGCGCGCGAGATCGACAAAGTGATTCACGACGCGGCGGCTCGCCTCGACAGCCAGCGGGCATTGGCGGCGCGCGTCGCGAGCGTGCTCGGTGCCGACGGAGCGGTACGTGTGGCCCAAGAAGCGCCCGCCGATACGGTGCTCGAGCTCGCCGTGCTCGCGATCGAGCTGGAAGGATGCGTGGCGCGCGCGCCCTTCGATGCCAATCCGTGTCCCGGCGGCACCCGCAATCCGGCGCTCGCGCTGACGCTCACGGTGCGCGCGCGCCTGCTGCACGCCGGCGACGAGGAAGCGCTCTTTGCGCGCGAGCTGCGCTACCACAGTCCGCGGCGCGAGCTCGCTCGCTGGACGGCGGACGGCGCGAAGCTGATCGATGAAGAGCTCGACCGGGCCTACGACGATCTCGCGGGGCGCATCGCCGATGGCTTCTTCCTGCTCGGCGCGGTCGACCTCGCCATGCCGTCGAGCTTCGGCCGGCTGCCCGAGGTCGACCCGCAATATGGCCTGTGCTGGCTCGAGCCGCGCAAGCCGGCCGCCAAGCCGCTCGGTATCGGCGACTTCGTCAGTGCGCCCTTCATCAAGTATGGCAAGGACCTGTGCATGGGCAGCGCGCTGCGCTTCGGCAGCGCCGACTCGGTTCAGCCGCTGCTCACCTGGGAGGCGTTCCCGCGCGCGCTCGACCGCGAGCTCGCCTCGAGCGTCAGCCACGTCACCTACGACCTGCGCGTCTGGGACGAGGAAGACTGCTCACGGCGCAGCCTCGTCTATCAGCGAGACGGCCTCACGCGCCCCGAGCACCGGATCGAGCAGGCGCTGAAGCCCGGTCAGCGATACTTCTGGAGCGTGCGCGCGCGCTTCGTGTTTGCCGATCGGCAGACGGCGACACCGTGGTCCTTCTTTGCACCGGGCACTGCCTGCGAGCTCAACGAGATTCCCGACGGCCAATACCACCGCTTCCTGACGCCCGAATAGGGGTCGCGAAGAATTCGCCATCGCTTTGCCCTCATCGCGCCCCGCGGGCGTCATGCTGAGCGGGCAACCTTCCGGCATCCAACAACGGAGGTTGATTATGAAGAAGACAGTCGTGCTCGCAATGATCCTCGGCCTCGCCGCGTGCGGCAGCGAGAACCCGAGGCTCGCGCCGGCCGCGAGCACCAGCGCAAAGCTGATCGCCGCGCCCGTCGAGCCGGCGAAGCCGGACGCCGACAAGGAGCTCGCACAGCGCGTGTCGCGCGCGCTCGAAGGCGCGAAGCTCTACAACGTTGACGTCGTCGCCACGGGCGGCGCCGTGACGCTGTGGGGCAGCGCGCCCAGCGCGAAGGAACGCGGCCTCGCCGCTCAGGTGGCGGCGAAGGTCGAAGGCGTCAAGGCGGTCGAGAACAAGCTCGACGTCGTCAGCGGCTCCTAGGAGCTCGCGTAGCGCGGCTCGTACATCTGCGCCTTGGCGAAGGCGAGGAAATCCGCCGGACGGGGCCCGGCGGCGACCTGCTGCTCGTAGGCGATCGCGGCCACCGCGGCGGCAATGCGGGCCGAGACCTCGCGGATCGCGGCGAGCGGCGGATAGAGACTGCCCTGCGCAAGATCGGAAGGCGCGACCTGCTCGGCGAGCGTGCGCGCCGCCGCCATGAACATCTCGTCGCTCACGCGGCGCGCGCGGCTCGCGATCACGCCGAGCCCGATGCCGGGGAAGACATAGGAGTTATTCCCCTGGCGCGGCACATGCCGCTCGCCATCGACCGTGACCGGCTCGAACGGGCTGCCGCAGGCAAACAGCGCCCGGCCTTGCGTGTGGCGGTAGGCCTGTTCCGCCGTGCACTCCGATTTCGACGTCGGGTTGGAGAGCGCGAGGACGATCGGCCGCGGGTTGATGCGCGCCATATCCTGCAGCACCTCGCTCGTGAATGTGCCGCCCACGGCCGCGACGCCGATGATGGCGCTCGGCCTGAGCACCCGCACCGCGCTCGGAAAGTCTTCGATCGCCGCGTGCGGATGCGCAAAGGCGAGTTTGTGCTCGGCGAGGTCGTGGCGCCCGGTGACCACCAGCCCATGCGAGTCGAACAGCCAGCAGCGCTGGCGTGCGGCCTCCACGTGCAAGCCGTGCTCCACCATGGCCGCCACGATCAGGTTGGCGATGCCGCTCGCCGCCTCGCCGGCGCCGAGGAAGAGGAACGTCTGGTCGGCGAGCCGTGCGCCGCTGACGCGCAGCGCCGAGAGAATGCCGGCGAGCACCACCGCCGCGGTGCCCTGGATGTCGTCGTTGAAGCAGCAAAACCGATTGCGGTATTCGCGCAGCAGCCGGAACGCATTGCGGTTGGCGAAATCCTCGAACTGGATCAGCACGCCGGGAAACACGCGCTCGGCCGCGACCATGAACTCCTCCACCAGCTCCTCGTAGGCTGCGCCGCGCAGCCGGTGCTGGCGCAGGCCCACGTAGTAGGGATCGGCGAGCAGCTCGTCGTTGTTGGTGCCGACATCCAGCATCACCGGCAGGCAGAGCTGCGGATGGATGCCGGCACAGGCGGTGTAGAGCGAGAGCTTGCCGACCGGGATGCCCATGCCGTTCGCGCCGAGGTCGCCCAGGCCGAGGATGCGCTCGCCGTCGGTAACGACGATGATGGCGGCGCGATGCGGCCAGTTGCGCAGCACCTGCTCGATGCGGCCGCGATCGTTGGCGCCGATGAACAGGCCGTGCGGCCGCTGCAGGATGTGGCCGTACCTCTGGCAGGCGAGGCCGACGGTCGGCGTGTAGATGAGCGGCTGCATCTCGTCGATGTGCTCGCACACCACGCGGAAGAACAGCGACTCGTTGCGGTCGTAAAGGCCGTAGAGCTCGATGTACTTCTCGAGGTCGGTCGGCTGGCGCCGGATGTGTGCCAGCGCGCGTACCACTTGCTCTTCCTGCGAGAGCACGTGCGGCGGCAGCAGGCCGCGCAGGCCGAGCGTATCGCGCTCCCGCTCGGTGAAGGCCATGCCCTTGTTGAGCAGCGGGTCGCGCAGCACGTCGAGGCCGTTCATGGCGTTCTCCGGTTGATGCATGATGCGCCCGCGCGATCAGCCGGACTTGACGCAGGTCAAGTCGAGCGCCGCTGCACGCCGCTAGGCTCCGGGGCACAGCCACAGGAGGAACCATGAAACGCTATGCAATCGCCGCGGCCGCGGCGCTGCTCTTGCTCGGCAGCGCCCAGGCGCAGCAGCCCATCGTCATCAAGTTCAGCCACGTCGTCGCCGAGAACACGCCCAAGGGCAAGGGCGCGCTCAAGTTCAAGGAGCTCGCGGAGGGCCGTACCAAGGGCCGCGTCAAGGTCGAGGTCTATCCGAACAGCCAGCTCTTCAAGGACGGCGAGGAGATGCAGATGCTGCAGCTCGGCAACGTGCAGATGCTGGCGCCGTCGGTGTCGAAGTTCGGACCGCTCGGCGCGCGCGAGTTCGAGGTGTTCGACCTGCCGTACATCTTCGACAACTACGACGATCTGCACGCCGTGACCGGCGGCAAGATCGGCGAGCAGCTGTTCAGGAAACTGGACAGCAAGGGCATCGTCGGCTTGGCCTATTGGGACAACGGCTTCAAGGTGATGAGCGCCAACAAGCCGCTCAAGACGCCGGCGGATTTCCGCGGCCTGAAGATGCGCATCCAGTCCTCCAAGGTGCTCGACGCGCAGATGCGCGCGCTCGGCGCGACGCCGCAGGTGATGGCGTTCTCCGAGGTCTACCAGGCGCTGCAGACGGGCGTGGTCGACGGCACCGAAAACCCGCCCTCGAATCTCTACACCCAGAAGATGAACGAGGTGCAGAAGTACGTGACGCTCTCCGACCACGGCGTCATCGAGTACGCCGTGATCGCGAACAAGAAATTCTGGGATGGCCTGCCGGCCGAGGTGCGCACGACGCTCGAGGGCGCGATGAAGGACGCGACCAAGTACGCCAACGACATCGCCAAGGCGGAGAACGAGGACGCGCTCGCCAAGGTCAAGGCCACCGGCAAGACGCAGATCATCGCGCTCAGCGCCGAGGAAAAGAAGGCCTGGAAGAAGTCGCTCATGAAAGTCCACCGCGAGAGCGAGGCGACCATCGGCAAGGCGCTGATCCAGGAGATCTACAAAGAGACGGGCTTCGACCCGAGCAAGCTGTAAGACGCGCGTGCTGAAGGCGCTCGACCATCTCGAGGAGTGGTTGATCGCCTTCCTCATGGGGGCGGCGACGGTGGTGATCTTCGTCGCCGTGGTGCACCGCTACGCCTCGGGCATCCCGTGGCCCGCGTTCCAGGACTGGCTCCTGACGATCAACCTCTCGTGGGCGCAGGAGCTGTGCATCTACATGTTCATCTGGATGGCCAAGTTCGGCGCCGCCTACGGCGTGCGCACCGGCATCCACGTCGGCGTCGACGTGCTGATCAACCGCATGCCGGACAAGCCGCGCGCCGGCTTCGTGCTCTTCGGGCTGCTCTGCGGCGCGCTCTTCACTGGCATCGTCGGCTCCCTCGGCGCCAAGTTCGTCTGGGAGATCGCGCACACCGACCAGGTCTCGCCTGATCTCGAGGCGCCGATGTGGATCGTGTTCCTCGCGATCCCCTGCGGCTCCTACCTGATGTGCTTTCGCTTCCTGCAGGTAGCCTGGTCGTTCTGGCGCACCGGGCAGCTCCCGCATCACGACCATGGGCGCGTGGAAGGCGTGGCGGAGGTCACCGACGCGGACCTCGTCCCCACCGCGATGAAGGACGACCTGCATCCGAGGGACGTGCGGTGACGGCGACCATCATCTTCGTCCTGCTGTTCGGCCTGATGCTCACCGGCATGCCGGTGTCGATCTCGCTTGGCCTCACGGTGCTCGCCTTTCTCTTCTTCATGACGAGCGTGCCGGTCGAGTCCGTTGCGCTCAAGCTCTTCACCGGCATCGAGCGCTTCGAGATCATGGCGATCCCGTTCTTCATCCTCGCCGGCAACTTCCTTACGCACGGCGGCGTCGCGCGCCGCATGATCAACTTCGCCACCAGCGTCGTCGGCCACTGGCACGGCGGCCTCGGGCTCGCGGGCGTGATGGCGTGCGCGCTGTTCGCCGCCGTGTCCGGCTCGAGCCCCGCCACGGTGGTGGCGATCGGCTCCATCATCCTGCCGGCGATGGTGAAGGCCGGCTTCCCGAAGCGCTTCGGCGCGGGCGTCATCACCACTTCCGGCGCGCTCGGCATCCTCATTCCGCCGTCGATCGTGATGGTGATGTACTCGGTGGCGACCAACACGTCGGTCGGGACGCTCTTCATGGCGGGGGTAGTGCCGGGGCTCGTGCTCGCCTTCATGCTGGGCGCGCTTACCTGGTACCGGGCGCGCAAGAACAAATATCCGCGGATGCAGCTCGTCGCCGGCCGCACTGGCGGCCAGGCGAGCATCGCCACGATTGCCGGCCTCTCCGCGAGCCTGTTTTTCATCGCCGCACCGATCGCGGCGCTGTGGTGGCTGATGGGCCGCCTTGCGCCCGAAGGCACCGGCATCCTGGTCGTCATTCTCGGCATCGCCTGGCTGCTGGTCGCGCGCCTTCTCACGCAGAACCGCTTCGTCCTGCGCTGGGTCTTCAGCGTGGCGTTCCTCGCAACGCCGCCGGTTGTCGTTCATGCGCTGCTCGCGCTTTTCCTGCCGACGGGCGGCGGCACACTGCTGCTCGCGCTTTTCGTGATCTGGATCCTCGCCGCCATTCCGCTTGCGAAAAAGGGCGACCTCGTCGAGGGCATGGCGATCAGCGCGCGGCACGAAGCGCTCCTCGTCTGGCGCAGCTTCTGGGAGAGCGTCTGGGGCCTGCTGCTGGTCATCGTCGTGCTGGGCGGCATCTACAGCGGCGTCTTCACGCCCACCGAGGCCGCGGCGATGAGCGCGGTCTACGCGTTCTTCGTCGCGGTGTTCGTCTACAAGGACATGGGCCTGAAGCAGGTGCCGAAGGTGCTGCTCGACTCCGCGAACATGAGCGCGATGCTGCTCTACATCATCACCAACGCCGTGCTCTTCTCTTACCTGCTTACCTCGGAGCAGATCCCGCAGGCGATGGCCGACTGGATGATCGGCCAGGGCCTGGGCGCGATCGGCTTCCTGCTGATGGTGAACCTGCTGCTGCTCCTTGCCGGGAACGTGATGGAGCCTTCTTCCATCGTGCTCATCACCGCACCGATCCTCTTTCCGGTGGCGACCAAGCTCGGCATCGACCCGGTTCACTTCGGCATTCTCATCACCGTCAACATGGAAGTCGGCATGTGCCATCCGCCGGTGGGCTTGAACCTCTACGTCGCGAGCGGCATCACGAAGATGGGCATCACCGAGCTGACGATCGCGGTGTGGCCCTGGCTGCTCACGATGCTGGTTTTCCTGGTGATCGTGACGTACTGGCCGCCGCTTTCGCTCTGGCTGCCGCGCCTCCTCGGCATGATGACCTGAGCGCGATTTGATCTAGGTCATTAGGCGTGGCCCGGCCAGCCGGTACAAACGAGTCATGAGCGGACCCCTTGCGATGTGGCATACCGAGCACGTCTACTTCCGCCGCCTGCTCGAGCTCCTGCAGAAGGAGCTGGACTGCTTCCACCGCGGCGAGCGGCCCAACTACGAGCTGATGCTCGACATCGTCTCGTACCTGCGCGAGTACACCGACCAGTATCACCATCCGCGCGAGGACGTGGCGTTCGCGCGCCTCGCCAAGCGCTGTCCGGATCTCAGCCTCGATCTCGCGCGTCTCATACAGGAGCATCGCATCATCGCGCGCGCGGGCGAAAAGCTGCGCGAGCACATCGAGTCGATCCTGAACGGCTCGATGATCGCGAGGAGCGACGTCGAGGTCGCCGCCGCGACCTATCTCGTTTACTACGCCAACCATCTCGCGAGGGAAGACGAGGTCGTGCTGCCGCGCGCGGCGGCGCTGCTCGGGCCGGAGGACTGGCAGGCCGTGAAGTCGGCGGTCGGCAGCGTCCCGGATCCGGTGTTCGGCGAGCGGCCCGAGGAGCGTTACCGCGCGCTGCGCCGGCACATCGCGGCCGGCACGCATTGAAGATCGGGCTCTTCATCCCATGCTACGTCGACGCGTTCTTTCCTGAGATCGGCGTCGCGACGCTCGAGCTGCTCGAGCGGCTCGGGCTCGCCGTGCATTACCCGCTCGACCAGACCTGCTGCGGGCAGCCGCTGGCCAACTCCGGCTGCCACGCCGACGCGGCGCCGGTCGAGCGGCTCTTCGCGCGCAACTTCCGCAAGCTCGACTACGTCGTTACGCCTTCGGGCAGCTGTGCGCACCATGTGCGCCAGCATCTCACCGCCATCGAGCAGACGCCGGAGGTCGCGAAGCTGCGCGCGAGCACCTTCGAGCTGTGCGAGTTCCTGCACGACGTGCTCAGGGTGAGCGAGTTCCCCTGGGCAAAATTTCCGCACAAGGTGGGCCTGCACATCGGCTGCGCGACGCTGCGCGGGCTGGGCGAAGCCAGCACCTCGGAGATCGCCGGCGCCCGACACTCGAAGCCGCTCGCACTGCTCTCGGCGGTGAAGGGCGTGCAAGTGGTAAAGCCTGCGCGCGTCGACGAGTGCTGCGGCTTCGGCGGCACCTTCTCGGTGACCGAGGAGCCGGTGTCGGCACGCATGGGACAGGACAAGGTGCGCGATCACCATGGCGCGGGCGCCGAGTACATCGTCACGCCGGATCCGTCCTGCCTCATGCACCAGAAGGGCTGCGCCGAGCGTCTCGCCCTGCCGCTCAAGTTCATCCACATCGCACAGGTACTGAACGGCGCGCGCGCATGAAGCGCGTCGATCACGCCGAAGCCTCCTCGCGCTTCATTGCCGCGAGGGAGCACGTCGAGTTCCACGACAAGCGCCTGTGGGACCTGCGGCAGAAGCGCGACCGCGAAGCCGAGGCGATTCCGGAATGGGAGGAGCTGCGCACGCTCGCATCGAGCATCAAGGAGCACACGCTGTCGCATCTCGGCGACTACCTGGAGCAGTTCGAGCGTAACGCGATTGCCAACGGCATGCAGGTGCACTGGGCGCTCGATGCCGCCGAGCACAACCAGATCGTCTACCAGCTGCTGCGCAGCCACGGCGCCACCGTGCTGGTGAAGAGCAAGTCGATGCTGACGGACGAGTGCGAGATGCGGCCGTTCCTGGAGACGCGCGGCATCCAGATCATCGAAACCGACCTCGGCGAGCGCATCCAGCAGCTCGACGACGAGCCGCCGAGCCACATCGTGGTGCCGGCCGTGCACAAGCTGCGCGGCGACGTCGCGCAGGTCTTTTCGCGCACGATCGGCACGGACGCGAGGAAGAGCGATGTGCCGTATCTCGCGGAAAGCCAGCGGCAGCATACGCGCCCGTATTACCTCAAAGCCGGCGCCGGCATGACCGGCGCGAACTTCGCGGTGGCCGAGACCGGCAGCTTCGTCGTCTGCACCAACGAAGGCAACGCCGATCTCAGCGCCAACCTGCCGAAGCTGCACATCGCCTCGATCGGCATCGAGAAGCTGATTCCGCGCCTCGCGGATCTCGGCGTCTTCGTGCGCATGCTGTCGCGCAGCGCGCTCGGCTCGCCGATCACGCAGATCACTTCGCACTTCCGTGCGCCGCGTCCGGGCACGGAGATCCATGTCGTGCTCGTGGACAACGGCCGCTCCGAGCGGCTGGGGATGGACGGCTTCTGGCGCTCGCTGAAGTGCATCCGCTGCGGCGCCTGCATGAACACCTGCCCGGTGTACCGCCGCAGCGGCGGCCTCTCCTACGGCGCGACTTACTCCGGGCCGATCGGCGTGATCATCGATCCGACGTTCAACCTGCGCAAGTACAGCGCGCTTCCCTTCGCCTCGACGCTGAACGGCAGCTGCACCGCCGTCTGTCCGGTGAAGATCGACATCCACGACCAGATCTACCGCTGGCGCCAGGTGATCGCCGAGCGCGGCCAGCTCCCCATGGTGAAGCAGGAGGCGATGCGCATGGCGGGCAAGGTGCTCGCGAGCCCGAAGCTCTATCGCCTGGCAGTGAAGGCGGCGCAGGCCGGCCTCGACCATCTGCCACGCTCGATGATCTACAACCCGCTCAACGCCTGGGGCCGGCAGCGCGAAGTGCCCAAGGCGCCCAAGCAATCGTTCCGCGAGTGGTATCTCAAGCACCGATGAACAACCGGGACGACATCCTGGCGCGCGTGCGCCGCAACCAGCCGCCGGCGGTCGCACTGCCGGAAGTGCCGCTCTTCGACGGCGTGGTGCACGACTTCAAGACCAACCTGGAGCGCATGGGCGGCGAATTCCTGCAGGGCGAGCCCGCCGCGCTGATCCGCGCGAAGTTTCCCCACGCGCGCGTGATCTGCTCGGCGACGCCGGAAGTGGCGGGGAACCGTCCGCTGCCCGACGACCCGAAGGCGCTCGCCGACGTCGACCTCGGCGTCGTGCGCGCGCGTTTTGGCGTGGCGGAGACCGGCTCCGTCTGGTTGTCCGAGGCGGAGTTCGAGGTGAACGCGCTCGGCTTCCTGCCGCAGCACCTCGTCGTGCTGCTTGACCCGAAAGCCATCGTCGCCAATCTGCACCATGCGTATCGGCAGCCGGGCTTTCGCGAAGCGCGCTACGCGGTACTCATGACCGGCCCGTCGGCGACGGCCGACATCGAAGGCATCCTGGTGCGCGGCGCGCAGGGCATCCGCAGCCTCACCGTCATCGCCTGTTGACGTAAATCAAAGGCAGCCCGGGGCGGGCCGCGATACTGGGCTCATGTTCCAGGTGCGCATTCACGGCCGCGGCGGCCAGGGCGTAGTGACCGCCGCCGAGATGCTTTCCATCGCCGCCTTCCGCCAGGGCAAGCACGCGCAGGCGTTCCCGAGCTTCGGCTCCGAGCGCACCGGCGCGCCGGTCGTCGCGTACTGCCGCATCGACGACAAGGAGATCCGCGTGCGCGAGCCGATCCTCGCGCCCGACGCGCTCATCATCCAGGACCCGACGCTGCTGCACCAGGTCGATCTCTTCGCCGGCATCGCGCCGAAGGGCTACATTCTCATCAACACCTCACGCAGCTTCGCCGAGCTCGGCCTGGGCGAGCTGGTGGGCAAGTACCGCACCTGCACCGTGCCGGCGACGGAGCTCGCGCTCAAGTTCATCGGTCGGCCGGTGCCCAATGCCGCGCTGCTCGGGGCCTTTGCCGCATTCTCGGGAGCGGTCTCGCTCGACGCGGTGATGGGCGCCATCCAGGAGAAGTTCACAGGCAAGGTGGCGCTCGCCAACATCGGCGCCGCGCGCGCGGCCTACGGGAAGCTCGCACATGCTGAAACAGCTTGAAGGCTCGCGCGCGGTCGCCGAGGCGATCGCGCTCTGCCGGCCCGAAGTGATCTGCGCCTACCCGATCTCGCCGCAGACGCACATCGTCGAGGCGCTCGGCGAGATCGTCGCCGAGGGCAAGCTCGCGCCGTGCGAGTTCATCAACGTCGAGTCGGAGTTCGCCGCGATGTCGGTGGCGATTGGCGCCTCCGCGGCCGGCGCGCGCGCCTACACGGCGACCGCATCGCAGGGCCTGCTGTACATGGCGGAAGCGCTCTTCAACGCTTCCGGCCTGGGCCTGCCGATCGTGATGACGGTCGCGAACCGCGCCATCGGCGCGCCGATCAACATCTGGAACGACCACACCGACGCCATGTCGCAGCGCGACTGCGGCTGGATCCAGCTGTTCGCCGAGAACAACCAGGAGGCGCTCGACCTGCACATCCAGGCGTTCCGCCTCGCCGAGGAGCTGTCGCTGCCGGTGATGGTGTGCATGGACGGCTTCATCCTCACGCATGCCTACGAGCGCGTGGACCTGCCGACGCAGAAGCAAGTCGACGCCTTCCTGCCGCCGTTCGCGCCGCGCCAGGTGCTCGACCCGCGCGAGCCGGTGTCGATCGGCGCGATGGTCGGGCCGGAGGCGTTCACCGAGGTGCGCTATCTCGCGCACGCCAAGCAGATGCACGCGCTCGACCTGATTCCGGCATGGGCGAGCGAATTCCGCCGCGCTTTCGGCCGCGATGCGGGCGGTCTCGCGCGCGCCTACCAGCTCGAGGGCGCTGAGACCGTCGTGATTGCGCTCGGCTCGGTGCTTGGCACGATCAAGGACACGGTCGACGAGCTGCGCGCCAAAGGAGAACGAATCGGAGTGCTGGGCGTGTCGTGCTTCCGGCCGTGGCCGCTTACCGAAATGCGCTGGCTGCTCGAGGGCGCGAAGCGCGTCATCGTGGTCGAGAAGAGCCTCGCGGTCGGCGTCGGCGGCATCGTCTCGACCAACGTGCGCACCACGCTCTCGGGCCGCGCCGTGCCGGTCTACGACGTGATTGCCGGACTCGGCGGCCGCCCGATCACCAAGAACGCGCTGGCGCGCGTTTTCGCCGACGGCATGCGCGACGAGCTGCGCCTCACCACATTCCTCGACCTCGACGCGCCGCTGGTCGAGCGCGTGCTCGCGCGCGAAGCCGAAGTGCGTCGCAGCGGCCCGCTGGCCGAGCAGGTACTGAAGGAGCGCCATGGCGTTCCAGCCCGTTAAGTACTACCAGACCGGCACCTTCACGGTGGGCAACCGGCTGCTGCCCGAGGAGCTGCGCGCCGTGCAGTCGGACTTGCGCCGCACGAACTCGCTCAACTCCGGCCACCGCGCCTGCCAGGGCTGCGGCGAAGCGCTCGGCGCGCGCTACGCGCTCGATGCGGCGATGCAGGCCACCGGGCGCCAGCTCATTGCCGCCAACGCTACCGGCTGCCTGGAAGTGTTCTCCACTCCGTACCCGGAGACGTCCTGGCAGATCCCGTGGATCCATTCGCTCTTCGGCAACGCCGCAGCGGTAGCGACCGGCATCGCGGCGGCGATGAAGGTGAAGGGCCGCCACGACGTGCGCGTCGTCGCGCAGGGCGGCGATGGCGGCACCACCGACATCGGCTTCGGCTGCCTATCGGGGATGTTCGAGCGCAACGACGACGTGCTCTACATCTGCTACGACAACGAGGCGTACATGAACACCGGCGTGCAGCGCTCATCGGCCACGCCGCCGGCCGCGCGCACCGCCACCACTTCCGCCGGCAATGCATTCGGGCAGGGCAAGAACGTGCCTGCCATCGCCATCGCCCATGGCATTCCGTACGTCGCAACGGCGACCATCGCCGAGCTGCACGACCTCGAGGCCAAGGTGCGCCGCGCGATGGAATTCCGCGGCGCGCGCTACATCCACATCTTCGTCTCGTGCCCGCTCGGCTGGGGACACCCGTCGGAAGCGAGCGTGCAGATCGCTCGCCTCGCCAAGGAGACCGGGCTTTTTCCGGTGTACGAGGCGGAGCAGGGCGAAGTGGTGAGCGTTTCCAAGATTCGCCGCAAACGAGCGGTGGAGGACTATCTGCGGCCGCAGCGGCGCTTCGCGCATCTCTTCTCGCCGGAGGTAAAGGTCGAAGCGATCATGCGCATCCAGGAGATCGCCGACCGCAACATCCGCAAGTACGGATTGCTCGATGCGTAAGCCCTTCGCCATCACGCTCGATCCGGGGTCGAGCCTCGCCAACCACACCGGCTCGTGGCGCACGCTGCGCCCGGTATACGTCGATCGCCTCCCGCCATGCAACGCCGGCTGCCCGGCGGGCGAGAACATACAGGGCTGGCTCGCGCACGCCGAGTCTGGCGATTACGAGCGCGCGTGGCGCTTGCTGACGGAAGACAACCCGCTGCCCGCGGTCATGGGCCGCGTGTGCTACCACCCGTGCGAGACCGCGTGCAACCGCGCGACGCTCGACAGCGCGGTGGGCATCAACTCGATCGAGCGGTTCCTCGGCGACGAGGCGATCAGGCGCGGCTGGAAACTCGCGCCGCCGGCGGCACGCAGCGGCAAGCGCGTGCTGGTCGTCGGCGCCGGTCCGTCGGGGCTCGCGGCCGCTTATCACCTGGCGCGCGCCGGGCATGAGGTGCAGATCCACGAAGCCGGCCCGCTCGCCGGCGGCATGATGCGCTTCGGCATCCCGAAATACCGCCTGCCGCGCGAGGTGCTCGACGCGGAGGTGAAACGCATCCTCGAGCTGGGCGTGAAGCTGCATCTCAACCGCAAGGTGACGAACCTCCTCGGCAGCATGAAGGACGGTCGCTTCCACGCCGCATTCCTGGCCATCGGCGCGCATATCGGCAAGCGTGCTTACATCCCCGCCGGCTCATCGGCGCGCATCCTGGATGCAGTCTCGGTGCTGCGCTCGATGGAAGGCGCGGAGAAGCCGCAGCTCGGCCGCCGCGTCGTGGTCTACGGCGGCGGCAACACCGCGCTCGACGTCGCGCGCACCGCGAAGCGCCTGGGCGCCGAGGAGGCGCTCATCGTCTACCGGCGCACGCGCGAGAAGATGCCGGCGCATGACTCGGAGCTCGAGGAGGCGCTGCAGGAAGGCGTGATGGTGAAGTGGCTCTCGACGATCAAGCAGGCGGCCGAAGGCTCGATCACGGTGGAGAAGATGCGCCTGGACGAAAAAGGCTATCCGCAGCCCACCGGCGAGCTCGAGACGCTCGCCGCCGACACGGTGGTGCTCGCGCTCGGCCAGGATATCGATTTCAGCCTGCTGCGCGACGTGCCGGGCCTCGAAGTCGTCGACGGCGTCGTCAAGGTCGGCCCGAACATGATGACCGGTCACGAAGGCATCTTCGCCGGCGGCGACATGGTGCCCGCCGAGCGCACCGTCACCGTCGGCATCGGCCACGGCAAGAAGGCGGCGCGGCACATCGACGCCTGGCTGCGCGGCACCGAATACAAACCTGCGCCCAAGCACGCACCGGCGGCCTACGAGCGACTCAACGCCTGGTACTACTCGGATGCGCCCAAGACCATGCGTCCGGTGCTCGACACGCTGCGGCGCCAGTCGACGTTCGACGAAGTGGTGCTGGGCCTGGACGAGCGCAACGCGCTGTTCGAGGCGCGGCGCTGCCTCTCGTGCGGCAACTGCTTCGAGTGCGACAACTGCTACGGCGTCTGCCCGGACAACGCGGTGATCAAGCTCGGTCCCGGCAAGCGCTTCGAGTTCAACTACGACTACTGCAAGGGCTGCGGCCTGTGCGCCGCCGAGTGCCCCTGCGGCGCGATCGACATGGTGCCGGAGGCGATATGAGCAACTTTGCGGCGCTTAGCGAAGCGTCCGGTTTCCGGATCGCCAACGCGCGCCTGCTGGTCGTCCAAAGCCGCGTGCTTTTTTTTTGACACCCGAGCCGGAATGACTCTCATTTGAAGGCCGTCAGCGTCCCGCTGCGTCAGCCGCTCTTCAGGGGCGAGAAGCGCCTGCGCATCGCGCTCGTCGGCCTGCCTGGCGCCGGCACCACCACGATCTTCCGCGCCGTGGAAAGCACGGCGACGCGCCTTGGCCGCCCTGGCGCTGCCGGCGACGAGTGCGACGTCGACATCGGCTTCGACGAAGCGCGCATCACTCGCGTGCCGAGCCTGCGGCTAGCGCACGATCCGCAGGCGATTGACGTGATCGTCCAGGTGCTCGACGCCACGGCGCTCGAGCGCCATCTCGAATTCACGCTCGAGCTGCTCGCGCTCGGGCGACCGCTGGTGCTGGTGATGAACCGCATGGACCAGACGCGCCGGCGCGGACTGCACGTCTCCACCGGGGCGCTCGCGCGGCAACTTCGCGTGCCGGTGGTCGCGACGATCGCGACGATGGGCTACGGCATACGCGAGCTGTTCGGCGCGGCCGCGGACGCCGCGCGCCGAGCGCCGGCAGTGCCTCAGCCTGCGCTCGGCGCGGCCGCGCTCGCCGAGCTCGCCACGCGTCCCGCCGGCGTGCGCGAGCGCCGCGATTGGCGCTATTGGCTCGACGAGCTATTCCTGAGCCCGCGCTGGGGACTGCTCGGCAGCGTTGCCGTGTTCGCCGCGGTGCTGTTCGTGGTCTTCTATGTCAGCGTATGGATCGATGCCAGGACGACGGCGCAGCTCGCCGCAACGGTGTCGGCTTGGCAGCCCGACACCACCGCCGGTGTCGTGGTGCGCGCGGTGGTCGACGGCCTCGTCGGGCTCATCGGCATCGTCGTACCGTACATGGTGCCGCTGGTGCTGCTCCTCATCGTGCTCGAGCAGACCGGCATCATGGCGCGGATCGCCTTTGCCGTCGATCGCGTGTTCCACCGGCTGGGACTGCACGGTGGCGTGGCGCTGCCGCTCCTCCTCGGGCTCGGCTGCAATGTGCCGGCGCTCTCTACGGTCGGGGCGACCACCAAGGGCGCCGAGCGCACCACCGCGTCGCTCCTCGTCACCTTCGTGCCGTGCTCGGCGCGCTCGGCGATCATCCTGGCGCTTGCGGGCAAGTATCTCGGCGTCTGGGGTGTGTTCGCGGTGTTCGCCGTGGCCGGCGTGGTGATCTCCGCCATGGGCCACCTGCTGCGACGCCGCTTCGCCGCCGAGAGCGTGGGCCAGATCCTCGAGATCCCGGGATACGCGGCGCCGCGCTGGGGCGCGCTCGCGCGCGAGACCTGGCTGCGCACGCGGGACATCCTCACCATCGTCACGCCGCTCCTCGTCGGCGGCAGCGTGGTGCTGGCGCTGCTCGCTCACTGGGGCGCCGACCGCTGGATCAACCTCGCGCTCGCGCCGGTGACGGCGTGGTGGCTGGGGCTTCCGGTCGTGCTCGGTGTGCCGCTCCTCTTCGGAGTGTTGCGCAAGGAACTCTCGCTCGCCATGATCTATACCGCGCTTGGCGGCTTCGCCGTCGATGCGTATCTCAGCTCGACGCAGATCTTCACGTTCCTGGTCTTTCTAACCCTCTACGTGCCGTGCATTTCCACCTTCGCGGTGATGACCAAGACCATCGGCCGCCGCCAGGCGCTCGCCTCGGTCGCGCTCTCGGTGGCCGTGGCGCTCGCGGTGAGCGGCGTGCTGCGCTTTGCGCTCGAAGGGCTGCAACGGCTGGCGGCGTGAGCGCGCGCCGGACTACATCTCGCTGACCCGCTGCCCGAATCGCTCCACCGCGCTCCAGTCGGTGAATTCCACCACCGCCTTCGGATCGGTCGGCCCTCCGGTGAGGAGCATGATGAAGCGGATGATCTGCCGGTCCCAGAAGCCATAGCGTGGATAGTCCAGCTTGCCGGCGAAGGCGCCGAGCACTCGCGGCCGCCAGCGGAGCTGCCGGAGGAACTTGCGCAGGTAGGGGTTGGTCTCCGGCGTATTCTTGTTCGCCTTGCGCGCCACGATGTTCACGGTGAAGAACGCACTCGGCTTCGAGCGAAGCAGCTCTGCGTTCGCGCGCATGAATTGCGCCACATTGGGGCGGTGCCTGCCGTAGCGGATGCTGGCGCCGATCACGATCTTGTCGAACCCCTCGGGTCCCATGCGGGACGCGTGTTCCAGGGCCGCCACGCTGATGCGGTGGCCACGCTGCTCGGCGATGCGGCCCAGGCGCTCGCAGATCTTCACGGTGTGGCCGTCGACGGTCGAATAGAGAATGAGGATGGCGCTCATCCTTTTTTCGGAGGACGCTCGGGCAGCGCGCCCGCGCGGACGGCTCTCAGCCGCGCTTGTGGATCGGTGTCACCGGCCGGCGCGACGGGCCGCTGTAGAGCTGGCGCGGCCGCCCGATCTTGTACTCGGGGTCGGTGATCATTTCCTGCCACTGCGCGATCCAGCCCACGGTGCGGGCGAGCGCGAAGACGCCGGTGAACATCGACACCGGTATGCCGAGCGCTTTCTGCACGATGCCGGAGTAGTAGTCGACGTTCGGGTAGAGCTTGCGTCTCACGAAGTACTCGTCCTCGAGCGCCACCTTCTCGAGCGCCATCGCCAGCTTGAACAGCGGATCGTCGGCCAGGCCGAGCTCGCCCAGCACTTCATAGCAGGTCTCGCGCATGAGCTTCGCGCGCGGATCATAGTTCTTGTACACGCGGTGTCCGAAACCCATCAGGCGCGCGCCCGAGTTCGGGTCCTTGACCTTGGCGATGAACTCGCCGAGCTTCGCCACCCCGCCCTGCGCCAGCAGCCGCTGCAGCATGTTGAGGCAGGCCTCGTTGGCGCCGCCATGGGCGGGTCCCCACAGGCACGCCACCCCGGCGGCGATGGCCGCGAACGGATTGGTGCCCGACGAACCGCATAGCCGCACGGTGGATGTGGAAGCGTTCTGCTCGTGGTCGGCGTGCAGCATGAAGATCCGATCCATCGCCCGCACCAGCGTGTCGTTGACCTTGTACTCCTCGCACGGCGTGGCGAACAGCATGCGCATGAAGTTCGCGGTGTACGAGAGGTCGTTCTTCGGGTAGACGTAGGGCTGTCCGAGGGAATACTTGTACGACATCGCCACCAGCGTCGGCATCTTGGCGATCAGGCGCAGCGCCGAGGTCTCGCGGTCCTGCGGGTTATTGATGTCGAGCGAGTCGTGATAGAAGGCGGCGAGCGCTCCCACCAGTCCCGTCAGCACGGCCATGGGATGCGCATCGCGCCGGAATCCGCGCATGAAGAACTGCATCTGCTCGTGCACCATGGTGTGGCGCCGCACCGCGCCGACGAAGCGCGTTTTCTGCGCCGGCGTGGGCAGCTCGCCGTTGAGCAGCAGGTAGCAGGTCTCCAGAAAATCGCACTGTGCCGCGAGCTCCTCGATCGGATAGCCCCGGTAGAGCAGCACGCCCGCATCGCCGTCGATATAGGTGATCTTCGAGTTGCAGCTCGCTGTCGACAGGAAGCCCGGATCGTACGTGAACATGCCGCTCTTGCCGTAGAGGCTGCGGATGTCCACCGCGTCCGGCCCGATGCTGCCGCCGAGCAGAGGAAACTCGATCGACGTGCCGTTGCAATTAAGGGCCGCGGTCCTGACTGATTTTGTGTCCATGGTGTCTCTTTCCTTTGAAAGGGCGCGTCTTGATCGACGTCAAGGCTGCCTCCTGCGCGGTTACTGGAACGCTTCGGCTCGCTTCAGGAGCTCGTCCAGCCCGGGCTCGTCGGCATTGAGCGGCTTGCCCGGATGGATGATGGAGACCTGGCAGTTCTCGGCGGCTTCGACCAGCTCGCGATAGGTGCCTCGCTTCGCATCGGCGATGAAGGCCTGCTTGTTCGCGTCGTAGACGAACATGCGGTTGTTGATCTTCACGCACTCCTCGCAGGTCGTGCAGCGCGGCGTCTCGATATAAGGCGCATCACCGGCGGGCACCTTTGCCGCCTCTGGCGCGGCCGGCGCTGAAGCAGGCGCTGGCGCAGGCGCCGCGGGTGGCGGCGCCGCTGCGGCTGTGGCTACCGGCGCGGCGGGGCGCTTTGCGAGCGACTGCAGGCCGCGCCACGCGTCGAGGCAGCGTTCGGCCGCGCGCGCGAGCGGCTCGGCGACGATCACAGTCTGCAGGCGGTTCTCGGCGTCGACCATGCGCAGCGTCGGCACGTCGGCGCCGTTCAGTTTCTCGCGCCGCGCGACCGCGAAGTAGCCGGCGAAGCGGGCGTCGAGCGACGCGAAGTCGGTCAGCGTGAAGGCGAGCTCTTCGGAGCTGCGCTGGTGCTCGCCGTCCTCGAAGTCGAGACGGTGGCGCACCCAGTCGGCGTCGGGCTGCGGGTTGTTCTCGAGCGAATAGCGCTCCCAGCGCTCGCCGCGCGCCGAGGGGTCGTAGCTGAAGGCCGGGAAAACGCGCGATTCCATCGCCGCGGCGGCCACCAGGTAGGGCGGCATTCCCTCGATGCGGCCGGAGCCGCCCGAGAACACGCTGAAGAGCGCAGTGCCCGGATACTCGATGCCGCGCAGCACGCGGCTGCGCAGCGGGTAAAGATTGGACGCGCTCGTCTGCAGGACGAAGACGTCGTTCAGGCCGAGCGCCATGCCCATTACGAGACGCGCTTCGGCGCACAGCGCGGTGCGCTTCTCGAGAAGGTCGTCGTGCTGCACCAGGATCTTGACCGGCAGGCCGCTCTCGAGCAGCTCCGCCAGGCCGCTTGCCTCGGCAGGGACCTTGAGGCTCTGCGAGTTGATGCACACCAGGTAGTCGGGGGCGAGCGCGGGGTCGAGCGCGCCGTCCACGAACGCGTGCAGCAGCGCATCATGCACGCCCTCGACGTACTCGCCCTTCACTTCGAGCCGCGCCGCGGCCATCGCTTGCGCGAGCTCGACTGCCGCCTTGCGGCGCTCGTGCAGCGCGCGCCGCGCCGCGCCACAGCTATAGAAGACGAAGCTGTAGGGGCGCTCCTCGCCCTGGCCGCCGGAGAAGAAGCGTTGCGTCGTGAGCGTCGTCAGGAGCTCGCCGATGCGGCGCTCGCGCGAGTGCGGCAGCCGTCGCTCCGGCAATGCCCTGGAGAGCAGGCGCGAAAGCGCCTGCGTATCGAAGCTGTCGTCGGTGGCCGCGAGGGAGGCGGCAAGCCGTTCGGCGCTCCGTCCCTGGTCGGAGTGCGCGCGAGCCGCGGCGAGGATGTTCTCGAGCTGGACGATCAGCCGCTCCGCCTCTTCATGGAATCGGCGCGCCTTCTCCGCCTGCACCGCGCTCCACGCCGCGGTGATGAAGCGCACCGGCAGCCGCGCGTCACAGTCGACGACGTGCCCGGAGGCGCCGAGCGGCGGCGCGACGGTCCAGAGCTGCGCAAGCGTCCGCGATTCGATCTCTGCCTGCGCACGGATCTCGCGCTCCTTGCGCAGCGCCAGCGTGCGCACGCGCTCGTCCTTGATGTTCGCCAGCGCGGCGTCCACCAGCGCGCAAAGCGGTTGGGCGAACTCGCCGTTCTCCGGCTTGGCGAGCAGCACCAGCGGGAAGTCGTAGCGCAGCTTCGCGAGATCACGATAAGCGGCGAGCAGCGCCGGACGCAGTCCCAGGCTCTCGAGCGGCTCGAGCTGCTCGGCGCTCTTGATGCCGGTCAGGTGGAAGGCGAGCGGGGCGTTGATCTCGGAATGCATATCAGGCCGCCTGCGGCCATACGGTGAACTTGTCGAACTCGGCTTCGAGGCCCGCCTTGATGTACTCGGCGGTGCGCAGCTTGGTCGAGCGGCGCAGGTCCTCGTAGCAGGGCACCTGCTCGTTGCGGTAGAGGATGCCGACGGGGATCGGGTCCAGCTGCGAGGCGCTCTCGCGCGCGAGAGCCAGGTTCGCCGGGTCGTGCTCGCGCCGGTTCGTGTAAGTGCGCGCGATCGCCTCGGAGAGCTGCAAGCCGTCCTTGTGCGTGAGCAGCAGCGTCTTCTTCGGGTCCTTGACGTAGGGCTCGAAGTGATCCGGCAGCCATTCGGGACAGCGCTGCAGGATGCGCACGAACGAGAAGCCCTTGTGGTGGAACGCGGCTTTGACGATCTGGTAGAGCACCTCCGGGATCCAGTCGACCGCCTGCGCGACGAACGAGACGTTCTGCACGCCGAGCGTCACCGTGAGCGGATTCAGCCCTTCGAGGTAGCTGCCGCGCGGCGTGGTGTTGCTTCTGGTGCCGCGCGGCGAGGTCGGCGACGCCTGCTTCTTCGTCAATCCATAGATCTCGTTGTCGTGCAGCAGCACCGTCATGTTCATGTTGTAGCGCACCGCGTGCACCCAATGCGCCGCGCCGATCGAGCAGCAGTCGCCGTCACCGGTGTTCACGAACACGTGCAGGTCGGGCCGCGCCATGCGGATGCCTTCGGCGACCGGCAGCGCGCGGCCGTGGATGCCGTGGAAGCCGTAGGTCTTCATGTAGTGCGGGAAGCGGCTCGAGCAGCCGATGCCGGAGACGAACACCGTCCTCTCCGGGTGCAGCGACTCGTCGCGGCAGAGCTTTTGCACGGCGGCGAGGATCGCGTTGTCGCCGCAGCCCGAGCACCAGCGCGGCACGCCGCTCTGGTAGTCCTCGAGCTCGAAGCGCTCGTCGTGCAGGCGCAGCAGGCACTGGCTGGCGTATTCGGTCATGACGCTTGCGGCGAGACCAAAGCGTGGTCCGTCCCTGTTTTCAGCTTGCGGTTGACGACATTGGCGATGGTCGAGGGCTTGATCGGCTGGCCCTTCACTTCGCTCCAGCAGTCGACGTCCACCAGATAGCGCGCGCGCAACAGCATCGCGAGCGCGGAGTAGCGGCGGTTCGATTCGTCGATCAGCTCGTCCTCGGGCCGGTCGCACCAGTTGCCTTCGATCGTGATCACGTGCTTGAACCGCTTCATCGCTTCGCCGATGCCCGGCGCGAGCGGCTGCAGGAAGCGCAGGTGCATGGAGCCGACTTTGGCGCCCTGCGCGCGCAAGGCGTCCACCGCCTCCTCGATCGCGCCGCGCGTCGAGCCCCAGCCGATCACCAGCACGTCGCCCTGCGGCTCGCCGTGGATCGGCGGCGTCTTCAGCGTCTTCTGGAGCGCGGCGAGCTTGAGGCTCCTGAAGTGGATGGCCTCCTCGTTGATCTGCGGGTCGTAGGCGACGTGGCTCGCGCGGTCGTGCGCGAGGCCGGTGATCGCGTGCATGCCGCGCGGCTGACCGGGGATGAAACGCCGCGCGAGGCCAGTGGCCGCTTCCCAGTCATAGGGCTGCACGCCTTCGGGCACCGGACTTTGCTCGGCCGGCGGCGCGATCCACGCCGGGTCGAACTTCGGCCGCGGGAAGGGCTGCTGCGAGGTGGCGAGGTTGGCGTCCGTCAGGACCACCACGACCATATTGAAAGTCTCGGCGAGCTTGCGCGCGGTGATGACCGAATAGAAGCAGTCCTCGATGGTGCTCGCCGCCATCACCACCTTGGGCGCGTCGCCGTGGCTGCCGTAGATGGCAGTGAGCAAGTCGCCCTGCTCGGCCTTGGTCGGCTGCCCGGTGCTCGGACCGCCGCGCTGCACGTTCACCACGACCAGCGGGATCTCCGCCATGACGGCGAGTCCGATCGCTTCCTGCTTGAGCGAATAGCCGGGACCGGAGGTGATGGTCACGGCGCATTTGCCGGCGTAGGAGGCGCCGATGGCGAACGTGCATGCGGCGATCTCGTCTTCGGCCTGGTGCACGACGCCGCCCACTTTCTCGAAGACGTCCGAGAGGTAGTGCGACGCCGAGGTGGCCGGCGTGATCGGGTACATCGCGCAGATTTCCATGCCCGAGGCGAGCACGCCGAGCGCGAGCGCGGTGTTGCCGTTGACGACGATCTTCGGCTCGGTCGGGCGCGTGGCGGGAATCCGGTATTTGAAATCGAGCTGCGCTTCCGCCCAGGCATGGCCCGCTTCGAGCAGCTTCACGTTCGACTCGATCACCTGCTTGTCCTTCTTGCCGAAGGTGAGCGCGATCTGCTCGCGCCCGAGCTGCAGGTCCAGGCTGTAGATGCTGAGCAGCATGCCGAGCGCAAACATGTTCTTGCCGCGCTCGGGAGCGAGGCCGAGCTTGCGGCACTCGGCGTCCATCGGGATCTCGCGTAGGCGATAGCCGGCCGCGAGCAGCTTGGTCACGGTCTCGGTGTACGAAGCGCGGATCAGCGGATCCTTGTGGCTGCGCCACAGGGATTCGAGCAGGATGATCGCATTGGGCTTCAGCTCGCCGGCACGCACGCGGCCGAGCAGCACCTGCTCGTTGAACGCGACCGCGAGATCGGTGCGGTCGCCGCCGTTGGTGATCGGGCCGGCGCCGATGCGGATGCGGTTGCCGCTCGCCCCGGCCACCGATCTTGCCGGCGGGCGGATCTCGGCCGGGATGATCTCGACCGTCCAGATGCCGTTACCCATGCGGGCGGCGATCGAGCCGAGCGACTGGCCGCAGCGCTGCGCGCCTTCGCCGGAGTCGCTGATGATCTCGATGATGTGTTCCCTGAGCGTTTCTGTCTTTTTCATGCGCGAATGCGGGCGAAATTCTTCTGGCCGGCGGGAATGCCGAACATGGGCTCGTGGCCGACGGCCTCGAGCCCCAGATAGCGCTTCATGCTGCGCGCAGCGTTGCGGCCGGCGCCCATCGCCTCGATGACGGTGGCGGCGCCGGTCACGATGTCGCCACCGGCGAAGACGCCGGCCATCGAAGTGGCGAACTCCTTGTCGGTCTCGATGTAGCCGCGCTTGTTCAGCTTCAGCTTGCAGGTCTGGCCGATGATCGGGTTGGCGTTGGTGCCGATCGCGTAGACCACGATGTCGACCGGGAACTCGAACTCGCTGCCCTTCACCGGCAGCGGCCGCCGGCGGCCGGATTCATCGGGCTCGCCGAGCTCCATGCGGATGCAGCGCATGGCGCGGACGTTGCCTTTGCCGTCGTCCAGTATCTCGACGGGGTTGGTGAGCCAGTGGAACTGGATGCCTTCTTCCTCGGCGTGATGCAGCTCTTCCGCGCGCGCCGGGCTCTCGGCGCGCGAGCGCCGGTAGATGCAGTGCACGCTTGGCGCCCCCAGGCGCAGGCTTACGCGCAGCGCGTCCATCGCCGTGTTGCCCGAGCCGATCACCGCCACGCTCTTGCCTGCCGGCAGCGGCGTGTCGAAGTCGGGGAAGTCGCGCGCCCGCATCAGGTTGCAGCGCGTCAGCAGCTCATTGGCGGAAAGCACGCCGTTCAGCGATTCGCCGGGGATGCCCATCATCGAGGGGTAACCGGCGCCGGTGCCGATGAAGACCGCGTGATAGCCCATCTCGTCGATCATCTGCTCGATGGTGAAAAGCCGTCCGACGAGCGTGTTGCACTCGAACTTCACGCCGAGCTTGCGCAGGTTTTCTATCTCGGCGTCGATCACGGGATTGGGCAGGCGGAAATCCGGGATGCCGTACTTGAGCACGCCGCCCGGCTCCTGGAACGCCTCGAACACGGTGACCTCGCAGCCCGCCTTCGCCATGTCGGCGGCGCAGGCCATGCCGGCGGGGCCCGAGCCGACGATGCCGACGCGAAAGCCGTTCGGCTCGATGGAAGGCGTCGCGGCCCAGCCTTCGGCGATCGCGCGGTCGCCGACGAAGCGCTCGAGGCGCCCGATCGCGACCGGCTCGAGCGTCTCGCCGACCGTGCAGACTTCCTCGCACTGGCTCTCCTGCGGGCAGACGCGGCCGCAGATCGCGGGCAGCAGGTTCGTCGCGCTGATGATGTCGTAGGCGCCCTTGAAATCCTGCTCGCCGATCTTGCGGATGAACTCGCAGATGTCGATGTTCACCGGGCAGCCTTCGATGCAGGTGGGGTCGGGGCAGAGAAGGCAGCGCTCGGACTCGCGCAGCGCGTCCTCGAGCGAGTAGCCGCACGCCACCTCGCTGAAGTTCTTCGCCCGCTCGCGCGCCGGCTGCTCCGGCATCGGCGTGCGCTT